>DDUE01000005.1:407-138718 GCA_002344625.1 Rhodocyclaceae bacterium UBA2346 | reverse complement strand
CGCAGCTGTGAGTCGAGCGGCAGGTGGGCGGCGAGTGCCGCCACCGCGCTGAAATCGATCCAGTTGAGCGCGAACCGACCGCCCTCGCGCCCCGCCTCGCCACGGCGTTCAAAGTCGATATCGGTGCTGCCGATCGGTTCGCGGCCGGCCACTTCGAGCTTGAGCCCTCGTACCGACACCGATGAAGTCTCGGCATCGTGCGCCACATCGATGCGCCCCTCGGCCTCGGCCAAGCTGAGTTCCGGGAGATCGGCACCCAGTGTGGTCCTTACCTGGACCAGCGCGAAACGGCTCGTGAAACCGACCGCCCACCCCCTGTCGATGTCGAACCAGGCACGCAGGTTGCCGAAACCATCGACGGGGACCGGGTAATCCAACCATGGTCGCCACGCACCGAGCACCCCATCGTCGATCGCGACGAACAGCCGACCACCCACCGCCTGCCAGCCGGTTTCACCGGCGGAGCGCACCAGGTCGGCACGCGCCTCGAACCTGCCCGCAAGCTCACGCGGGGGTTCGGCCACGATTCCAAGACGGTGGCGCCCGCGCAGGTTGAGCAAACGCATTTCGACGCCGCGCAGCTCGAGCGCAGGCGCGCCACGGGCCTCGTCTACCCATTGCAGCGCGGCACCACGCAGGATCACCTCATGCTGGAGCGACAACCAATCGCCAAGCCCGGATCGCCGCTCGTCGCGCCCCAACTCGATCGGCACCCCGCCCACGATCAGCTCACCCGCGGCCGTGCGGGTCACCGCGAGCTCGGGGGCAAGCACGACGAGCCGGTGAAACACCGGACGCGCCCGCAGCAAGGACGACCAGGCGAGCGTGCCCTCGACCGCCGCGAGGCTGAAGACCGCTCCCCCCCGCTGATCGCGAACGGCGAGGCCGCTCAGGCGCACGCGCGGGCGCAGCCCTGTCCATTCGGCCGAGAGTTGCTCCACCGCCACCTGCAGCCCGGTCGAACGCTCGAGCATCGCGATCAGGTCGGGACGAAATCGGTCCACGGCCGGAACGAGCAAAGCGCGAACGACCAGCAGCAACGCGGCCGCGACGATCAGCGCCGCAAGGACAACACGTCCGGCACGCCCCGCGGGCGCACGCCCGGAAGCGGGCGCCCGCTCCTCGGGCACGGCGGCAGGCTGTGGATTGTTGTTCATTTGCAGACGCTCGACCCGCACCTTATTGCATCGGAATGGACCCCGGCTTCGCTACAATCACGACTGTCCGCGACCCGGTCTCGCGTCACCAGACGCCAGGAGCGTCATGCAGGTCGCGCATTCTAGCAATGGATCAGGGAAACAACCGCCATGTCTTGCGAATCCTCACAAACCGCTGACCCGATCAGCCAAGCACGGACGCTGTCGCGCTTTCTGACCAGAATGCTCGACAGCCGCCCCTGGCTCGAAGCCCAGTTGCGGGCAACGCTCGGAACACCGCTGGATGCATCCATGATGCGCGCTTTCATCGAAGCACGCGCGCCCACCGAGGACACGCTGCCGGCCATACTGCGCCACCTGCGCACCTGGGTGATCACCCACATCATGGTGCGCGACCTCACGGGCGCCGCCAACCTGGCCGAAGTGACCGAAACCATGACGCTCCTCGCCGAAACCGCGATCGTGTTCGCCCATGACGCCGCGCGCGAAGGCCTGGTGCGCCGGCACGGCGCCCCGCTGTCCGAGTCCGGCTGGGTTCAGGAACTCCTGATCGTGGGCATGGGCAAGCTGGGCGGACGCGAACTGAACGTATCTTCCGACATCGACCTGATCTTCGTCTACCCGGAGGACGGCGACACCGGTGGCGCCAAGGTCATCAGCAACTTCGAGTTCTTCGAGCGCCTGGGCAAGCGCATCATCAAGACGCTTGCGGAAGTCACCGAGCACGGGCAAGTCTTCAGGGTGGACATGCGCCTGCGGCCGAATGGCGACTCCGGGCCGCTGGTGTGTTCCTTCGACATGCTCGAAGACTACTTCATCACCCAGGGCCGCGAGTGGGAGCGTTACGCGTGGATCAAGGCGCGGGTACTCAATGGCGAACGCCACCTCGAACTCGAGAAGATCGCCCGCCCGTTCGTGTTCCGCAAGTATCTGGATTTCGGCGCGATCAACGCGATGCGCGACCTGCACCAGCAGATCCGCCGCGAAGTGGAGCGGCGCGACCGTGCCCACAATGTCAAGCTCGGTCCGGGCGGCATCCGCGAAATCGAATTCCTCGCCCAGGTGTTTCAGTTGATCCGCGGCGGGCGCGACCGCGAATTGCAGGTACGCCCCACGCTGAAAGTGCTCGGCCTGCTGGCGGAGCGCGGAATCCTGACCCTCGACGCGGTCTCCGAACTGAGCAATGCCTACGATTTCCTACGCCGGGTCGAGCATCGACTGCAGTATCTAGACGACGCCCAGACCCATGACCTGCCCGCCGGGCACGACGATCTCGAGCGCATCGCGCGCGGGATGGCCTACCCGTCTACCGACGCTTTCATCGCAGCGCTCGATGCGCATCGCTGCACGGTGAGCCGACACTTCGTCGACGTCTTCAGCGATCCGAGCGAAGAGCGGCATGCACTCGACGAAATGTGGACCAGCGCCGGCGGCGCCACCACCGTCGACCCCGAACTCGCGCGCCTGGGCTACACAGACCCGGCCGCGGCGGCGCGCCGTCTCGCCGCCTTTCACGATTCCGCCCGCTACCAGCAGCTCCCCAATCGCAGCCGCAGCCGCCTCGACGCGCTCGTTCCGCGCATCATCGAAGCCGCGGCGGACACTCCCGGACCCGACGAGACCCTGGCGCGCTGCTTCGACCTGCTCGAAGCGATCAGCCGCCGCGGCGCCTACCTTGCCCTGCTGCAACAGTATCCGCAGGCCTTGCGCCGGGTGACCGACCTGATGGGCGCCTCGCGCTGGGCAGCACAGTATCTGACCCGCCATCCGATCCTGCTCGACGAACTTCTCGACGACCGCCACCTCGACGTGGAGCCCGACTGGGCACGCTTTCGTAGCGAATTGGCCGAGCATCTCGACGCGATCGAACCCGACATGGAACATCAGATGGACATGATGCGCGAACAACATCATGCCCAGGTATTCAGACTGCTGACCCAGGACATCGCCGGCAAGCTCACGGTCGAGCGGCTCGCCGACCACCTTTCGGCACTGGCCGACCTGGTCCTGGAACTCGCGCTGCCGCTGGCATGGCGCAAGATCAAAAACCGCCACCGCGATACGCCCCGCTTCGCAGTCATCGCGTACGGCAAGCTGGGCGGCAAGGAACTGGGCTACGCCTCCGACCTCGATATCGTGTTCGTGTTCGATGACGACGCGCCCGAGGCGCTCGAACTCTACTCGCGCTTTGCCCAGCGCCTGAACACCTGGCTATCGAGCCAGACCGCGGCCGGGGTGCTGTTCGAAACCGATCTTCGGCTGCGCCCGAACGGAGACTCGGGCCTGCTGGCCTGCTCTGTCGAAGCCTTTCGCAAGTACCAGCTCGAAAGCGCCTGGGTATGGGAGCACCAGGCGCTGACCCGGGCCCGTTTCGCCGCGGGCGACCGGACGATCGGCGACGCATTCGAGCAGATTCGCTGCGACGTCCTGTGTCAGGAGCGCGACCCCGCAACGCTGCGTGCCGAAGTGGTCGCAATGCGCCGCAAGATGCGCGATGCGAACCCGGGCAAGCGCGGCCTTTTCGATCTCAAGCACGATGCGGGCGGATTGATCGACGTCGAGTTCCTGGTTCAGTACCTGGTGCTCGGCAACGCGCGCCAACATCCGAGCCTGACCGGCAACCTCGGCAACATCGCCCTGCTGAAAATCGCCGGCGGGCTTGGCCTGATACCGCTCGAGCTGGCCACGACATGCGGCGACAGCTATCGGCACATGCGCCATCTGCAACACCGTCAACGGCTCAACGGCCTGTCTTCGCGCATCGACCTCGCCGAAGCGGCCGATGCGGCCGAGCCGGTCAAACAGCTCTGGCAGGCGGTTTTCGGCGAGGCCTGAGTGGTGCTTCACCAACGGCAGTTTTCGATATTAATGAAATATTTACGTAATAATCTGCGGCATGACAGTTTCGCGGGCGAAGGCTAGAATCGGGAATTATCCCAATTCTGGTGCAAAACCATGCACCAAACATGGTCATCAATGAGCCGCGAAATAGAACTCAAGCTGGAACTCCCACGCTCCGCCCTGCCCATGTTGCGCCGTCATCCGATCGTGGCGGACGCACCAAAGCTTGGCAACGCCGTCACACTCGAGAATACCTACTACGACAGCGAAGACCTCGCGCTGAAAACGCTGAAGATCGCCGTGCGTACCCGCCGCCAGGGTAGAACCTGGCTACAGACCGTGAAGTGCGCGGCCGAGTCGACGGGCGGTCTCAGCAGCCGGCCTGAGTGGGAACAGAGCTTCGACGGCGCGTTCGACTTCAGCGCGATCGACGACCCCAAGGTGCGCGGGATCCTCGACCAACAGGCGCCCGAGCTGGTTCCGGTGTTCTCGACCCGTTTCCGGCGCGAGACCCGCCGCTACGCCACCGACGGCAAAACGAGCATCCTGATCATGATCGATGTCGGCGAGATCGTGGCTGGCGAACACAGCGAGCCGATCTGCGAACTCGAGCTCGAACTCGAGCACGGCACGCCGCTCGACCTGCTCCTCCTCGCGCGCAAGCTGGTCGCCGACGTCCCGCTCCTGCCCAGCGACATGAGCAAGGCCGAACGCGGCTACCGCCTGCACCTCGGACAAGAACGGCAACCGGCGCGCGCGGCGGCGTCGCGCATCGACGCGGCGCAAACGCCGGTCGAGGCTTTCGCCGCACTGGCCTTTTCCTGTATCCACCAATGGCAGGCCAACGCAGCCGGCGCCGCCCTCAGTGACAACCCCGAGTTCATACATCAGTTGCGGGTCTCGCAGCGCCGCCTACGTTCGCTGCTGAAGCTGTTCGGCCCCGCTCTCCCACCCGAGTTCGCTGCCGAATGGTCGGCCCGCCTGCGCGACAATGCCAATCGCTTCGGCGACGCGCGCGATCTGGATGTCCTCTACGATGAGATCCTGGCACCGGTCGCGGGCTCGACCCCGGAAGAGGATGCCGCGCTCGCCCGGCTGCAAGGCATCGTGCGCACGGCGCGCGACGCAGCGCGCGTGGACGCCCGCAAACGTCTCGATCCGGCCGAACAGGGACGTCTGCTGATCGATCTGACCGCGGCGCTCCATTCACTGCCCACCAACAACCTGATCGGCGCGGCCGACCTCGGGCTATTCGCCCGTCTGCAACTCGCCCGGCTGCGCAAGAAGATACGCCGCAGACACACGGCTGCCCGCGATCTGGTTCCGGCAAAGTTGCATGAATTACGAATCGTGTTGAAGGAATTGCGCTATGGCATCGAGTTCTTCGCGCCGCTCATGCGCGAGCGCAGCACCCGGCGTTATATCAAAGCGCTTGCCGAGGCGCAGAATGCGCTCGGCTTTGTGAACGACCTGGATGTGGCGCGCGGGCGCCTGGCGGCCTGGGCAGGGGACGAACCGCAGTTGAGCGCTGCGGCCGGCTTTGCCTGCGGCTGGCACGGCCCCCGCTACGCCAGGATGTGCCGCCGCGCCATTGCCGACCTCGCACCGCTTCTGTGGGAAACTGCGCCATGGAAACACACCGACACGAAGCGTTCGAAAAGCCGAGCCCGCAAATGAACATTGACACCGCGAATCGAAGCGACGAACCCGCAGGCGCCGACACTTGTCACACACACGTAATCGAATGAAGACAGAATCAGGGGTTTTAGGCGAGGACGAGTACATGGACCTGCTGCTTTGGCGTCATGCAGAAGCGGTCGACGGGCCGCCCGATCACCTGCGCGAACTGACCGAGCGCGGTCAGAAGCAGGCCAACAAGGTCGCCCAATGGCTCACACAGAACAAGCCCAAACGGCTCAAGGTGCTGGCCAGCCCCACCATGCGCACGCGCCAGACGGCCGCAGCCTTCAGCGACGACTTCGATATCGTCACCGCGCTCGGGCCGGAAGGCAGCGTTGCCGATCTGATCGCCGCGAGCGGGTGGCCCGACGGCAACGGCGCCTGCCTGATCGTGGGCCATCAACCGACGCTGGGGCGCATCGCGGCGCTCCTGCTTTCCGGCACCGAAGCCGACTGGACCATCAAGAAAGGCGCCCTGTGGTGGTTCACCAACCGCGTGCGCGACGACGAAAGCCAGACCGTACTCCGCTCGGTGACTTCGCCGGACACACTCTGAAAGCCGGGATGGCGAACGTGCGCGGGCCGCTCGGCCTGGTGCGCGTATCCGGAGTAATATTCGGATCCGCACTGCGAGTCGCCGATGATCAAACGCTTCCTGCCAACGCGCGAGACCATTGTCCAGAGCCGCCTTCTGCGCTGGCTCGGGCCGCGCATTCATGATCCCGACGTGTGGCGCGTCAACCGCAACTCGGTAGCAAAAGGGGTAGCGATAGGCGCGTTTCTCGGCTTCATGGTGCCGGTCGGGCAGATCCCCGCGGCAGCGCTGGTGGCACTCATGGCGCGCGCCAACCTGTGGGTTGCCGCGATCGCGACACTGGTGAGCAACCCCTTCACCTACGGGCCGATCTATTACCTTGCCTATCGCCTGGGCAACTGGCTCCTGCCTTCCAGCGGTACGGCTGCGGATCCGCGTTTGCCCGAAGAGGGCACGCTCGAGGCGAGCGGTTGGGTCCTGGGCAGTCTCGATTGGCTGGCCGGCATCGGACGACCGCTCGTGCTCGGCGTATTGATCATGGCGATCACTGCCGCAGTACTGGGCTACTTCGGCGTCCTGCTGCTATGGCGGATCAACGTGATTCTCAAACGCCGCAAACAACGCAACGCCCGCCTCGCGCATGAGCGTATCGCGCGAACGCCCTGATCCAGCCCGACGACCGCCAAGTTCGACGATTCGAACCGCTTCGATCGAAATTTGCATTAAGCTTCGAGCGGCAAGTCGCAAGCTGGGCTATATTGCCCTGCACAAGAGGACTATTCTTACAAGAACAACCATTGCTTTCCCCATGAACATGAGCAGTTCAATTGCAAACGGAACGGTCGAGACCATCGCCGGCGTCGAGCGGGTCTATTACGACGGCTACTGGATCAAGGCCTACGATCCGCCCGAAGATTCGCTCAAGGCCAAGCGCAGACTGATCGAGGCGTTGACGCGACGGCTCTTCAACCATGTCGAGCATGGCATCAACATTCCCGGCAAACGCCTCAAGGAAGCGCGCCAGGCCTTTCAAGCCGAGACCGACCCGGAGCGCAAGCGGGTCAAGGGCGCAATGCTCGCGGGCGCCCTGTTCAACCGCGCGACCGACATCTTCACCCGCCTGGTCGATCTCCAGGAAGAAGGCGTCGAGGTGGCGGAGGACGGCGCACTGATGAGCGAATGCGGCCAGTGCCTGCAGGAATCACTGGAACTGGGCCGGATGGTATTGCATCGCAGCGGCGACGAAGGCATCGACGAATTGTGGGGCGAACCGTTTCGCGCCTTCTCGATTCCGATCGAAGCCTTTTACGACAGCCGCTACATCAAGATTGCCCAGACGCTGCGCGACATCGACAAGATCGCAGCGGTGATGGTGAACACCTTTGCCCCCAGCCCCATTTTCCATGGTGTCGAAAGCGACATCCACGCCCTGTGCGAGGCCGCCAAGGCCAAGACCGAAACCTTGCGCACCGACCCGAAAATCTTCGATATCTGGGCGGACTTCGTCGTCGCGGCCGAACACCTTTCGGCGTTCAAGCCCCATCTGACCGCCGCGCCGTCGGCCGAACTCATGCAGCTCGCGTCGGACGGCAAGCAGTTGCTCGTCCAGGGCGAACAGTTGATCAGCTACATGAGCCGCGCCAGGGTGACGATGCCCAAGAGCACGCGTGAATTCATTCTCAACTGTGAACGCTACTCGGAGCGCGCCCTGCCCCTGTTGCACAAGGCGCCGCTCTGAGCACAGGCAGCGCGCGCATCGCCAACATGATCAGGCGATGATGCCGCCCCCCAGACAAACGGTCGACTCGTAGACCACGACGCTCTGACCGGGCGTCAACGCCCATTGCGGCTCGGCGAACGCGATCTCCGCCCGTCCAGCGACGATCGCATCGATCTCGCAAGGCATGTCCGGCGTGCGGTAACGCGGCTTGGCCGTATATACCCAGTGGGTGTGGGGATCGCGACCGGAGATCCAGCTGAGTCCGGTGGCAGTCAGGCGATCGCGCAAGAGCGCCGGATGATCATGCCCCTGCACCGCGTAGAGCACGTTGTCGCCGATCGACTTGGCCGCCACGTACCACGCCTCATGCTCACCCGCCTCGTCCTGATTGCCCTTGATGCCCCCGATGTGCAGGCCCTTGCGCTGTCCGATCGTGTGGTACATCAACCCATCGTGCTCGCCCAACAGGCGATTGTCGTCGAGGGCGCGAATCTCGCCGGATCTGCTCGGCAGATAGCGCATCAGGAACGATCTGAACGGCCGCTCGCCGATGAAACAGATTCCGGTGGAATCCTTCTTGGCAGCGACATGCAGGCCGGCGTCGGCCGCGATCCGGCGGACCTCGCGCTTGTACAACCCCCCCAGCGGAAACAGCGTCTTCGCAAGCTGCGCCTGGTTGAGCCGATACAGGAAATAGCTCTGATCCTTGGTGCCGTCCTCGGCTTTGAGGAGTTGATACTCGCTGCGCCCGTCATTGCACCACTCGCGCACCCGCGCGTAATGACCCGTCGCGATCCGATCGGCACCGAGGTTCAGCGCATGATCGAGAAAACAGCGAAACTTGATCTCGGAGTTGCACAGGATGTCGGGATTCGGGGTCCGGCCGGCCTCGTACTCATGCAGGAAGTCGGCGAACACCTTGTCCTTGTACTCGCTGGAGAAATTCACCACTTCGAGGTCGATCCCGATCACGTCACAGACCGACGCGACATCGACGAGGTCCTGGCGCGTGGAACAGTACGCGTCGTCATCGTCATCCTCCCAGTTCTTCATGAACAGGCCGGTGACCTGGAATCCCTGGCGCTTGAGTAACAGCGCAGCCACGGAAGAATCGACCCCGCCGGACATGCCGACCACCACCTTCATCCCTTGCGGGTCTTGACTACTGGACATCCGGCCCCTCTCCATTCAACCAATCGGCCAGCGGCATGATCACAGCCGGCCGTGCATGATCCTCGAACCAGGTATCGACCACGAATTGCGCGGGCGCCGTCTTCGGAATCACCTGCCTGGCCTTCACCACCTCGGCATCCCGCACCACTTCCGGGCAATCGCACAATGCCAGCATGATCGCGACATGATCCGGGACGCCCCCGTGCACGCCTTGCGGCACGTCAGGCTGAACCTCGTCGCGCTCTTCGACGAGGGCCGAGAAATGCTGGAAGATGATACGCGACCTGCGGGACGGTTCGCGCACCACGTGATACCGCAACCACCCCTTCGACGCCATCAACTCGAGAAATCCCGTCGTGTTGGTCGAATGGTCGATGCAATCCATCCGCCCTTCGACCCCCTCGTCGGCATAATTGCCCCCGCGGTCGGCCATGATCGGCGATTGCTCGCCCGCGATGCGATAGAGATCCGCAACCGCCCGGGCCATCACCTCGCGCTCGCCCGCCGCATCCGACACGCCGACAAAACGCGCCCCGACCCTCTCCAGTTCGTCGTCGCCGAACACCACCGCGACGGTTTCCGAACAGCCATAGTTGAAACACAAATCGAAGGATTCGAGCGCATACGCGGCGCGCGCCCACACCACCACGACCAAGACACCCACCAGACGGTGCATCACACGTAATGCCTCAACAGGTCGAGCGGATACCGCCTGCCCGCCAGCCAGTCATCGACACACTGCATCACCAGCGGGCTGCGATGGCGCGCCGAACATGCCCGCATCTCCTCGGGCGTCATCCACACCACCCTCAAGATGTCATCGTCAAGGCACGCACCCCGGATCTCCTCACCGACCGCCCCGCCGAATGCGAAGCGCAAATAGGTGAGCGCTCCATCCGGCCGTGGCCACAGATAGACGCCGACGAGGTATCCGGGCTCGAAGCCATGCGCGGACTCCTCGCGCGTCTCGCGCACCGCAGCATCGATCAACGACTCGTTCGCCTCGAGATGGCCCGCAGGTTGATTGAAGCGCAATCCGCCCTCGGTCTCCTCTTCCACCAGCATGAAACGCCCATCCCGCTCAAGTACCGCCGCCACGGTGACATTGGGCCGCCAGATCCTGCTCATCATCCATTGCTCTCCCTATGCTTCCAGCCCCGCCACCCATCGCGGCCACCCGGCGCGGAATTGCGCGCGTCGTCGGCCGCTCAGGCATGCTCCAAGGCTTTCGCGCGCTATTTTACGCTCGCGACCGCCGGATATCAGCGTCGAGGATCGGGATACGCGAGGTCAGCGCATGGCAAGGGGTTCGCCGACACAACCGGCGCCCGCACGAGCGGTCGGAAGATTGAAGCGGCCGGACCGGTCCGCGCATGAGTCAGCCGGCGTCGGAGCGATCCCGCTCGGCACGCACGGGGTGCCCACGGGCACCCCGGCTGACCTGATGCTTGTGCGGATTCACGGCACCGGAAGCGATACCGCTTTACCCTTTGGCAAGGCGGCTCAGAAGGTCTGGCGAATGGTGTAGATCGCGGTGGTGCCGCTGACCTCGTTGCCGGTGATCAGCATCGCTTCGCCATTGGGAGAATCGGCGGCAGGGACGAAGGCAAGACCTTCGATGCCGAGCTCGCCGACCGCAGACAGTACGCTGCCCGGGTCGGCCGTGGTCCAGTCTTCGCGCGTATTGATGTAATCGACGAAGACCGGTGCGGTAGGCAGGCTGATGTCGTAGACAAGAACGCCGCCCATGCGCTCCAGGCCGAGGAACAGGAAGTGTTTTTCACCGATCTGGCCGATGACCAGGCCTTCCGGTTCGGGCCCCTTGTTGTCGCTGCGGTTGTCGAAAGTGCTACCTTCTTCATGGTTGCTGTTGAAGAACTGGGCGCAAGGAATGTTGCGCGCGCTGCCGGCGCGGCAGGCATCGCTGGCGATGAAGCGTTCGATGAGATCGCCGGAGTCGTAGACCAGATCGCCGTCGGCGCTCCAGATCGCGAACGAGCGGCCACCGAAGGCATACAGCTTGTCGTACATGAGGCGGTCGCCGGCCGGATCCTCGGCGCCCTGCGCGTTGAACAACACCGGCTGGCCCGCGGAGTCGGCGCGGTAACCCTGGGTCCAGGTCACGGTCAGGCGCCCGAGGAGCTTGTCTTCACGGCAGTCACCCGGATTGCCGGCCGTCGCGCCGCAATAGCCGAATACGTCGGGATTGAGCAGGGCCCCGGCGGCCAGCGCACGCAGTTGCGGCGGCAGGTCGTCGCCCGCGCGACGATCGAAACCACTGCGGTGCACCAGATGCTTGACGCGGAATTCCTCCACGAAGCCCTGGTTCGCATCGCCGTTCCAGTAGGCGTCGTCATCCTCGCCCCAGGCACGCGCATCGCCCTCGTTGGCGGTGACCAGATAAGTCTCGCCGCCGACGGTATAGGCCTGGATCGCGTCCGGATGGTACATGCCGACCACTCCGGGCCAGGTGCGGATGTTGATTGCGCCTTCGGTGTCGCTCGCATCCAGCCCATTGCCGGCGCCGAAGCGGTTGTTGGCCACGCCGTGATCCTTATAGCCGAGCGGGAGGATGGCGGTCACGGTCGCATTGGCCACATCGATTTTCGCGAGGGCGTTGTTCTCCTGCAAAGCCGCCCAGGCCGTGCCACCGTCTGCGGAGACGGCGACATACTCCGGCTCCAGATCCTGCGCCACCGTTGCCTTCGGTCCGAATATGCGCATGCCGGCCGCGCGCAATGGGTCGGCCTTGTCGTTGAAGGCCTTGAAGCCGGCAGTGCGCACGGTGATGTTGTTCAGGTTGGAAAGGTCGATGATGCTGACCGAGCCTTCCGGGTCGATCTGGTAATCGTCGCTCGGCTCGCCCTCGTTGGCGACCAGCACCTTGCGTCCGTCGGGAGTGAAAATCAGGTTGTCCGGCAGTGCGCCGACGGTGACGCTGCCGATCAGGTTCAGGTTGTGCGCGCGATAGAAGGCGACGAAGCCCGGGTCGGTCTTGACCGCAGCCTCGATGTCCACCGCGACGATACCGTCATGAACGGCAACGCTGTTGACCTCGGCACCGGGGGCGATCACGGCGGCATCGAGGCTCTGGAGCAAGCGCGGCGCGGCCGGGTTGGTCAGGTCGAGCACATCGAGCCGGCCGGCCTCGGCGTTGACGACGAAGCTGCGTCGGGAGCCGGCACCGTAAGCAACGATTTCAGCCGCACTGCTGGCGAAGCTGCTAGCCGAACAGCGCCCTGTGAATTCGAGCGAAATCGATTTGGGCGTGGGAACGGGCGCATCGTCCTTGCTGCTGCTAGCGCCACAGGCCGCCAGGGCGGCCGCGATCAGAACGCCCGACGCCACCCCAAAAGTCTTTGATTCAAAAATGTATTTCCCCTATCTTAGATTCAGCGCCGGGGAAATATACGGACTGCGGATGAAGGGCTTGTGACAGCCCGGCAGGCCGATCTCGGCAGCACGGATGGTGCCCGGCCGCCCATCGTGAGCTCGCGACGAACGCGGGGAGTTTGCGCTAGAATTTCGGACTCGACGCGCGCCTCGGAGCGCGCCACTTTCCACACCGCAGGAGACCCCCAATGTCCATGTCCGACCGCGACGGGTTCATATGGTACGACGGCAAACTCGTACCCTGGCGTGACGCCACGACCCATGTTCTCAGCCACTCCCTGCACTATGGCCTGGCGGTATTCGAAGGTGTGCGCGCCTACAACACCGTCAAGGGCACGGCGATCTTTCGTCTTGCGGAGCACACCCAGCGCCTGATCAACTCGGGCAAGATCTACATGATGACGATTCCTTACACCAAGGACGAGCTCATGCAGGCCCAGCTCGAGGTGGTGCGCGCCAACAAGCTCGAATCCTGCTACCTCCGCCCGATCGCGTTCTACGGCTCCGAGAAGATGGGAATCTCCACCCGTGGTGCGACCGTGCATGTCGCGATCGCGGCATGGCCGTGGGGCGCCTACCTGGGCGAAGAGGGCCTCGAGAAAGGCATCCGGGTCAAGACGTCTTCGTTCGCGCGGCACCATGTCAACGTCACGATGCCGCGCGCCAAGGTCGCCAGCACCTACGCGAACTCGATCCTGGCCAACCTCGAGGTCACCCAGGAAGGCTACGACGAGGCGCTGCTGCTCGACACCCAGGGCTTCGTTGCCGAGGGCGCAGGCGAGAATCTGTTCGTGATCAAGGACGGCAAGATCTACGAACCTGAGATCGCCTCGGCGCTCACCGGCATCACCCGCGACTCGGTGATCAATGTTGCGCGCGAGTTCGGTCTCGAAGTACAGTCGAAACGACTCACGCGCGATGACATCTATATTGCCGACGAGGCCTTCTTCACCGGCACCGCCGCCGAGGTCACCCCGATTCGCGAGCTCGACAGCCGTGTGATCGGCGACGGCAAGCGTGGGCCGATCACGGCAAAGATCCAGGCGCGCTTCTTCGACATCGTGAATGGGCGCGCACCCGAATATGAACATTGGCTGGCTTACGTCTGAGCGGATACATCATGGCTGAAACGAACGACAAATCGCTGACCGTGGCAATCACAGCCAAGGACCTGCCCCTCTCCTGCCCGCGTCCCGGCGCACCGCTGTGGGCCCAGCACCCAAGAGTCTTCCTGGATGTGCTCGAACATGGCGAGGTGATCTGCCCCTACTGCAGCGCCCGCTACGTGCTGACCGGCGAACGTCCGAAGGGTCATCACTGAGCAGCGCAGCCGACGGCTCCGCGCCACCGGCGCGGTCCCGTCTTCCGGACTTCGGCATGCCACAGAAGTCCGTTGCGCACTTTTTCCTTTCGTGTCCGGTCGTCTCCTCCGTGCTCGGATCCGGCCGTGTTCGGGTACCTACCGTGAGCAAGCAGAACTTCAATTCGGCGACCGATGCCGAGATCGCCTTTTACGAGGCCTTGGCACGCTCCGACCTCGAGGCGATGATGGCCGTGTGGTCGGAAGACGACGAGGTCGTCTGCATTCACCCCGACGGAGCCCGCCTCGTCGGGCTGGCGAACGTCCGCGAAGCATGGCGACAGCTGTTCTCGGCCGGCGTGCGCCTTGCCGTGCGCACGACCCAGTTGATGGCCAACACCAGCATGCTGCTGACGGTGCATAGCGTGCTCGAACACGTTTCGGTCGAAGGCGAACAGAACCTGCAGCCACCGCTCGTGGCCACCAACGTCTATATGCGCGGCGCGTATGGCTGGAAGATGGTGCTGCATCACACCTCCGCGACCCCCGAAATTCCCGAGATCCCCAACCACAACAATCCGCGCACGGTGCACTGAGGTCGGCGCGCCATGGCAACAACCGCGACCCTGCCGCCCTGGCTGCCGGGAGGGCATTTGCAGACGATCGTGCCGCTGTTGCGCAAAGGCGCGATGCCGCCATACCGGCGCGAGCGCATCGAGACCCCCGACGGCGATTTCGTGGATCTCGACTGGCTGGCCACCAGGCCGGACGACGCTCCGCTGGTGGTACTGTTCCACGGTCTCGAAGGATCGAGTCGCAGTCACTATTCGCGCAGCTTGATGCGTGCACTCCAAGCCGCCGGCTGGCGCGGCGTGGTGCCGCATTTCAGGGGCTGCTCGGGTGAGCCGAACCGCTTGCTGCGAGCCTATCACTCGGGCGACAGCGACGAAATCGACTGGATGTTGCATCACCTCCGGCGGCGAGCCGGCGCGGCCCCGCTGTTCGCGGCCGGCGTTTCCCTCGGTGGCAATGCGCTGCTGAAATGGCTGGGCGAGCGGGCGGATACCGCCACGACGATCGTCGACGCCGCCGTTTCGGTCTGCGCCCCTCTCGACCTGGCGATCGCCGGCCATGCCTTGAGTCGCGGCTTCAACAAGCTATACACACGGCACTTCCTGAAGACCCTCGTCCGCAAGGCCGAGTACAAACACCTGCGCCATCCCGGCCGTTTCGACATCGAACGCGCGCGCCGTGCCACGACGCTGCATGCGTTCGACGACGCGTTCACCGCGCCGGTACACGGCTTCGCCGGAGCCGACGACTACTGGCAAAAGGCTTCGAGCAAACCCTGGCTGGCCGGGATTTGCGTACCGACGCTGATACTCAACCCCGCAAACGACCCCTTCGTGCCGTCCACCGCCTGGCCACGGGCAACCGAACTGGCCGATGCGGTGCGCTTCGAATGCCCGCCCGGCGGCGGCCATGTGGGCTTTCTCACCGGCAGCCCGCCCGGCAACCTGGACTGGCTACCGGCACGCATCCTCGGCCACTTCGGCGATCGACTCGGCGAAGGCCACCGACGCCTGTCATATCCCGGCGTCACACTCGAATCGCGGCATGCCTTTCTGCGATAATCGTCCATCCGACCAACCAAGCGACCATCAAGCCATGAGCCAAGCAGCACACATTCTGCCCGCCACCGAAATCTTCAAGGCCTATGACATCCGCGGCATCGTGGATCGCACCCTGACCGAAGACGCCGTGCGCGCAATCGGACACGCACTCGGTACAGAGGCCAAGGTCCGGGACCAACGCGAGATTGCGGTCGGCCGTGACGGCCGCCTGTCCGGCCCGGCGCTTGCCGGCGCGCTCGCGGACGGGATCCGTGCCGCGGGCGTCGACGTCGTCGATATCGGTTGCGTACCGACGCCGCTCACCTACTTTGCCGCGTACCATCTGGGCACCGACTCGTGCGTGAGCGTGACCGGCAGCCACAACCCCCCCGACTACAACGGCCTGAAGATGGTGCTGGGCGGCGAAACGCTGTACGGGCCGATGATCCAGGCACTGCGCAACCGCATCGCCAACAACACCCTCGCGCACGGCAACGGCGCCTTGCGCAGCGCCCGCATCGACGAAGCCTATATCGCCCGCGTAGTGTCGGACGTGAAGCTTGCGCGCCCGATGAAGATCGTGATCGACTGCGGCAACGGCGTCGCGGGCGGGATTGCACCCGAGTTGTTTCGCCAACTGGGCTGCGAGGTCATCGAGCTCTACTGCGAGGTCGATGGCACCTTTCCGAACCATCACCCCGACCCCTCCAAACCTGAGAACCTTCAGGACCTCATTCGCACCCTGCGGGAATCCGATGCCGAACTGGGGCTTGCTTTCGACGGCGACGGCGATCGCCTGGGCGTGGTCACCAAGGCCGGTGCGATCATCTATCCCGACCGGCAACTGATGCTGTTCGCCGCCGATGTGCTGAGCCGCGTGCCCGGCGGCGAAATCATCTACGACGTCAAATGCACGCGCAAGCTCGCGGGCTGGATCGGCCAGCATGGCGGCACGGCCACGATGTGGAACACCGGCCATGCACTCGTCAAGGCCAAGCTCAGGGAGACCGGCGCTCCGCTCGCCGGCGAAATGAGCGGCCACATGTTCTTCAAGGAACGTTGGTACGGATTCGACGACGGCCTCTATGCCGGCGCGCGCCTGCTCGAGATCCTGTCACGCTCGCGCGACCCGAGTGCCGTGCTCGAGGCCCTGCCCGACGCAGTCAGCACGCCGGAACTCAACATCGAGATGAACGAAGGCGAGCCCTTCGACCTGGTTAGCCGCCTGCGCGACGCGGCGAGCTTCACCGCTGCGGACGCCATCATCACGATCGACGGCATACGCGTCGAATACCCGGACGGTTTCGGCCTGGCCCGCCCATCCAATACCACCCCGGTCGTGGTGTTGCGCTTCGAAGCCGACAGCGAAACCGCCATCGCGAGGATTCAGGCCGATTTTCGGCGCGCGATCGAGGCCGTCTGGCCGGGGCTTGCGCTGCCGTTCTGAACCACGGCACGCCTCACGGCGTGCATTTCGAAAGCCGCGGGCGAACCCGCCGAACCCGCGACTTTCGCGCACGCCAGGCCGCGCGGCCGCGGCTCACAGCCTGGCCGCCACCCAATCCTTGACGCCAGCCAACGCCACGGGCAGATTCGCCGGGTCGGTGCCGCCGGCCTGGGCCATGTCCGGCCTGCCGCCGCCCTTTCCACCCACTTGTTGGGCCACGAAATTGACCAGGTCGCCCGCCTTGACTTTCGCGGTCAGGTCGGGCGTCACACCGGCGATCAGGCTGACCTTGCCGTCGCCGACCGCGGCCAGCACGATCGCCGCGGACTTGAGCTTGTCCTTCAGCTTGTCGAGGCTCTCGCGCAATGTCGGCACGTCCGCGCCTTCCAGCGTTGCCGCGAGGACCTTGAAACCGCCGATCTCGATCGCCTGCAAGGCGAGCCCATCGCCTTGTGACGATGCGAGCTTGCTCTTGAGGCGCTGCAATTCGCGCTCGATGCTGCGGGCGTTGTCCATGATCGCGACGACGCGCTCGGCGACATCGTCCGGCTGGACCTTGAGCAAGGCGGACACCCCCTGCACACGCCGCTCCTGTTCCTGCAGATAGCGCAACGCATTGCGTCCGGTGACGGCCTCCACCCGGCGGATGCCGGCCGCCACACCGCTCTCGGCAACGACCTTGAACACACCGATGTCGCCGGTGCGCGACACATGCGTCCCGCCGCACAGTTCGACCGACGAACCGATGCTGAGCACCCGCACCTCTTCACCGTACTTCTCGCCGAACAGCATCATTGCCCCGGTCTTCTGAGCCGCCTCGAGCGCCATCACTTCAGCACGCGTTTGCGCATTGGCCAGGATCTCATCGTTCACCAGTTCTTCGACCTCGCGAACCTCCTCGGCCGTGAGCGGCGCGGTGTGGGTGAAGTCGAAGCGGGTCTTGTCGGGGTCGACCAGCGAGCCCTTCTGCTGGACATGGCTGCCGAGCACCTGGCGCAAGGCCTTGTGCATCAGATGGGTCGCCGAGTGGTTGCGGGCGGTCGCCACACGCGCAGTCGCATCGACCCGCGCACCGACCGCCTGGCCGAGCGCGATCCGGCCGGTTTTGACCACGCCATGGTGACCGAACACGGCCGCCTGTATCTTGAGCGTATCCTCGACACCGAAAATGCCGCCGCTCGCGCGCAGCTCGCCGCGGTCGCCCACCTGGCCACCGGATTCGGCATAGAACGGGGTGTTGTCCAGCACCACGACCCCCTGCTCGCCTTCCGACAACGCGTCAACCGGCACGCCGTCGCGATACAGCGCCAGCACCGTACCCCGCTCCTCCAGCCGCTCGTAGCCATGGAAGGCGGTATCGGGGCCGGTGTACTCCAGGTTGGCCGCCATCCTGAACTTGCCCGCAGCCCGGGCCAGTTCCTTTTGCCGCGCCATCGCGACATCGAAAGCGGCCGCATCGACGGTCACCTCGCGCTCGCGGCACACATCCGCGGTGAGATCGAGCGGAAAGCCGAAGGTATCGTGGAGCTTGAACGCGGTCTCGCCCGAAAAGACCTTGATGCCGCGCCCGCTCATCATGGCGAGCTCCGCTTCGAGAATCTCCATGCCGTTCTCGATGGTGGCGAAGAAACGCTCCTCTTCCTGCTTCAACACCGCGGTGATGCGCGATTGATGCTCGCGCAATTCCGGATACGCCTCGCCCATCTCGGCGACGAGATCGGCCACCAGCCGATGGAAGAATGCCGCGCGCGCACCGAGCTTGTAGCCATGGCGGATCGCACGCCGGATGATGCGTCGCAACACGTAGCCACGCCCCTCGTTGCCGGGGATGACGCCGTCGGCGATCAGGAACGAACAGGCACGGATGTGGTCGGCCAGAACCCGCAGACTGGGGCTGTCGCGGTCGGAACACGCCGTTTCGCGCGCCGCCGCGGCGATCAGCGTCTGAAACAGGTCGATCTCGTAGTTCGCATGTACATGCTGAAGCACCGCGGAGACGCGTTCGAGCCCCATGCCGGTATCGACGCTGGGTTTGGGCAACGGATGCATCACCCCGCTCTCGTCACGGTTGAACTGCATGAAGACGTTGTTCCAGATCTCGATGTAGCGGTCACCGTCTTCGTCGGGCGACCCGGGCGGTCCGCCCCAGATTTCGGGGCCGTGATCGTAGAAGATCTCGGTGCATGGGCCGCAGGGGCCGGTATCGCCCATCATCCAGAAGTTGTCCGAAGCGTAGCGCGCCCCCTTGTTGTCGCCGATGCGGATCACGCGCTCGGCCGGCACGCCGACGTCTTTCGTCCAGATGTCGTAGGCTTCGTCGTCCTCGGCGTAGACGGTCACCCACAGCTTGTCGGTGGGCAGCTTGAATACGTCGGTCAGGAGTTCCCACGCATAGGCGATCGCGTCGCGCTTGAAATAATCGCCGAAGCTGAAGTTGCCCAGCATCTCGAAGAAGGTATGGTGGCGCGCGGTATAGCCGACGTTTTCCAGATCGTTGTGCTTGCCGCCGGCGCGCACGCATTTCTGCGAAGTCGTGGCACGGGTATAGGGGCGCTTGTCGAAGCCGAGGAACACGTCCTTGAACTGGTTCATCCCGGCATTGGTAAACAGCAGGGTTGGGTCGTCATGCGGCACCAGCGAACTGGAGGCGACGATCTGGTGGCCCTTCGATTCGAAGAATCTGAGAAATTTTTCGCGGATTTCGGCGGATTTCATAAATTATTTGCAGTCTTGAACAAGCATGGAGTTAACGCCGGGCCGGACGGCCCCGCGCGCCCACGGTGACACGCCTCGGCGCGAGGCCCGCGATCCGACGCCAACGCGATCTACGGCACCATGCCGGATATGTGGATATCGTCCCGCGGTGGCCGTGGGCGGCTTGCAGCATGGTACGCGGCCGCTCTCCGGGGCGTCAATCGAACCGTCCTGGGCAACCGATTCGATGGGACGACCAGCCGCACTATAATGTGCGCCCCCGCAATACAAGACGAGGCACAGGATGGGACACCGACTCTCCAAGATCTACACCCGCACCGGTGACGCCGGCACGACCGGGCTGGGCGACGGCAAACGCGTTTCGAAGAACAGTCTGCGCATTCATGCGCTGGGCGAGGTCGATGAGTGCAACGCCGTGATCGGCATTCTGCTCACCGAAGAACTGCCCGACGAGGTGCGCGCCCTGCTCACCGACGTGCAGCACGACTTGTTCGACCTCGGCGGTGAAGTCTGCATTCCCGGGATGACCATGATCACCGGCAAGCAGGTGACCAAGCTCGAAGAAGCGCTGGACGGACTCAACGAGCCGCTGGAGCCGCTCAAGGACTTCATCCTGCCGGGCGGCACGCGCGCGGCCGCGATCACCCATCATGCACGCACGGTATGTCGCCGCGCCGAGCGGGCGCTGGTCGCGCTGGCGCTCGAAGAAGCGGTCGGCGATGGACCACGCCAGTATCTGAACCGTCTCTCCGACCTGCTGTTCGTGCTGGCGCGGGTGCTCAACCGAGCGGGCGGACGAGGCGATGTCTTGTGGCAAAAGGGCAAGAACGCTTGAGAACCCGGCCCGTGCATGCTGCCGGCACGCGGGGCGGACCGCTCAAGGCGCGTCTGCGTCGAAGAGTGCCAGTTGCGCAGGCGGGGGCGCCTGCGCCTCGCGCGGTGCGAAACGCACCCCGATACCCAGCAGCCTCACCGGCAGGGCCTTGCGTGCCTGCGCCTCGGCGAGCAAGCGTTGCCAGGTTTCACCGGACGGCGCAGCCGATACGCACTCTGCGGTCGTGTGGCTGAAGTCGGAAAAGCGGATCTTGACGAACGCCTTGTGCACCGGCGCGGTTTCGCGCGCACTGGCCAAGCGCCGCTCGAATTCCCGCAGCAAGGCCGGCAGTTCGCGCCGGCACGCCGCGAGATCGGGCAGATCGACGTCGAAGGTGGTCTCGACCGACAACGACTTGCGCACCCGGTCCGGCACCACCCGGCGCGTATCCACCCCGCGGCACAGGCGATGCAGACTCACGCCGAAACTGCCGAAGGCATGGGTGAGGTCAGCCAGGCTCCAGGCGCGCAGATCGCCGCAGGTCTCGACCCCCAGTGCGGCGAGCTTGCGCGCCGTGACCTTGCCCACGCCGAAGATCTTCTTGACTGGCAGCGCCGCCACGAACACGTCCAGGTCCGCCGGTCGGACCACGAACTGACCATTCGGCTTGTTCCAGTCGCTGGCCACCTTCGCCACGAACTTGTTGGGCGCGATCCCGGCCGACGCGGTAATGCCGACCTCGGCATGAATGCGCGCGCGAATCTCCTGCGCCATCAGGGTGGCACTACCCGAGCAACGCACCACCCCGGTCACGTCGAGATAGGCCTCGTCAAGCGACAGGGGTTCGACCAAGGGGGTGTAGTCGCGGTAAATCGCGAGAATCTGACGCGAAGCCGCACGATAACGCTCGAAATCCGGCGGCAGCATCAGCAGTTGCGGACATAGCCGCAGCGCATGCGCCGTCGCCATCGCGGAGCGCACCCCGAACGCACGCGCTTCGTAGTTGCAGGTCGCGACGACCCCGCGCCGGTCGGGACGCCCACCCACCGCAAGCGGGCGCCCGATCAGCGTGGGGTCGTCGCGCATCTCGACCGCCGCGTAAAAGCAGTCGCAGTCGCAGTGGATGATCTTCCTCGGTGCTGCAGTCGGAGGGCGGGAATCCATCGGACGGGGCGTAACAAGCCTGGGAAGCGCAATCGCGCCGGGGCTGCGCGCCCAGCGTCATGGAGCGGCCGCGCCGACCATCGGCAATACCGCCACCCCATGGGTGCTCGAGCGCGTCAACCGCTGGCGCTCACTCCAGTTCGGCCGCGCGCGCAACCCGCCGGTTACGCACCCCTTCGGCGAGCGTGTCGAGAAGCGTCAGCGTGTCGTCCCAGCCGATGCAGGCGTCGGTGATGCTCTTGCCGTACTCCAGCGTCTTGCCCGGCACCAGATCCTGGCGTCCCTCGTGAAGATGCGATTCGACCATCACGCCGATGATGCGGGCATCGCCGGCGCTCAGCTGCCCGGCCACGTCGGCGGCGACCTCCAGCTGCAGGCGATACTGCTTGCGGCTGTTCGCATGCGAGAAGTCGATCATGACTTTGCCCGGCACACCCGACGCGGCCAATTCCTTGCACGCGGCGTCGACACTCCCGGCATCGTAGTTGGTCGACTTGCCACCGCGCAGGATCACATGACAGTCCTCGTTGCCGCAGGTCGAGACGATCGCCGAATGCCCTGCCTTGGTCACCGACAGGAAGTGATGCGGCGACTGCGCGGCCTTGATCGCATCGACCGCGATCCTGACGTTGCCGTCCGTACCGTTCTTGAACCCGACCGGACACGAGAGCCCGGAAGCCAGTTCGCGATGCACCTGGCTCTCGGTCGTACGGGCGCCGATCGCGCCCCACGAGATCAGGTCCGCGATGTATTGCGGGGTGATCATGTCGAGAAACTCGGTGCCGGCCGGCAGGCCGAGTTCGTTGATTTCCCACAGCAGCTTGCGCGCGAGGCGCACGCCTTCGTTGATCTTGAAGCTGTTGTCGAGATAGGGATCGTTGATCAGCCCTTTCCAGCCAACAGTGGTACGCGGCTTCTCGAAATAGACCCGCATCACGATCAGCAGATCGCCGGCCAGGCGGTCGGCTTCGGCCTTGAGCCGGCGCGCATACTCGATTGCAGCATCCAGATCGTGGATCGAGCAGGGCCCGATCACGACGAGCAGGCGGTCATCAGCGCCGAAAAGAATCCGGTGAATCGACTGGCGCGCCTGGAACGCGACATCCGCGGCGAGCGGCGTAGCCGGGAACTCCCGCAACAAGTGCGACGGCGGAATGAGCTCCTTTATTTCCTTGATGCGGACATCGTCGATATGAATCTTGACCGAGGCAGACATGGCGCAACCCTGTTATTTTGCAGACTGGTGGACCCGCGATTTTAACCCATCCAGGCCGCGTGCGACGCCGGCGCGTCGAATTGAAACCTGGCGGTATGCTCCGCGGTCAGAGCTTGACGACGTTTCTTCACCCCCTGGGTACTCCACATGCTGATAAGACGACCCGGCGATATCGCGCCATCCGAAATCACGCCACGACCGTTGTTCATGGCGCGCCGCACATTCATCCTGGCCGCTTCGCTGGGTGCCGCCGGCCTGGCGCTCGGTCCGCTTGCGAGAGCGGCCCGGACCGATGGTGCGGGCCTGGGGCCGATCGTGCCCGGCCCCTTCGGCACCAGCGAAGAGCAGACGCCCCGGGAGGACATCGTCAGCTACAACAATTTCTACGAATTCGGCACCGACAAGGAAAGCCCGGCGATCAACGCGCAGAAGATGGCGACACGTCCATGGACCGTCACGGTCGAAGGGCTCGTCGGCAAGCCGCGCGTCTTCGACATCGACGACCTGCTCAAACTCGCCCCGCTCGAAGAGCGCGTTTACCGCTTGCGCTGCGTCGAGGCATGGTCGATGGTGGTGCCGTGGGTCGGTTTTCCGCTCGCGGCCGTGCTCAAGGCGGTCGAACCGCTGGGGTCCGCGAAGTATGTCGAATTCGTGACCCACTACGATCCCCGGATCATGCTCACCCGCCCGATTCTGCGCTGGCCATACACCGAGGGGCTGCGCCTGGACGAGGCACTGCACCCCCTCACCATCCTGGCGCTGGGTCTGTACGGCGAAGTGCTGCCGAACCAGAACGGCGCACCGGTACGCGTAGTCGTACCCTGGAAGTACGGGTTCAAGAGCGCCAAGTCGATCGTGACCATTCGACTCGTCGAGACACAACCCGCGACGGCCTGGAACACCTCCGCGCCACACGAATACGGCTTCTACTCGAACGTCAATCCCAAAGTGCGCCACCCGCGCTGGGGCCAGGCCACCGAACGCCGCATCGGCGAGTTGCGCCGGCGCCCCACCCTGATGTTCAATGGCTACGGAGAACAGGTTGCGAGCCTGTACCAAGGCATGGATCTCGGCCAACATTACTGACGCTCCACGCTGTCACCGCAGCTTGCGGCAGGTTGAAGGCGGCCGCATGTGCGCAAGTTCACTTTGAAGACCCACGCCAATGACGCTCAAGAATCCCGGTAACCTGGCCCTGGCAGGCATCAAGGCGGCCTTGTTCGCATTGCTGCTGATCCCCACCGCACTGATGGCCCAGGGCTGGTTCGCCGACACGCTCGGCGCGAATCCGGTCGAGTCCATCCGCCGTTCCACCGGCGAATGGACGCTGAACCTGTTGCTGATGACCCTCGCCGTCACCCCCCTGCGGCGACTGACCGGTCTGCACTGGCTGCTGCGGCTGCGACGCATGCTGGGGCTGTTCACTTTCGCCTATGCCTGTCTGCATCTGGCCAGCTACGTGTGGCTCGACCAGTGGTTCGACTGGGGGGCGGTCGCCGAGGATATCCTTGAGCGCCCCTTCATCACGGTCGGCTTCGCGGCCTTCGTCCTGATGCTTCCGCTGGCGGCCACCTCGAGCAATCTCGCGATCCGCCACTTGGGCGGGCGCCGGTGGCAGGCACTGCACCGCTCGATCTACGCCATTGCCATCTTCTCGGTGCTGCACTATTGGTGGCTGGTCAAGGCCGATGTTTCGATGCCCCTCGCCTACACGCTGGTGCTGGCGGCGCTGCTCGGTGTTCGCGGCTGGTGGCGCGAGCTCGAGCGCCGCCGACAACTGGCGACGGCGCCAGCACACCTGCCGCAGTTCAAGGGCAAGGTCATCCGGATCGTACCCAAGTAAAGCCCCGCAACCGCCAGCTCGACCGTGCGTGCGCCTCAGCGGCTCCGGGGCCTGAGTGCGTGCTTGGGCCGGAACGCCTTGATCACCGATTCATCGGTCTCGACATAGGGCCCGCCGATCAGGTCGATGCAATACGGGATCGCGGCGAAGATTCCGACATGGGACACCGAGCCATCGGCCGCGCGCACGCCTTCGAGCGTCTCGTGGATCGATTTCGGCTGCCCGGGCAGATTCACGATCAGGCATTTTCCGCGCACCACCGCCACCTGCCGCGACAGGATCGCGGTCGGCACGAAGTTCAGGCTGATCCGGCGCATCTCCTCGCCGAATCCGGGCATCTCCTTGTCGCCGACGGCCAGGGTGGCTTCGGGCGTGACGTCGCGCGCCGCCGGCCCGGTGCCGCCGGTAGTCAGCACCAGCGCGCAGCCCGCGTCCACCAATTCGATCAAGGTCGCCTCGATCAATGGGCGCTCGTCCGGAATCAGCCGGGTTTCGACATGCCACGGCGAGGTGAGCGCGCGACCGAGCCATCCCGCCAGAGCGGGAATGCCCTGATCCTCGTAAGTACCGCCGGAGGCGCGGTCGCTGATCGAAACCAGCCCGATGCGAATCTGTTCGCTCACTGTCACTCCATCAACCGGACAGACCGGTTTGGTCGGCTACCTCGTCCGGTGCGACCGCGCCATCGATCCCCGCCCCTTCGTCCAGATCGCGCAGCACGCGAAAAATCTCGCGAAACGCCCGCGGCGGCTTGTTCTGTTCGCGCTCCTTCAAGGCATTGCGCCGCAGCGTGCGCAGATGCTGAAGATCGGCCTCCGGCCAGATCTCGGCGATCTTGCCGATTGCCCTGTCATCATCCATGAGCTCGGTGCGCAGCCGCTCGAGCCGATGCTGGCGCGCCACCTCGGCCTTCGACACCCCGTTGAACGCATCGAGCTGCGCCTGGATCGGAACCGGGTCGATATGCCGCATCAGCTTGCCGATGTACTGCAGCTGGCGGCGGCGCGCGCCATGCTTGCTGATGCGCTGCGCATCCTTGACGGCAGCAAGCAGCGCTTCCGGCATCGGCACCTTGGCAAGCCGCTCGGACGAAAGGGCCACGAGTTGCTCGCCGAGATCCTGCAACGCATGCATCTCGCGCTTGAGGCTGCTCTTGCTGGGTCCAGCGTAGATGCCCGCAGCATCCTCGGCATCGTCGGCCGACGCGTGTTCGTCAATCATCGGGGTTTTCATGTTCAGGATCGGGTTAAGATTATAGCCCCTGATAAAACCGACTTCGCTCATGTCCGACACCGGCTTCTCATTCTCGCCCAACCGCCTTCGTGAAATCGCCAGTGACGTGCTCGAGTATGCGGCCAAGCGCGGGGCGACCGCCTGTGAAACCGACGTTTCCGAAGGCTTCGGGCAAACCACCTCGGTGCGCAAGGGCGAAGTCGACACCATTGAGTACAACCGCGACAAGGGCGTCGGTGTCACGATCTACCTGGGTCAGCAGCGCGGGCACGCGAGCACGTCAGACTTCTCGACCGAAGCACTGCGCTCGACGGTGGACGCGGCGCTGTCGATCGCCCGCTTCACGGCCCCCGACCCGTGCGCCGGGTTGCCCGACGAGGCACTGCTGGCACGCGACTGCCCGGATCTAGACCTGCACCACCCGTGGGGTCTCGGGGTCGAGCAGGCCATCGAAATGGCACGGGCCTGCGAACAGGCCGCGTTCGCGGTGAGCCCCAGGATCAGCAACTCCGAAGGCGCCAGCGTCTCGACTCAGGAGTCGCATTTCATTTCGGCCAACAGCATCGGATTCATGGGCGGGTTCGCCAGTTCGCGGCACGGCGTGTCGTGTTCGGTGATCGCCGGCAGCGACGATGAAATGCAGCGGGAGTACTGGTACGACTCGCGCCGCAACGCCCTCGACCTCGGTTCGCCCGAAGCGATCGGCAGGCGCGCCGGCGAGCGCGCGCTTGCCCGGCTGGGCGCGCGCCAGATCAAGACCTGCGAGGTGCCGGTGCTGTTCGAGGCGCCCCTGGCCACGGCGCTGATCGGCAGCCTGGTGCATGCGGTCAGCGGCGGCGCGCTTTACCGCAAGTCTTCGTTTCTGCTCGACAGCTTGGGCAAGCAGGTGATGTCGCCGCGGGTGAGTATCAGCGAGCGCCCGCACCTCCGCGGCGGATTTGGCTCCTCGTACTTCGACAACGAAGGTGTGGCAACCCGGGACCGGGAAATCGTGACCGACGGGGTATTGCAGGGCTATTTCCTATCGACCTACTCCGCCCGCAAACTGGGGCTCCAGACCACCGGCAACGCGGGCGGCTCGCACAATCTCGTCGTCAAGGACGGCGAACTCGACTTCACACAACTGGCGCGCCAGATGCACCGCGGCCTGATCGTGACCGAGTTGCTCGGGCACGGCGTCAACTATGTGACAGGTGATTATTCGCGCGGCGCGGCCGGCTTCTGGGTCGAAGACGGGCAAATCCAGCACCCGGTCGAGGAAATCACGATCGCAGGCAATCTGCGTGAAATGTTCATGGGAATCAGTGCGATCGGCAACGATGCACTGCCGCGTGGCGCGAAGCACTGCGGCTCGATCCTGATCGACCGGATGACGGTCGCGGGCAGCTGACCCCCGCCGCGCGGCGCCCTGATTAGGGTTTTCCGCGCTAGGGTTTTCCGCGCTATCTTGGTTTTTCGCAATCCCTATAATCCACTGCGCCAAATGTAAAAAAACCAAAGGAGGCTAATGTGGAGCGTCGTTCATTTCTAAAAAAGGCGGGGGCCGGCCTCGCTGCAGGCGCGGCTGTCGGGCTTGCAGCTTGCGGCAAGAAGGAAGAAACCAATACCTCAACCCCCGCGGCTTCGGCCCCAGCCGCACCTGCAGCCCCCGCCATACACAGCGGCGAACAAATTCGGTGGCGACTCGCATCGAGCTTTCCCAAGTCGCTCGACACCATTTTCGGCGCCGCCGAAACCCTGTCGAGGAACCTCGCAGAAGCGACTGGCGGCAAATTCCAGCTGACGATCCACCCTGCGGGTGAACTGGTACCCGCCCTGGGCGTGCTCGATGCCGCCCAGCAAGGCACGGTGGAGTGCGCACACAGCGCGAACTACTACTTCTTCGGCAAGGATGAAACCTTCGCCTTCGATTGCGCGATCCCCTTCGGCATGAACTCCCGCGGCATCACCGCATGGATGTACGAAGGCAACGGCCTCAAGCTGATGCGGGAGTTCTACGCCCAGTACAACATCGTGAACTTCCCGATGGGCAACACCGGCGCCCAGATGGGCGGCTGGTACCGCAAGGAGATCAAGTCGGTCGCGGACATCAATGGCCTGAAGATGCGCATCGGCGGCTTCGGCGGCCGCGTGCTGGCGAAGATCGGTGGCGTGCCGCAGAACATCCCGGCTGGCGAAATCTACCAGTCGCTTGAAAAAGGCACCATCGACGCGGCCGAATGGATCGGCCCCTACGACGACCACAAGCTCGGCTTCCACAAGGTCGCCCCGTTCTACTACTACCCGGGCTGGTGGGAAGGCGGCGCGCAACTGACCCTGATGGTCAACGACAAGGCCTACAACAGCCTGTCCGCCGAGTACAAAGCCATCCTCCGCCAGGCGGCCTCCGATGCGCACGTGGTGATGCAGGCCAGGTATGACGCGCTCAACCCGGGTGCGTTGAAGCAGTTGATCGGCGAAGGGGCGAAGCTGTCGCGCTTCCCGAGAGACGTCATGGACGCCGCGTTCAAGGCATCACGCGAGGTTTACGCCGAGCTCAACGACAAGAACCCCAACTGGAAGAAGGTCTACGCCGATTTCATTCGGTTCCAGACCGACCAGATCCAGTGGAATCCGATTGCCGACGGCAGTTTCGACCAGTACATGGCCGCTCAGAAACTCTGATCCGGTAGCGCTGCAATCCCCGGTTGCCTGCTCGGCGAGTACGCGGCCGAGCAGGCAACCGGGTTTCGAGCCTGCACGGCCAGTCACCAGACAACGGTTCCGGAAAACCCGGTCGTTCGGTAACACATCTCTACGAGCATGCCCCAATGGGATTCTTGTTGAAACTCTCACACGCGATAGACCGGACGAGTCATGTGGTCGGGAAATCGATCATCTGGCTGATCCTGGCCGCGACGCTGATCAGCGCGCTCAATGCGATCGCGCGCAAGGCCTTCAATATCGGCTCGAACGCGTTCCTCGAGATCCAGTGGTACCTGTATGCCGCAGTCTTCATGCTCGGTGCGGGACATGCCTTCATGCAGAACGCGCATGTGCGCATCGACGTCCTGGCGAACAGGCTCTCGCTCAGGACGCGCATGCTGATCGACATCGGCGGCATCGTGATCTTCCTGCTGCCCTTGTGCTTTCTTGTCATCCAACTATCGTGGCCAGTCGTCGTCAACGCCTACAATTCCGGCGAAATGTCGTCGAACGCCGGCGGCCTGCTGCGCTGGCCGGTGTTTGCGCTGGCACCGCTCGGCTTCGCCCTGCTGGGGCTGCAAGGCATTTCCGAGCTGATCAAACGGCTCGCTTTCCTGGCGGGACGCGCGCCCGATCCATTCCTGGCGGGCGGACACGGCGCCCCCTCTTCCGAATCCGAGACCGGCACGACGGATGACGCGGCCAAGCATGGCGAGGTGCGCAAATGATCGAATTCGTCTCCGCCAACATCGCGCCGATCATGTTCTGCCTGGTGATGTTCTTCCTGCTCTCGGGCTTTCCGGTCGCGTTCTCGCTGGCTGCGTGCGGACTGTTCTTCGGCGTGATCGGGATCGAGCTCGGCCTCTTGCCGTCGACGCTACTGCAGGCGATTCCGCTGCGTATCTACGGCATCATGCAGAACGATACCCTGCTTGCGATTCCGTTCTTCACCCTGATGGGCCTGATCCTCGAGCGCAGCGGGATGGCCGAGGATCTCCTGGATACGATCGGCCAGGTGTTCGGGCCGATACGCGGCGGCCTCACCTTCGCGGTGATCTTCGTCGGTTCGCTGCTCGCCGCCACTACCGGCGTGGTTGCGGCATCGGTGATCTCGATGGGCCTGATTTCGCTGCCGATCATGCTGCGCTATGGCTACAACCGGTCGGTGGCCTGCGGCATCATCACTGCCTCGGGCACCCTCGCGCAGGCGCTGCCGCCATCACTGGTCCTGATCGTGATGGCCGACCAGCTCGGCCGCAGCGTCGGCGACATGTACAAGGGTGCGATCATTCCGGCCTTCATGCTGATCGGTCTGTACACCCTGTTCGTGATCGGGCTGACGATATTCAGGCCCAAGATGGTCCCCGCCCTGCCCCCGGAGGCGATCACGCTGCGCGAACCCGACGGCACCCGCGGCGTGCGCTCGCTGCTGATCTTCGCGGCGATCATCATCGCGTTGTCGACCGTGCTCGGCAGCAACTACGGCGCGCTGCGCAGCGCCATGAGCGGCGAGGCAGTGAATGCCGCCCGGGACGAGGCCGTGATCGCCGCGATGATGTTCGGCGGCCTGCTGGCGCTGCTGCTCGTGGCCATCAATCGCCGCCTCAAGCTGGGCCTGCTGTCGCACATGGCCGAACGGGTGACATTCGTGCTGATTCCGCCGCTCGGCCTGATCTTCCTGGTCCTGGGCACGATCTTCCTCGGCATCGCGACCCCCACCGAAGGCGGCGCGATGGGTGCGGCGGGCGCCTTGCTGATGGCCGCCGCGCGCAAGCGCCTCAACCTGAAGATGCTCACCCAGGCGCTCGAGGCGACGACCAAGCTGTCGGTATTCGTGATGTTCATCCTGATCGGCTCGACGATCTTCAGTTTCACGTTCAACGCGGTCGACGGCCATATCTGGGTCGAGCATTTGTTCGACAAGCTGCCGGGGGGAGAACTCGGGTTCCTGATCTTCGTGAATGCGATCATCTTCGTCCTCGGCTTCTTCCTCGACTTCTTCGAGATCGCGTTCATTCTGGTCCCGATGCTCGCACCGGTGGCCGAGAAACTGGGTATCGACTTGATCTGGTTCGGGATCATCATCGCGGTCAACCTGCAGACGTCGTTCCTGACCCCGCCGTTCGGCTTTGCGCTGTTCTACCTGCGCAGCGTCGCACCCGTGAGCGCATACATCGACCGGCTGTCGGGCAAGCGGATTCCCGGGATCAAGACGACCGAAATCTACCGGGGTTCGATCGTGTTCGTCGCGATCCAGCTGGTGCTGCTGGCCCTGCTGATCAGATTTCCGGGACTGGTGACAAGCGGCCTCGACCAGAAGATCGAGGTCGATCGCGACTCGATTACGATCGAGGCGCCGGCGGGCGACGATGGCTGGGGCGAGAGCAGCGGCGGTGGAGGGGCGTGGGATTGACAAGCTCATACACACGCCTGTGCCTGGTGAGGCATGGGGAAACCGCGTGGAACGCCGAGCATCGACTGCAAGGCCATATCGACGTGCCGCTGAACGACGTGGGGCGCGCGCAGGCCGACGCAACGGCGGCCTGCCTCCCGGCGGGGCTTTTCGGCGCGTGCTACAGCAGCGATCTGCAACGCGCCTTCGAAACCGCCCAAGCCGCAGCCGTCGCGGTCGGCCTCGCGCCACACAAGACGCCGGCCCTGCGCGAACGGCATTACGGCTGCTTCCAGGGGCTCACCTACAGCGAAGCCAGGCAGCGCTTTCCCGCGGCCTACGCGCGTTTCGAAACCCGCGACCCGGACTTCGTGCTTCCGGAGGGCGGGGAAAGCCTGCAGCGCTTCAGCGCGCGCGTATCGGCATCGCTGGAAGGCATCGCACGCAGGCACCCGGGAGAGAGCGTGCTGGTGGTCGCCCACGGCGGCGTGCTCGATATCGCCCACCGCCTGGCCACCGGCAAGCCGCTGGATACGCCGCGAGACTTCGCGATCCCGAACGCCGCACTCAACTGGATTCGCTACGAGCGCGGCTGGACACTCGAGTCTTGGGGCGACACGGGCCACCTGGCAAGCGCGCGCGACGAACTTCCCAATACCTGAACCGCCCATCCCCTCCGTCACCGCCGCCGTCCGGTCGCGACGGCGCACTGCGTCCGCCGATCGGGGGCATGTTAGTATTCGCCTTTAAACCAACAGGTTCGAGTTCGCCCCATGTTTTCATCGCAAGACACTTTATCCAAGATCGACCCTGAGATCTGGGAGGCCGTACAGGCCGAGAATCGCCGCCAGGAAGACCATATCGAATTGATCGCGTCGGAAAACTACGTGTCGCATGCGGTCATGGAAGCGCAAGGGTCGCAACTCACCAACAAATATGCCGAGGGCTATCCCGGCAAGCGCTATTACGGCGGTTGCGAGCATGTCGATGTGGCGGAACAGATCGCGATCAACCGGATCAAGAAGCTGTTTGGCGCCGAAGCAGCAAACGTCCAGCCGAATTCGGGCTCGCAGGCCAACCAGGCGGTGTTGATGGCCTTCGCCAAGCCGGGCGACACCATCATGGGCATGAGCCTCGCCGAGGGCGGCCACCTCACCCACGGCATGCCGCTCAACATGTCCGGCAAGTGGTTCAACGTGGTTGCCTACGGCCTGAACGCAAAGGAAGAGATCGACTATCCGGCCATGGAGGCGCTCGCCCGTCAGCACAAGCCGCGTATCATCGTCGCGGGGGCATCGGCCTATTCGCTGCACATCGATTTCGAACGCTTCGCAAAGATCGCGAAGGAAGTCGGCGCGATCTTCTGGGTGGACATGGCCCACTATGCCGGACTGATTGCCGCGGGCTACTACCCGAACCCGGTTCCGCATGCCGATGTGGTGACCTCGACGACCCACAAGACCCTGCGGGGACCGCGCGGCGGCATCATCCTCATGAAGGCCGAGCACGAGAAAGCGCTCAACTCGGCGATTTTCCCCGGACTCCAGGGAGGACCGCTGATGCATGTGATCGCTGCCAAGGCGGTCGCGTTCAAGGAAGCGCTCAGCCCCCGCTTCAAGCACTACCAGGAGCAAGTCATCGCCAACGCACGGGTGATGGCCAAAGTGCTGTCGGAAGACCGTGGCCTGCGCATCGTGTCGGGGCGTACCGAAAGCCACGTATTCCTGCTCGACCTGCGGGCCAAGAACATCACCGGCAAGGATGCCGAAGCACTGCTCGGGCGCGCGCATATCACCGTCAACAAGAATGCGATCCCGAAGGATCCGGAAAAACCCTTCGTGACCTCGGGTATCCGCATCGGCTCTCCCGCAATGACGACGCGCGGATTTACCGAGATCGAAGCCGAGCAAGTCGCCCATCTGATCGCCGACACCCTCGACTCGCATGGCGACGAGACCGTTCTCGCCGGCATCAGGGCACGGGTCGCGGCATTGTGCGCACGCTTTCCGGTGTATGGCCGCTGAGTACAGACCAGCGATGAAGCACAGCCGCACATCCGGCGGCCGCGCCGTTGCCGGATGTCGCTACGGCCTTGCCGCGGCACCGGACATGCGCTCGCGTGCCTGCGGCCTCGCCCGCTTACCGTGGCGGGCATGGCCATGAAATGTCCTTTCTGCAGCGATCCCAACACCCAGGTCACCGACACCCGCGAAAACGACGAAGGCGATGTCGTGAGGCGGCGGCGGCGATGCGTGAAGTGCGACAAGCGCTTCACGACCTATGAGCGCATCGACCTCAAGATGCCTCATATCATCAAGCGCAATGGCAACCGGACCGAATTCGACCACGCCAAACTCGCAAGCAGCATGACACTGGCACTGCGCAAGCGCCCCGTCACGCTGGAACTGGTCGAGGCCGCGATCGACCGTATCGAGGCACGCCTCCTTTCGCTGGGGGAGTCGGAGATTCCGAGCGAAAGAATCGGCGAGTTGGTCATGCGCGAGTTGAAGAAGCTCGACAAGGTGGCATACATCCGTTTTGCCTCGGTCTATCGCAACTTTGCCGATGTCGATGAGTTCTCGGAAGTCATCCGGGAAGTGCAGTCACGCCCTAAGCGCAATCGCGGCACGCGCGAGGCCGCCCCGGCGACACCGACCGAGAATGACCTTTTCGGCAACTGACCATACCGCGATGGCGCGTGCACTCGCGCTTGCCGCGCGTGGCCTGTGTACGACCATGCCCAACCCGCGTGTCGGCTGCGTAATCATTCGCGACGGCATCGTCGTGGGTGAAGGCTGGCATCGCCAGGCCGGTCAGCCGCATGCCGAGATCGAAGCGCTGCGGATCGCCGGCGACGCCGCTCTCGGCGCCACGGTCTACGTCACGCTCGAACCCTGCGCCCACCATGGTCGGACGCCGCCTTGCGCCGATGCCTTGATCGCGGCCGGGGTAGCCCGCGTCGTCGTCGCCATGGAAGACCCGAACCCACTGGTGGCCGGACGCGGCCTCGAACGCCTGCGTGCAGCGGGCGTACAGACCGAACACGGACTCATGGCCGGCGAAGCGCTCGAACTCAACATCGGTTTCGTGACACGCATGACCCGCGGACGCCCATGGACGCGCCTCAAGGCCGCGGCCACGCTCGACGGCAAGACGGCGCTGAACAACGGCGTCAGCCAATGGATCACCGGCAAGGCGGCACGGCGGGACGGCCACCGTTGGCGGGCACGCGCCTGTGCGGTACTCACCGGTATCGGTACGGTACTGGCCGATGATCCGCAGTTGAACGTGCGCGAAATCCCCTGTGAGCGCCAACCGTGGCGGGTGCTGATCGATGCACGGCTCGATGCGCCGGCCACGGCGCGAATACTGGCGGGCGGACAATGCCTGATTGCCACCGCGTCGGACGACCACGCGAAGATCGCGATACTCGAAGGGCTGGGTGCCGAGGTCGTGTCGCTTCCGAATCCGGTAGGCAAAGTCGATTTGCAGCGGCTGATGCAGGAACTCGGGCGTCGCGCCTTCAACGAAGTCCATGTCGAAGCGGGTTTCAGGCTCAACGGCTCGCTGATGCGCGAGTCATGCATCGATGAACTGCTGCTCTATCTGGCACCTAAACTGATCGGCGACAACGCCCAGGGGTTGTTCAATCTCGTTGCGCCGGAATCGCTGGACCAAGCCACCTGTCTGGATGTTCGCGATCTCCGCATGCTTGGCAAGGATTTGCGTATCATCGCCCGTCCAACCCAAAAGGCCTGAGCGTCCTTCTCGCGGCCGGCCCCGACCCGTTTTTCATCGAATCATCCACCACTGCAGACACGGCAAGCCGGGTCACGGCCCAGCCTGATGCTGCGCCACTCCATCCCGAGCCCGTCGAGAAGCAACAGGCGCCCATCCAGCGAAGTACCGCACCCCGCCAGCAGCTTCAATGCCTCGGCCGCCTGGGTTGCGCCGATGATTCCGGTCATCGGCGCAAAAACGCCCATGACTGCACATCGTGCCTCGTCCAACGCCATGCCTTCGGGAAAAAGACAGTGATAACACGCACTCCCGGACCGACGCAGATCGAATACCGACACCTGCCCGTCAAAACGGATCGCCGCCCCCGACACGAGCGGTTTGCGATAACGCACACAGGCACGATTGATCGCATGCCGGGTCGCGAAATTATCGCTGCAGTCGAGTACGACATCAGACCTTTCGACCTGCTCGTCCAGTGCCGCCCCTTCCAGGCGCACCGCGATCGTCTCGATCTTGGATTCCGGATTCAGGCGCGCCAGCGTCTCGCCCCCGGAATCGACCTTCGGTCTGCCCACCGATGCGGTGGAATGAAGAATCTGGCGCTGGAGATTGGTCAGATCAACGGTATCGCCATCACACAGCGCCAGTTTGCCGACACCTGCAGCGGCAAGATACATCGCCGCGGGCGAACCGAGCCCACCCGCCCCCACGATCAGCGCCCGCGCGCCAAGAATCGCCTGCTGCCCTTCGACGCCAATCTCGGGTAACAATATATGCCGGCTATAGCGCAGCAACTGATCGTCATTCATGTGGGTTCGCGGCAATCAGGCGTCCGGGCGAAAACAGCTTGCGGCGCTGTGCCTCCTCGCAGAAGCCGCCCAACGCCCTGACCGGTTTCGAAACACAACCATGCCGGCGCCGGCGAGCTTGCCTGCCGCTCCCGACGCACCATGACCACTTTTGATCAGCTCTTGTCCGCGGCGCTCTGGACGATCTGCTCACCCTTGAGAAGGCGCAAGGCCTGACGCAGCTGATAGTCGTCGTCTCCACCCATCTCGAAACGCGGCTGCGTGGCGGCGCCATCACTTTCGGGTTCCGTCTTGGCCCCCGGCGCGGCAGGTCCTTCCTTTTCGGCCCCGTTTTCGAGGTGGCCGAGAAGATCGGCCTCACGCACCCGTCGACTGGAACCGTTCTCGGATTCTTCGATCACGAAATCCGGCTCGATACCTTTCGCCTGAATGGAGCGTCCGCTGGGCGTGTAATAGCGTGCGGTGGTGAGCTTGATCGCCGAACTGTTGTTGATCGGCAGAATCGTCTGCACCGACCCCTTGCCAAAGCTCTGCGTCCCGAGAATCGTCGCACGCTTGTGATCCTGCAGCGCGCCTGCGACGATTTCACTCGCCGACGCCGAGCCACCATTGACCAGCACCACCATCGGCACCTCGCGCGCAGCGGCCGGCAGGTTGCGAATGAAGTCGCGCGTACGCCCTCTCAAATAATCTTCGGGATCGACCCGGTACTCACGCCGCGCATCGGGGGTTCTGCCGTCGGTCGAAACCACCAGCGTGTCGGCCGGCAAAAAAGCGGCCGAGACACCGATGGCACCGTGCAGCAAACCGCCCGGATCGTTGCGCAGATCCAGCACCAGGCCCGTCAACGGACCATCGGCCATCAGTTTGTTCAGATGTTCGACGACCGCCGTGGCCGTGTTCTCCTGGAACTGGCTGACCCTCAGATAGCCGAAACCCGGCTCGATGATCTTGGAACGGACGCTTTGCACCTTGATGATCTCGCGTACGAGCTTGACCACCACCGGCGCACTTTCACCCTTGCGCATGATCGTCAGCGTGATCGAGGTGTTCGGCTTGCCGCGCATCATCTTGACCGCGTCAGACAGGTCCATGCCTTTGACCGGCGTGTCGTCGAGTTTCACGATCAGGTCGCCCGCCTGTACCCCCGCGCGAAACGCCGGTGTGTCTTCGATCGGGGAAACGACCTTGACGAAACCGTCTTCCATCCCGACTTCGATACCCAGACCGCCAAACTCGCCCTGGGTGCCCTCCTGGAGTTCCTTGAACGCCTCGGCATCGAGATAGGCCGAATGCGGGTCGAGGCCGGTCAGCATGCCGCTGATCGCATGATTGATCAGCTTCCGATCTTCGACCGGTTCGACGTAACCCTGCTTGATCGCATTGAACACATCGGCAAAAGCGCGCAACTCTTCAACCGGCAGGCTCGCGGGCGCAACTCGGTCAGCATTGGCGGAAAAATTCAGGCTGATCAGAATGCCGGCGAAAATCCCGGTCATCACCAATCCCGCCTTTTGAAACTTGTTGCGCATGACCACTCCAGAATAAAGCGCTTTGCCGAGAGGACACCGGCCCAGCTAATTTAGGCGAACCCACTTCATGGGGTCGACGGGCTGACCCCGGTGCCGAATCTCGAAGTATAAACCCGATTCCTGAACGCTTCCGCTCGCGCCAACACTGGCGATGGCGGCCCCTGCGGCGATTCGGTCGCCCACTTCCCGCAGAAGCGCATCGTTGTGTCCGTAGATCGTCATGTATTCACTGCCGTGATCGACGATGATCAAATTTCCATAGCCCCTGAGCCAATCCGCGAACACCACCTCGCCGGATGCGACCGCAAGCACGTCCTGTCCACTCCCGGCCCGGATGAACACGCCGCGCCAGCGGGTTCCGCCTTCCGCCCTAGGAGCGCCGAAACGCCCTACCAGTTCCCCGCGCACCGGGAACCGCATCTTCCCCTGCAACTGGGCGAAGCTGATCCCGGTAGGCGCGAGCTCGGCCGCCTGTGTCACCTGACCGACGACCGGTTCGCTTCGACTGGCTTGCTCGGTTTCGGTGACACGCGGCGACCGGGCCTCTCGCTCGCTGGCGCCCGCACCCATGGAACGCTGTTGCGCGGCGATCCGCTCGGCTTCGGCGGCACGCCGCGCGATCTCGGCACGCCGCGCCGCCTCTGCCGCCCGACGTGCCTCTTCCGCCCGCCGGGCCGCTTCCCGCTCGGCCTGCTGCCGTGCCAGCACGACCAGCAGCCGCCCGAGCTGCTCCTCATCTTCACGCAATTCCGCAAGTTCGGCCCGCTGCTTTTTCAGATCGGCGCTCAGGCCCGCAACCACGCGCGAGCGCTCGGTCAGTACTTTCGCGAGCGCCTCCGATTCTTGCCGCTGAGTGGCCTCGAGGCCACTCAGCGTCTCTTTTCGGGCCACGATCGTTGCGACCAGGTTTTCCTGGTTACGCAAGTCGGCCCGCAGGCTGTCGATCAGCGCGAGCCGTGCCCGCCCCAGGTGTTCCAAGTAGCGCAAATCGCGCGCCATCTGATTGGGGTCCTGGGCGGCCAGAAATGGCGCGACTTCGCTGCCGCCATGCATGTAGTTTCGCCGCAGCCACTCGCCAAGCTCGGCACGGCCAACCGCGATCCGCCCGGCCACCCGTGCCTGCTCGGCCACCTTTTCGGTCAGTTCCGCCTCGACCCGCGCGAGTTCGGCACCGATATCGCGTATGCGCCGGCGCGCCGCCGATACGGCGCGTTCGGCCCGCACCCGGTCTCGCTCGGCCACGCTGCGACTGGCCTCGACCCCCGCGATGCTCTTGTCGAGTTCGTCGATACGGCGCTTGAGCGCATCCAGGTCGGCACGCTTGCTATCGACTTCGCTGCCCTGCGCCGCGACGGTGGAGTAAGCCGGCACGGCGCCCGCCGCAACGATGAGCGCCAGCAACACCCTCCGAGGCAGGCTCATCCGCATTGCGCCCCGACCAAGACCCGCGGTGTGCGCAAATCAGGCCTTGGCCCGAGCGGCCTGCGCGGCAACCTCGGCTTCCGCCGCCCGGATCGTGCTCTCGTCGGCCAGATAGTAGCTACGGATCGGCTTGAGATCGGCATCGAGCTCATAGACCAGCGGTTGCGCCGTCGGAATGTTCAAGGCGACGATATCGCTGTCGGAGATGCCGTCGAGATACTTGATGAGCGCGCGCAGGCTGTTGCCATGCGCGGTGATCAGCAGGCGCCGGCCAGCCAGGATGTCGGGCACGATCACGGTTTCCCAGTAGGGAATGAAGCGGGCTACCGTATCCTTCAGGCACTCGGTGCGCGGAAACTGCGCATGCGGCAAATCAGCGTAGCGCGGGTCATCAAGCGCAAGCCGATCGTCTCCCTCGGGCAGGGGCGGCGGTGGCGTGTCGTAGGACCTGCGCCACATCAGCACTTGCTCGTCGCCGAACTTCGCAGCGGTTTCAGACTTGTTGAGCCCTTGCAGCGCACCGTAGTGGCGCTCGTTCAACCGCCACGAATGAACCACCGGCAGCCATAGCGCACTCAGTTCCTCGAGCACCAGGTTGAGGGTCTTGTTGGCGCGTTTGAGCACCGAGGTATAGGCCCGATCGAAAACAAAACCCTTGTCTTTCAGGAGCTGCCCGGCGCGATGCGCCTCGGCGACGCCACGTTCGGTCAGGTCTACATCGGTCCAGCCGGTGAAACGGTTTTCCTGGTTCCAGGTCGATTCGCCATGCCGCAATAAAACGATCTTGTACATGAGTTCGCGCACACAAAGAGTGAATGAGAGACTGCTCGACCGGACGGGAAGCATTGTTGCGCCTGCTGCGGAGGACCGGGTCAAAAACCGCCACAACGAATCTCACGCTCCACCGAGCCGCAATATTTTATACTACTCCACTAGCCTTAACTTAGCGGCGCGCCCAAGTGGATCACAACACCTTCATCGACCTGATCGACAAGCACGAGCAAATCGAGACCGCCGCGCGCGCCCTCAAGTCGATCGCCCACCCCTTGCGCCTGAAGATCCTGTGCGTGCTCGGAGAAGGCGAGATCTGCGTGCAGGACATCGTCGAGGTCGTGGGGACATCGCAAAGCAACATCTCCCAACACCTCGCGATACTGCGGGACAAGGGCATCCTCCAGACCCGCAAGGATGCAAACCGCGTCTATTACCGTGTCGGAGACCAGCGCACGCTTCAACTCATCGTACTGATGCGCGAACTGTTCTGCGGCGTCGCCCCCTCCAACAAGGCGCGCTGACGCGGACCTACCAATCACAACGGAGCAGCAAGTAGTGGAATTTTTTCAGCAAAATTGGTATTGGGTGGCCCTGGCAGCCGCCACGGGGAGCTGGTTGCTCGTCGACCTGATCCGCTCGGGCGGCGACAAGACCCAGCTTTCGCCGGTGGAGGCAACACTGCTGATGAACCGTGAAGACGCGGTGGTGGTGGACGTGCGTGATCAGGGCGAATTCGAGCAGGGCCACATACCCAACGCACGCAATATCGCCCTCAAGGACTTGCCGCACCGCATCACCGAGCTCGAAAAGCTCAAGAACAAGCCGCTGATCCTGTGCTGTGCCACTGGCGCCCGCTCGAGCTCTGCCCTCGGCACGCTGCGCAAGGCCGGTTTCGACAAACTCTTCAACCTGCGCGGCGGCATATTCGAATGGGAAAAAGCCGGGCAACCGCTCGGTCGCAAGAAGAAATCGAAATGAGTCAGACGCAAAAGCCGCGGATACGGATGTATGCGACCGGCACTTGTCCGTACTGCATACGCGCAGAACAGTTGCTGCTCAGCAAGGGGGTCGATGATCTGGACAAGATCCGGGTGGATCTGCATCCTGAGCGGCGCAGCGAAATGGTGTCGCTGAGCGGACGGCGCACCGTACCCCAGATCTTCATCGGCGACAGGCATGTAGGCGGCTGCGACGACCTTCACGACCTGGAGCGCGCGGGCAGGCTGGACGCGCTCTTGAATCCCTGAGCCCCGATCCCTTGGTCCGCAATGCGGACTCGCTCTTCACACTCTTCAATCAATCATCAACCAGGTAACGAAAAATGGCCGAAAACGCTCAACCCGTATTCTCGATCGAAAAGCTGTACGTCAAGGATTTGTCGCTGGAAGTCCCGCATGCACCCAAGATCTTCCTCGAACGTGAGAATCCCCAAGTCAATGTGCAACTGCGTACCGACGGCAAGCCGGTCGACGACGGGATCTTCGAGGTGACCCTCACCATCACGGTCAGCGCCAAGCTGCCCGACGAACGGACGCTTTTCATGGTCGAGGTCGCGCAAGCCGGCATTTTCCAGATTCGCAACATTCCCGAAGGCGATCTCGAACCGGTGATGATGATCGGCTGCCCCAACATCCTGTTCCCATACGCGCGTGAAGCGGTTTCCGACGCCGTCACGCGCGCCGGCTTTCAGCCGGTGGTGCTTGCACCGGTCAACTTCGAGGGCCTTTACCAGACGCAGAAACAACAAGCCAGCGCAGCCCAGCAAGGCGGCGAAATCCAGGTTCAATAAAGCGCCATGAACCTACCTCTGCGCACGCTCATTCTTGCCACGGGCCTGCTGGCAGGCCTCAACGCAGCTCACGCAATCGAGTTCCGTTCGGTGAGCAAGGCCTCGATCCTCTACGAAACCCCCTCGGAAACGGGCAAGCGGCTCTTCATCATCGCAACGGGCACGCCCGTCGAAGTCGTGGTGGTGGTCGACAAGTGGGTCAAGGTGCGCGATGCCGGGGGTACGCTCAACTGGATCGAGGGCTCGGCACTGAGTCCTCGCCGCACCTTGCTGGTTTCGGCTGATCGCGCGACCGTGCGCCAAGGCCCCGAGGCGGCGGCGGCTCCGGTGTTCGAGGCGGCACGTGACACGGTACTCGAACTGCGTTCGGAACCTGCGAGTGGCTGGGTGCAGGTCGGTCACCAGGACGGCTTGAGCGGCTACGTCCGGGTGACCGAAGTCTGGGGTCTGTAAGCACCATGCGCATCGGGGTATTCGGGGCCGGCGCATGGGGCACCGCGCTGGCGGTCGCGTTCGCGCGCCAGCACGAAGTCACCCTGTGGGGCCGGGACGCACGGCAAATCACCGAGCTGGAGTCCGCCCGGTGCAACGACCGTTATCTGCCAAACGTCGCCTTTCCACCATCGCTCGCCGTCAGCGCCGACTTCGAGGCCGTGGCGACCAGGGCCGAGATCCACCTCGTGGTCACCCCACTGGCCGGGCTTCGATCAACCGTACGTGCGCTTAACCACGCAACACCCGGCACCCCTCTGATCTGGGCATGCAAGGGGCTCGAAAGCGGAAGCGGCAAGCTCCCGCACGAAATCGTGGCCGAGGAGGTCGGTGATGCGGCGCCATGCGGCGTCCTCACCGGTCCCAGCTTCGCCGCCGAGGTCGGAGCGGGACTTCCCACCGCCATCAGCCTCGCGGCGCGCGACATCGAGTTTGCGCGGCACTGGGTGAATGTGCTTCACCAACCACGGCTGCGGATCTATGCCAATACCGATCTGGTTGGCGCCGAACTGGGCGGCGGGATCAAGAATGTCATCGCAATCGCGGCCGGCGTGTCGGACGGGCTGGGTTTCGGCCTCAATGCGCGCGCCGCATTGATCACACGCGGCCTGGCCGAAACTGCACGCTTGGCCAAGGCACGCGGCGGCCAGGCCGAAACCCTGATGGGCCTGGCCGGAATGGGCGATCTGATCCTGACCTGTACCGGGGATCTGTCCCGCAACCGGCGGGTCGGGCTCGCGCTTGCCGCCGGCAAACCGCTCGCGACGATACTTGCCGATCTCGGTCATGTCGCCGAAGGCGTGCCCACCACTCGAGAGGCCGTACGACTGGCGGCCATTCACGGCGTGGAGATGCCGATCTGCGCAGCCATCGACGCACTGCTGCATTCCGGCGGCGTCAGCCCACGCGAAGCGGTGGAACGACTGCTGGCGCGTGAACCGAAGGTCGAATAGGCACCGCGACCTGCACACCCGCGGCCCTGCGAGAGGTCACGAACCACCAGCGAAATCATGCTGCCGCCACGCCTCGAAAACCACCACGGCCACGCTGTTGGATAGGTTCATGCTGCGGTTCGAGACCCGCATCGGAATACGCACCACTTGCGAAGCATCGAGTTGATCCAGGAACGCCTGCGGCAGTCCGCTGGTTTCGGAACCGAACACCAGCGCGTCGCCGGCCCCGAACGCCACCTGGCCGAAGTGCCGCTGCCCACGCGTCGAAAATGCAAACACGCGCGCCTTGCCAAGAAAACGCTGGCACGCGGCCCAATCCTCATGCACGACAACGCTGGCAAGATCGTGGTAATCGAGTCCGGCGCGCGCCAGTTGCCGATCACTCAGGTCGAAGCCCAAGGGTTTGACCAGATGCAGGCGAACGCCGGTATTCGCGGCCAAACGAATGACGTTGCCGGTATTGGGGGGGATTTCGGGCTGCAACAAGACAACGTTGAACATGTCAGCTCATTCGCGGCGTACGCGCCACGACCAGGTTGGTGACACGACTCGCGCCATGCTGTTTCAGCACGGCGGCGAGCGCATGCAACGTCGCACCGGTCGTCATCACGTCATCGACGACCAGGACGTGCAGGCCGTCGAACGACCCTGCGCATGCGAACACGCCACGCATGTTCGACTGGCGCTCACGCCACGAAAGAGACATCTGCGGCGCCACGTCCAGCACCCTGCCCACCCGCGCCAGCTCCAGTGGCAAGCCGCGCGCCCGTGCGAGCGGACGTGCGAGTTCCACCGCCTGGTTGAAGCCGCGCTCGCGCAAGCGCTTGACATGCAGCGGCATCGGCAAGACCACGCCCGCCCCTTCGATCGGTCCAGAGGCGAGCAAGGCGTTGGCCAGGAATGGCACGACCGACAAGCGATAGCGATACTTGAGCGCCTGCACCATGCGGTCGATCGGAAAGGCATATGGAAACGCCGCGAAGGTGGCATCGAAGGCGGGCGGCGCGCTCAGGCAAGCACCACAGACTTCACCGCCCGGGACCGGAAGCGCACAGACCGGGCACGCAGGACCGAGCACGGGCAACTCTGCCGCACACGCCGGGCAGAGAAGCGCTCCACCGGAATCGCATCCGCACGCGAAACACTCTTGCGGCGCAAGCAGGTCGATGACGAAACCAAGGCTGGCACGCAGCGACGATAACGAGTTTGACAAGATCCTGTCCGATACCCAACATGCGCGGTCTGATTCCGCATTACACCCCGGATTCTCCAACATGCCAACGAATTTCTCACACGCTTCGGCCTCCCCGAAACCCCGAGCATGAGCGCAAGCGGCAGCGACTACGCCCTCGATCACGAGCTGGCGCGACGACGTTTCGACCGCAGCGCAGCGCACGCACGCCCGCTGGCGGTTCTCGAACTGGAGATCGCGCGCCGCATGTCGGAGCGGCTCGATTACATTCGCATCGCCCCCGCCCGGATTCTCGACATCGGCTGCGGCGGCGGCGGCGATCTGGACGCACTGGGCAAACGCTATCCGCAAGCGCGGCGCGTGGGTATCGACTTCGCCCGCGGCTTTCTGAAATCGAGCGACCGGCAGCCAGGGTTTCTGGCGCGGCTGCTCGCCCCCAAAACCAGCAACGCGCCGGCGCCGCTGCTCACCTGCGCCGATGCCCGCGCCCTGCCGTTCGCACATGCCCGGTTTGAGCTGATCTGGTCCAACCTCATGCTCAACTGGCTGACCGATCCGCTACCAGCCTTGCGCGAAATGCACCGGACGCTCGCGATAGACGGCTTGCTGATGTTCTCGACCCTCGGCCCCGACACGCTCAAGGAGTTGCGGTTCGCGCTGGACGATCGGGTCGGCGCACACGTTCACCGTTTCATCGACATGCACGACATCGGCGACGCATTGGTCAAGGCCGGCTTCTCCGACCCGGTGATGGACATGGAGATCATCACCCTCACCTATGCGGATGTCGATGCCTTGCTCACCGACCTGCGCCGATCCGGCTGGAGCAACGCAAGCACGCTCCGGCCACGCGGACTGAGCGGCAAGTCGCGCTGGGACGCTGCACGCACGGCACTGCAGGCCAGGTTCAAGGACGGCCGGCTACCGATCACGTTCGAGATCATCCAGGGGCATGCCTGGAAGGCAGCCCCGGCCAAGCTCGAAGACGGGCGGGCAATCATGCATTTTCAGCCCCAGCGCCCACCGCGCCCCCGGAACAGCCCATGAGCCATCCCACCTGGCTGTTCGATCTCGACAACACCCTCCACAACGCCAGCGCGCATATCTTTCCACATCTGAATGCGGCGATGACAGCTTACCTAGAGCGCCATCTCGCGCTGGGCCACGACGAAGCCAACGCGCTCAGAATGCACTACTGGCGCCGCTACGGCGCAACCCTGCTCGGACTCGTTCGCCATCACGGCACCAACCCGCGTCACTTTCTTGCCGAGACGCACCGCTTCGAAAAACTGCACGAGATGATGGTATTCGACCGCGCGCTCGGCTCCATGCTCCGGCGTCTGCCGGGCAAGAAACTCGTGTTCTCGAACGGCCCGCGCCCGTATGTCGACGCCGTGCTGGACATCATGGGGATTCGACGTCTTTTCGCCGCCACCTATGGGATCGAACAGCTTCACTTCCACCCCAAGCCATCGATGCAAGCCTTTCACCGCCTGCTCGACAGCGAGGGGCTCGAAGCGCGGCGCTGCATACTGGTGGAGGACTCGGCCGAAAACCTGAGAACCGCCAAGCGACTGGGGATGAAAACAGTGCTGATCGGGCGGGGACTGGGTCAGCCGCCCTATGTCGATCTCAAGCTCGGCTCGGTACTCGCACTAAGGCGCACTGCGGGCCGCGTGCTGTAAGCGATGCCCCCGGAGAACCCACCGGCTTCGCCACATCACCCCCCGGCCTTCAGCCAGCGAGCCGCATCGAGAGCGAAATAAGTCAGAATCCCGTCCGCCCCTGCGCGCCGGAACGCGAGCAACGCCTCGAGCACACAGTCTTTCTCGGCCAGCCAGCCGTTGCCGATCGCCGCCTTGAGCATCGCATACTCGCCGCTGACCTGATAGACGTAGGTCGGCACTTTCAGTTCGGTTTTGACCCGCCGGACGATATCCAGGTAAGGCATACCCGGCTTCACCATGAACATGTCCGCGCCTTCAGCGATATCGAGAGCGACCTCGCGAATCGCCTCGTCGGAATTCGCCGGGTCCATCTGATAGGTCTTCTTGTTGCCTTTGCCAAGATTGCCGGACGAACCGACCGCATCCCGGAACGGACCATAGAAACTCGATGCGTACTTGGCCGAATACGCAAGTATTCGGGTATGAACGAATCCGGCCGCATCGAGCTCAGCCCGGATTCGCGCCACCCGCCCATCCATCATGTCCGAAGGCGCAACCACATCCGCACCGGCCTCGGCATGGCAGCGCGCCTGCCGCGCGAGCGCCTCGAGGGTTTCGTCGTTCAGCACATAGCCACTCGGATCGGCCGGGTCGATGAGGCCATCCTGGCCATGGCTGGTATACGGATCGAGTGCGACATCGGTGATCACGCCCAACTCGGGAAACCGCGACTTCAGGGCACGCACCACCGTCGGCACCAGGCCTTCCGGATTCCATGCCTCCTCGGCCCCGGGCGTCTTGACGCCATCGATGACCGGGAACAGCGCCAGGGCCGGTATCCCCAGTTCGAGCGCCTCCTCGGCGACCCTCAGCAGATGATCCAGCGTCATGCGCGTGACGCCCGGCATCGAAGCAACCGCCTCGGTCCGGGATCCCCGATCGAGAACGAACACCGGATAGATCAGATCGTCCGCGCTCAGGCGGGTTTCGCACATCAGACGACGCGAAAAATCGTCATGACGCATTCGTCGCATGCGGGTGGTCGGAAATTGTCCGATTGAGCTCATATGAATTCCTGTGAATGAACGGAAAGCAATCCGCAAACGGCGCCGTGCCCAGCCACGGGAACTATCCGCCGGCTTGCCGATCTCAACCCAGGACGGCTTCGGCCGTCACCCGCTTCCCTCCCTGAGCGGGTGCCTGGAAAAGGCATAATCTCCCCGGGCCCACATCTCTTCAGCCCGGGGTTTTTTTGTCCGGTTTGGGCAGCTCGGGCATGTCAAGTCCGAGCCAGCGCGCCACCGTACTCTCGACCTTCTCGGTTCCGGTCTTGCTCAAGCTCGAAAACAACTGCACGGTGACCTGCTCACCCATGCCGGCAAGCTCTCGGCGCACCAGTGCCAGGGCTGCACTTGCCTGGTTGCGCGAAAGCTTGTCGCTCTTGGTCAGCAGTATATGGATCGGGCGGCCGGACGGCGCATACCAGCCGATCATCTGGAGATCGAGCGGTTTGAGCGGATGACGCGAATCCATGATCAACACCAGGCCGACGAGATTCTCGCGCCGACGGAGATAGCTCTCGAGCAACCCCTGCCATTGGCGTCGGACACTCTCTGGCACCTTGGCATAACCGTAACCGGGCAGGTCGACCAGCGCCGCGCCGCAATTGAGGCGAAAGAAATTGATCAGTTGCGTCCGACCGGGCGTCTTCGACACGAACGCCAGCCTGGTATGACCGGCGATGGTGTTGATCGCACTCGACTTTCCGGCGTTCGACCGTCCTGCAAAGGCAATCTCGGCCCCCACTGGCGGCGGCAATCCGGACGGCTTCGCGATGGAGATTTCGAATTGGGCGTTGCGAAAGATCGGCATGAAAACTTGATGGCGCGTTGCGCGGACTGGATAATAGGGCGCCGAATGCGTCGCGCAAATGCATGAGGTTGATATAGAATACCGCGTTTAAGACCATCGCTCACGGCTTTCTGAGGACACCATGACCAAGCGTTCCCTGCTGCTCTCACTGCTGCTGGTTGCAGGCAGCCTTCATGCTCAAGACCCTGCTGCGGAGGCCGACAAGGTCAATCCACTTATCGGTTCGCTCTGTGCAGGTTGCCATAACGTCGACGGCAACAGTGCGCTACCCGAAAATCCGAAACTCGCCGGCCAGATTCCCGAATACCTTTTCAAGCAATTGAAGGAATTCAAGAGTTGGGACGGCAAACCCCCCGTCCGTGAAAACGCGGTCATGAGCGCCATGGCGGCCAGCCTCGAAGAAGCCGACATGCAGGCCATCGCCAACTTCTACGCGGCGCAGAAACTCGAACCCAGCATTGCGGTGAACCCGGAGACGATCGAGCAGGGACAACGAATCTGGCGTGGCGGTATCGCCTCGAAGGGCGTGCCCGCCTGTGGCGCCTGTCATGGCCCGGCCGGCTCGGGAATGCCCGCGCAATTCCCGCGGATCTCGGGACAACACGCACAGTACACGCTCACACAGCTCCAGAACTTCCGTGACGGGGGCCGTGCCAACGATCCCAACCAGATGATGCGCATGATCGCGCTCAAGATGACCGACGCCGAAATGCGCGCGGTTTCGGACTTCGCGGCCGGCTTGCGCTGATACCCGGTCCGACACCGGTCCCCAGAGGTGGCTGCGGCCACCTTTTTTACGCCTGTCGCTTCTGGCCCGCACCCGGCTGCACGCCGGCTCGACCATCGACGCCCAGGCACACGCCCTCCACACTCAGCGCCGGTTCATCATCCATGCCAGTTCGTCGGCGCTGAAACCGGCGGCAAGGCGCGCCGCCTCGTTTACCGGTGGATGCGGGCGCGCGACCGCAAGCGCATCGATCAGCGCCAGATAAGTCTCCTCCGGGTCAAGCTGACGCTCCATGCAGATCCGCTTGAACCAACGGTCGCCCAGGGCGACATGCGACACTTCGTCCGCGAGTATGCGTTCCAGCACCGCAATGCTGCCCTGATCGCCTATACGGCGCAGCTTCTCGATGATCGGCGGTGTCGCGTCCAGCCCCCGCGCCTCGAGCACACGCGGCACCAGCGCCATGCGCGCGAGCGGATCGTGCGCGGTACGGCAAGCCATGTCCCACAAGCCGTTGTGCGCCGGGAAGTCGCCGTAGGCGGCACCCAAGCTGTGCAGCCGATCGCAAAGCAATCCGAAGTGAAAGGCTTCGTCGGCGGCCACTTTGATCCAGCCTGAATGAAAGGCTGCCGGAAACGCACGAAAGCGATGAACGCAATCGAGTGCGAGATTGATCGCGTTGAATTCGATATGCGCGATCGCATGAAGGAGCGCGGCGTGTCCTTGGGCGCTGCCGACCCGGCGCTGCCCCAGCGCCTGGGGTGAAACCAGCTCGGGGCGCTCCGGCCGCCCTGGATGTACGATCGCAACCGGATCGTTCTCGCCCGGATAGGTACGATAATCACCGCTTTCCAGCCCGGTCTGTAGCTGCGCCACCAAGGCACACTTCGATGCCGGCGCGGCCAGCATCAGGGCCGCGAATGCGGCATCGTGAATGGAATCGATCATGGTTGCAGAGTCTATCAAGTACGGCGCCCCCGGGCGACGCAGGCATGCGCTCTGCCCTGAATTCAGCGACATCGCACTCACGCGCGCACGCCGGATCGGCGATAATTCCGGGTCGGCGCCCCGGCCAGCACTTGGCCGTCGTCGCCGGAACAGCCCCGAAGGACCCGATCGTGATGACTCAGAACCCCCAAACCAGCCTCGGCATGGCTGCGGCCCGGCAGGCCATACTTGCGCCTCTCACCGCGATTGCGGGTCGGGAGCGTGTTTCGATTCGCGACGCACTCACACGCGTGCTTGCCGAGCCGGTGATCGCGCCCTGCAATGTGCCGGCGCATGACAACGCCGCGATGGATGGCTACGCGATACGCCATGTCGATCTCGCGCCCGCCGGCACGACCCGCCTGCAGGTCGTGGGCACCGCTTTCGCCGGCCGGCCCTTTTCAGGCCGGATCGGTGCGGGCCAGGCCGTACGCATCATGACCGGCGCCGAGATTCCCCAGGGGGCAGACACCATCGTCATTCAGGAGCATGCACGTGCCGAAGGCGCCTCGGCAATCATTCCCGCAAACCAGGAACCGTTGCAGAACGTGCGGCGCGCCGGGGAGGACGTCGCACAGGGCAGCATCGCCCTCCCGTCGGGCAAACGCTGCGGCGCGGCAGAGATCGGTTTGATCGCCTCGCTCGGCATTCCCGAGGTCAGCGTCGTGCGACGACTGCGGGTGGCGTTCTTCTCGACCGGAGACGAGATCGCAACGATCGGTCAACGGCTCGGACCGGGCCAAGTTTACGACAGCAACCGTTACACGCTTTTCAGCGCCTTGACGCTCCTCGGCTGCGAGTTGCTCGACATGGGCGTCATCGAGGACAACCCGACGGCGCTGGAACAGGCATTCATCGATGCCTCCGCCAATGCCGATGCGATTCTCACCAGCGGCGGCGTATCGGTCGGCGAAGCCGACTTCATCCGCGCGCTGATGGCGCGGCTCGGCGACGTCGCTTTCTGGAAAATCGATATCAAGCCGGGCCGCCCGATGGCGTTCGGCCGTATCGGCAATGCCTGGATCTTCGGTCTGCCGGGCAATCCGGTCGCGGTCATGGTGACTTTCTACCAGTTCGTGAAGGATGCACTGCTGACGCTGTCCGGTGTTTCTCCACTGCCGGAGCGCGTGCTGTTCGACGCGACCATCACGTCGTCGGTCGCGAAGCGTCCGGGGCGCTGCGAGTTCCTGCGCGGCCACCTCGCCCGTGCCGGCGCCGAGCGCACGGTGAGCGTGGCCGGTGCCCAGGGTTCGGGTGCCCTCAAATCGATGTCCGACGCCAACTGTTTCATCGTTCTCCCCGAAGATCAGGGCAACGTGGCCGCGGGCGCCACCGTACCCGTTCAACCATTCGACGGTCTTTTCTGACCGCCAACACCTGCAGGAAACAGCACACCATGACCCAGGATGAACTCAAGCAGGCCGCAGCACATGCTGCGCTGGAATACGTGGAGGAAGGCAGCATCGTCGGCGTCGGCACGGGTTCGACCGTGAATCACTTCATCGACGGCCTGGCCGCGATCAAAGACCGGATCGCTGGCGCCGTATCGAGCTCCGAAGCCAGTTCACGCCGTCTTGCGGCACACGGCATCGCACTCTTCGACCTGAACGACATCACCGACCTGCCGATCTATGTCGACGGTGCCGACGAAATCGACGGGGGGCTCAGCATGATCAAGGGCGGCGGCGGCGCGCTCACGCGCGAGAAGATCGTCGCTGCGGTCGCCACCCGCTTCATCTGCATCTGCGACGCCACCAAGCGCGTCGATACGCTCGGGTCCTTTCCACTGCCGGTGGAGATCGTCCCGATGGCACGCGCCTATGTCGAGCGCACGCTTCACGCAATGGGCGGCAAGCCGGTCCTGCGCGAAGGTTTCGTGACCGACAACGGCAACCAGATCCTGGATGTACACGGACTGCGGATCACCGACCCGGATGCGCTCGAATCCGAGCTCAACCAGATCGTCGGCGTGGTCAGCAACGGGCTCTTTGCCCGTCGCGGAGCGGACATCCTGTTGCTCGCCACCGCGTCCGGGGTCGAACGGGTAGGCCCCCCTTGACCCCTAGACCACCGGTGCGCCATGCAACATATTTGTCACATTTAACTGCTAGTCTGCTCGAACTGAGTCCTTTCGAATGATCACGATGAACAAGCACACTGTCACCAAGTTCGACGACGAACTGGACGAGATTCGACGTCGCATCCTCCTCATGGCCGAGAACGTACGCAGGCAGGTTGCCGACGCGCTGGACGGACTGACCGGCAACGACATCGCCTTGATCGAAAAGGTGATCCAGGGGGACAAACTGGTCAACCAGGAAGAAATGGAGCTGGACGAGCGTTGTATCCAGCTCATCGCCCGCCACGCCCCCCAAGCCAGCGACTTGCGTCTGGTCATGACGATGATGCAGATGGTCACGGACCTGGAGCGGGTTGGCGACGAGGCCAAGAAGATCGCCAAGGCATCGCGCCCCATCGTCGAAGCCGAATCGGCATTCGTACCCAAGATCGAACTGCGCTATGTCGCGAACATGGCCATCGACATGCTCAACGGTGCGATGGATGCGTTCGCGCGGCAAGACGTGTCCGGGACCGTGGAAATTGCGCGCAAGGACAAGGAAGTCGACGCGATCTTCAAGGGCATCCTGCGTCAGCTCGCGACCTTCATGATGGAAGACCCCCGGCTGATCACCCGTTCGCTCGACGTGCTGTTCATTGCGAAGGCGATCGAGCGCATCGGCGACCATGCGACGAACATCTCCGAGTACGTGGTTTTCATGGTGAAGGGCAAGGATGTCCGTCACTCGACGCTCGAAGCGCTCGAACAGCAGATCAACAAGGCCTGACCCGACGGCAGCCTCCCGCGCGCACATGGCGGTCATCCGCCGGCGGGAGCGTACTTCCGCGCCAGGGACGCGGGCCCCATGGCCCGCCGCACGCCTCACCTCGTGCCAGGTCTCACGTCAGCAGGGCGGAATCCGGCGCCAGTGGTTTCGCGACGAAATCGAACCGCGCCGCGACCGTCTCGCGCCGTAGCGTATCGATTTGCACGCCTCTCCAGAACAGCACCACACGGCCTTCCATGGCCTGCTCGAGCACAAGTTCGTCGAGCCCATCGCCTGAAGCGGTCACGCAATCGGCCAGCATGCGGGCGAGATCGCGATCATCGAGCAAACCCGGCCCGACCGGGGTCACAAACAGCATCGCCCCTTCTTCGTCGATGTATGCGCTTTCCGGCCGACCCGCAGCAAGCCCCGTATGGGTCAGCAAGGTCCCGTCCGGCATCAGCCGGAACACCCACGGCGCATAATCGAGCGAGACGAACACCTTTTGCGGCCCGTTGTGCACCACCCAGCAACCCGATTCGTCGCGCCGGTAGTTCTGGCCGATGAAGGCATTCAGCCCGGCATGGACCACCGGCTCACCCTGCAGCCGCCAGACGCCTCGCCGATCGAGCGACAGCCAGCCATAGCATGCCGGTACGTCGGGCCATCGCTTTGCCGGTCCGGATGCTTGCTGCTCCGAACTCATGACGCCCTGACCGCGAACGACCGGCCGGTCCACTCACGCAGCCGGCGGAACATAGCCGCCGACCTGATCGGCCCCCTCGCCGAAAAAATGCTTTTCCATCTGCTCGGACAGATACTTGCGCGCACGCGCATCCATCAGATTGAGGCGATTCTCGTTGATCAGCATAGTCTGGTACTTGACCCATTGCTGCCACGCCTCCTTCGACACATTCTCGAAAATCCGCTTCCCCAGCGCGCCCGGCACCGGCGGCAGATCGAGCCCTTCGGACTCACGCCCGAGTTTCACACAGTTGACCATTCGTGCCATTCTTTATTCCTTTTCAAGTATGTTTTGACTCGCCGCCCCCACCGGGCCACCGGCGCCCTCGCCGGCGATCGACCAGCGATTGCGACCGCTGGCCTTGGAAAAGTACATGGCCTCGTCGGCGACTGCAATCAGACGCTCCGCATTGGCCGCATGCTCGGGAAAGACGGCAATTCCCAAGCTTGCCGTGAGACTGACCGCATTCCCGCCGAACTCGAAGCGCAGCCCCGCGATGGCCTCGACGATTCGGCGCGCAAGCTCCTGCAAGGGTTGTGCCGCCGTATCCGGGACCAGCACGGCGAACTCATCGCCCCCCAGACGGCAGAACATCTCGTCGCGTCTGATCAGCGCACCCACCGTTCGTGCCAGCGTGACCAGCACCTCGTCACCGGCCTGATGGCCGTATTCGTCGTTGATCGGCTTGAAGCCGTCCAGATCGATCATGACCAAGCCGGTTCTGCCAGACTTGCGCCGCGCATTGGCCAGCGCCCGATCCAGCTCTTCGTGAAAGCGGCGCCGGTTGAACAAGTCGGTCAACGGATCGCGCTCGGCCATCTGGACCAGTCGCTGGGCCGTCAGGCGCGCCTGGGTCACGTCCTCGTAAATCCACACTCGGCCGATATCGGCGCCATCCGGCCCGCCTTCGACCAACGCGCTCGCGTCAGTGAGGATGCGCCCATCCCTGAGCGGAATTTCGCCGGTCTTGTGGTTGTCGCGCTGGCCCAACCGCTCCTGCACATGGGCCAGAAAGGCTTCCGGATCGACCGGGAGGTGGGCCATGCGGCTGTGCAGCACGACATCGCGCACCCCGATCAGGTTCTCTTCCGGCTGGAACCCCCACATCTCGAGCATCGCCCGGTTGTAGTAGAGCACGCGATGATCGCGATCCATGAACAGGATGCCCAGCCGAATGACGTTCAGCAACGCGGTCAGGCGCATCCGTTCGTCCCTGCTGCGCGACAGATAGTGTTCGCGCAGCGCTTGCGAACGACGCAACTCGGCAACCGTTTCAAGAAGCTTGTACTCGGTTTCCTTGCGCGCATGGATATCTTCGGCCGAGAGCCGCAGGCCGCGCAACGCGCCGTTTTCACCGCCGAGCGGACGCAGGTGACACGCCACCCAGCGGGTCTGGCCGTCGCGGCGCACCAGGCGCATCTCGAAATCCTCGGCACGGCTGCCAGCCGCTATCTGCGCGGCCATCTTTCGGCAATAGGCACGATCGGACTCATGCACGACAAAATCGACAGGCGCGTCCGTGGCCAGGCAGTCTGCTGGAGAATAACCGGTCAAGCGCTCGACCGACGGGCTGATCCAGAGCAGCCGGCCGGCCGGATCGAAGAGGGCTTCGAGGCCGTGCACCCCCTCCTCGATCTCGCGCAACAGTCTCAGCTGCCGGGCGGCCGCTTCGATACGCTCGAACATTTCGCGCGAAGCGGATTCAGGGGCGAACGCGCGCCCGCTCGGCAGCGCATTCGCATCATCGAGCAGTTGTATGTGCTTGCAGACCTGCAAACGATAGAGCTCGCGCACATGACAGCGTGCGGCGATGTGCCGATAGGCGAGCGCCCCCGACACGGCCGCGGCCGCCAGCAGCGCAGCACTGGTGAGCCACCAGTCATCCGCGGCGAGATGCAGGGCGAGGACGAGACCAGCCCCCCCCGCCGCGACGACGCCGAAGGCTCCCGCCACCGCGGCACTGCCGTCAGGCGGCGGCGCGGCGGCGTGGTGCGCCTGCGCATCCTGGTCGTGCCTCCGCATCGGAGAGTCGGAAGTCATAGGATCTTGACGAATACCTTCGAACGACGCTGATAGTTGTAGAGTTCGCGCTTCTGGCGCGGCAAGGAATCTGGATCGGTCTCCATGAACCCGCGCTCGCGAAACCAATGGGCGGTCCGCGTCGTGAGGACGAACAGGCGCTCGAACCGCAGCGAGCGGGCACGCCGCTCGAGCCGGCGCAACAGCTGGTCACCCAGACCCGAGCGGCGATACTCGGGCGTGACGGCAAGGCAGGCGAGCTCAGCTGCCCGCTCGTCGCTGAACGGGTACAACGCCGCACAGCCGACCAGTACGCCATCATGTTCGACCAGCGTGAAACGCTCTATCTCCTGCTCGAGCAGCTCGCGCCCACGTCTGACCAGGCTACCATCGGCCTCCATGGGCGTGATCAGCGCCACCAATGCACCGACGTCGTCGATCGTCGCCTCGCGCAGGCGAAACAGCGGGTCGCGCGAAACCACCGTGCCCACACCGGCATGGGTAAAGAACTCGAGCAGCAGCCCCCCATCCTTGTCATGGTCGATCAGGTGCGCGCGCGCCACCCCCCTGCGCACCGCGCTGATCGCGCGCGGCAGGTACAGGTCGAGATCCTCGGTCAGGCCTTCTTCGGCGAGCAGCATGCGCTGCGCCTCATCGGCGGTGACCGAGTCGATCAGCCGCCCCTCACCATCGAGCAGCCCCGGGGCGTCGCACAGATAGATCAGCTTCTCGGCCTTGAGCGCAACCGCAACGGCCTCGGCGACGTCCTCCATGCTCAGGTTGAAGATCTCACCGGCCGGCGACACGCCCAGCGGCGTGATCAGCACCACGTTCTGCTGATCGAGGTCGGCATTGATCTCGTCGGCAATGATCTTGCGCACGGCGCCGGTGTACTGGTAGTCGATGCCCTCCACCACCCCGACCGGGCGGGCCGTGATGAAGTTGCCGCTCGTCACCCGCATGTAGCTACCCGCCATCGGGGTGTTCGGCAAACCTTGCGAGAGCAGCGCCTCGAGCTCCAGCCTGGTCACCGCCATCGCGGCCTTGACGCACTCCAGCGCGGCGGCGTCGGTCACGCGCAGTCCGTGGTGATAGCGCGGCTCGAGGCCACGCCGGGCCATTTCGGACTCGATCTGCGGGCGCGCACCATGCACCAGCACGAGACGAATGCCCAGCGCCGCCAACAGGTTGCAGTCGTAAGCGAGGCTCTGGGCGCGCGGCCCTTCCATGACCTCGCCACCGAATCCGATGACGAAGGTACGTCCGCGAAACGCATGAATGTAGGGCGCGGCACCCCGCACCCAGGAAACGAACTGGAACTGGCTGGTGTCGTTCGCGGCGTCATGGGCCGAACTGGGAGGTCTGGTGTCGCTGGTCAAGCAGGTACCCGTGGCGTTTAGGATCCGCGCCCCGGATGCGGATCGATCGGGGCTGTCAGGACGACATTGTATCGGAACCGCCCGCCAGGCTCTTCCTCGGCGTTACAGGCCGCTACCGCAGCGCAACATTAACTTTTTAGCGCGGCCTCAACCCGATCACACAACGTACGCAGTATCTTTATCCGCGCGTGGTACTTGTTGTTGGCCTCGACCAGAGTCCATGCCGCGTTCTCGGTGCTGGTGCGGTCGATCATGTCACACACCGCGCGTTCGTACTCGGCCCACTTGCCGCGATTGCGCCAGTCGTCGTCGGTGATCTTGAAGCGCTTGTGGGGCTCGGCCTCGCGCTCCTTGAAGCGCTCGAGCTGCACGTCGGCACTGATCGCGAGCCAGAGTTTCACCACGATCCCGCCGGCCGCGATGATTTCGTCCTCGAAATCGTTGATCTCGGAATAGGCGCGCATCCAGTCGGCGTCGGAACAATAACCCTCGACCCGCTCGACCAGCACCCGCCCATACCACGAGCGATCGAAGATCAACACCCTGCCCCGCCGCGGCAACTGGCGCCAGAACCGCCACAGATAAGGCTTTGCCAACTCTTCGTCCGTCGGCGCGGCAATGGGCACGATGCGGTAGCGGCGGGCATCGAGCGCGGCCGTGACGCGCCTGATCGCACCACCCTTGCCAGCCGCATCGTGGCCTTCGAACACCAGTACCAGCGACCGCGCCGCAAATGCCTTGTTGCGCACCAGCAGCGCCAGCCTGCCCTGCAGTTCCTCGAGCTGAAGGTTGTAGTCCTTCTTGGTCATGGGCTGATCGAGAACCAGGGTATTGAGCAGGTTTTGCCCGTCCAGCACCGGTGGCAGCGCGGGCGCGGTCTGGCGCGGCGCCCAATGCTGATTCGCCGCGTCGAGGCGTCGGCGCAGCGCATCGAGCAAGGCCCGCCCGACGAACACGGCGCGATAGCGCGGGTCCGAGCCGTCGACGAGTTGCCACGGCGCCTCGCCGGTACTGGTGCGCCGCAAGACATGCTCCGCCACCTCGCGATAGCGGTCGTAAAGCTTGAAATAGTGCCAGTCGAGCTCGGTTACCCGCCAACGCGTGCGCGGATCCTTTTCGAGCGCTTCGAGGCGGGCCTTCTGCCCCGCCTTGGGCAGATGAAACCACAGTTTCAACAACAGCACGCCCTCTCTGACCAGCATGCTTTCGAAACGCACGATGTCGTCGAGATGCTGGTCGAGTTCCGCCTTCTTGGTGAGCTTCTCGACCCGCTCCTGGATCGGATCGGTGTACCAGTTGCCGAACATCACACCGATCTTGCCCTTGGGCGGCAGCGTGCGCCAGAAGCGCCACATATAGGGTCGCTCGGCCTCCTCCGAGGTCGGCGAATCGAAAGCCTGGGTTTCGATGTGGCGTGGGTCCATCCACTCGTTGAGCAGATTCACGGTTTCGCCCTTGCCCGCGCCATCCACGCCGTTGATCAGGATCACCACCGCAAACGGCGCCTGATCACGCAGATCGAACTGAGCATCCAGCAGATCCGCGCGCAACTGCGGCTCGAACTTCTCGAAATCTTCCTTGGAGGTCCGGTGGCCGATCTCAACCGATTCGAACATTTCAGACATCTCCCCAAAGGACCTGGGCCGCGGCAAGCGCGACAAGCCCGGCCGTTTCGGTGCGCAGCACCCGCGGACCAAGCGTCGCCACCGCACACTGTGCCGCCCCGCAGGCGGCAAGCTCATCGTCGGCCCACCCCCCTTCCGGACCGACAAGAAAATGGCGCGGCCCCTGCGGCTGCGCCAACGCCTTCAACGGCGTCCCGATGCCGGGCGAGAACATCACCTTGTCGGTATCGCGATGGGTCGCCAGATAGTGCGCGAGCAACATGACCGGACCGATCTCGGGCACCCGGTTGCGCCCGCTCTGCTCGCAGGCTGCCAGCATCACCTGCTGCCAGTGAGCCACGCGCTTCAGCGCGCGCTCACCCGACAGGCGCAGCACCGATCTCCGCGCCTCGATCGGGATCACGGCCGCGACACCCAGCTCGACCGCCTTCTGTACGATCCAGTCCATCTTGTCGCCACTGGCGAGGGCCTGCACCAGCACCAGTGCCAATGGCGATTCACGGTCCACCGGATCACGCTCGTCGAGAGTAGCGAACCACTCGCGCCCACCACCCTGCAGGCGAGCCGCCACCTCCCCGCCGCCGCCGTCGAAAAGCACCATCGCATCGCCCGGCGCCATGCGCAACACGCGTGTCGCATGATGGGCGAGCGCCTCCGGCAGGCGCACCACACCTGATTCGGGCAGGGTGTCGGGAAAAAAGAAGCGCGAAATCATCATGCTATTATAGGGAAACTCGGTGCGGCCAGCGCATCCACGCGCGGACCGCACCGAGCCGTGCATTTACGCTGCGGCGCATGTCTCCCCGCGGCGCAACACCAGGAGCAAAAATGCCGAATGCAATGGCACGCCTTGCCGATGCCCGTGCCCTCGAATCGCTGGTGCGCGAGATCGCGCGCGAGGTCATCCTGCCGCGCTATCTGAAGACTGCGCGCAGCCAGAAGGCGGATGGTTCGCTGTTCACGGAAGCTGACATGGAATCACAGCGCCGTTTCACCGATGCGCTTCCAGGTCTCATGCCGGGCCCGGTCCTGGGCGAGGAGATGAGCGACGAAGAACAGGCCCACTGCTGGGCCGCTGGCCGCAAGGGCATGTGGTGCATCGATCCGATCGACGGCACGACCAATTTCGCCAACGGGATCCCGTTCTTCGCGGTCTCGATTGCCTACCTGGTCGATCACGAACCCCAGTTCGGCGTGGTCTATAACCCGGTCACCGACGAGTCCTTCTTCGCCGCCAAGGGTGCAGGCGCCTTCCTGAACGGCGCCGAGCTCCCCCTGCGCAACGCTGCGCTGCAGTTGCGCGACGCCGTCGCGGGCATCGATTTCAAGCGGATCAGCAACCATCTGGGCGACGAACTCGCGGTCCGCCCGCCCTATTATTCGCAGCGCAACTTCGGCTCGAGCGCGCTCGAGTGGTGCTTCGTCGCGGCCGGACGTCTCGACGTCTATCTTCACGGCGGCCAAAAGCTGTGGGACTATGCGGCCGGCCAGCTCATTCTCGACGAAGCCGGCGGCAAGGCGGTCTCGCTCGACGGCGGCTCACTGATGGCCGGCCCGTCGGTCAAGCGCGGCGTGATCGCGGCGGCGAGTCCATCGCTGTTCGGCGAATGGCGAACCTGGCTGGCGGCGCACTCGTGACCGACCCACCGACCACGCGCCTGGATCGCCCTGCGGATCGGCGTGAACTTGCCCACACAGGCATGGCGACACATGGCCTCGGCCGAGTACGCCCACTGGCGCCGCATGCGCGCAAGCGCAGGAACGCCAGTGCGGCTCCTGTTGCATCGACATCTCCCAATACCTATGAGCGAATCCGTCTCTTCCGATCTATCGAGCACCCAGACCCTGGAACGTCGCAAGCACTTGCGGGTACGCGGCGTGTTTGACGAAGCGATCATGCTGATCGAACCTTTTTTCGCACCCGAGAACCATTGGGGCAGCAACAGCCTCGATCATCTCGCCTACCGTACCCTGCGCAACCACTATCCCGACATGAGCGCCGACGAGGTACATGTGCTGGTAGTCGCGGCCAGGCGGGTGTTCGCATCGCGCTGACCGGCGCATGACACGCACCCCAACCAGCCGCCACGAACAAGCTTGATCACTGGAGGCTTCAATGTCCGTCAAACATCCCATCATTGCGGTCACCGGCTCGTCGGGCGCCGGCACCACCACCGTCAAGCACACCTTCGAGGCGATATTTCATCGCGAGGGGGTCGAAGCCGCAGTCGTCGAAGGCGACAGCTTTCATCGCTATACCCGCGACGAGATGAAGAAACGCATCGCCGCCGCCGAGTCGACCCGCGGCCCGGGAGTCAGCCACTTCGGCCCCGAGGCCAATCTGCTCGACGAACTCGAGGAGTTGTTCCGGCGCTACGGCGAATCGGCCGTCGGACGGCGCAGGCTGTATATCCACGACGAGGCGCAGTCGATGCACTGGGGATTGCCCATGGGCACGTTCACCCAGTGGGAAGACCTCCCGGTCGGAACCGACTGCCTGTTCTACGAAGGCCTTCACGGCGGGGTGGTGACCGACACCATCGACATTGCCCGCCATGTGGATCTGCTGATCGGCGTCGCGCCGACCATCAACCTCGAGTGGATCCAGAAGCTGCATCGCGACACCCGCGTGCGCGGCTACTCGATGGAGGCGGTTCAGGACACGATTCTGCGGCGGATGCACGATTATGTTCATTTCATCGTTCCGCAGTTTGCCCGGACCCATATCAACTTCCAGCGCGTACCGATCGTCGACACCTCGAACCCGTTCATTGCCCGCGACGTTCCGTCACTGAGCGAATCGATGGTGGTGATTCGCTTCAAGGACCCCCGTGGCGTCGACTTTCCCTACCTGGTCAACATGATCCACGAGTCGTTCATGTCGCGCGCCAACACCATCGTGATACCGGGCGGAAAACTCGACCTGGCGATGCAGTTGATTCTGACCCCGCTGATCTGGCGCCTGATGGAGAAGAGCCGGCGCGCCAAATGAGGGCCAGCCCGGCGGCCGACCGGGGCACAGCGTCCCGCCGCCCGCCGCCGGGCGCGTCACGATCGCCCCGCGCCTAGCGGTCGGGGGTGTTTATCGGCGATAATCCGGCTCTTCGAAAAAGCCGGGTATCGATCACCATGCATCAGAGTCGCAACGTCAAGCCTCCCGTGTTCAATCCACTCACGGGTGCGATCCGCGCGCTCGCGATGGATGCCGTGCAGCAGGCAAAGTCCGGCCACCCGGGTGCGCCGATGGGCATGGCCGAGATCGCCGAGGTGTTGTGGCGGCATCATCTCAAGCACAGCCCCGCCAACCCGACCTGGCCGGATCGCGACCGCTTCGTGCTGTCCAACGGGCATGGCTCGATGCTGCATTACGCCTTGCTGCACCTTTCCGGCTACGACCTGCCGATCGAGGAACTCAAACGCTTCCGCCAGCTCCACAGCAAGACCCCGGGGCACCCCGAATACGGCTATGCCCCAGGCATCGAAACCACCACCGGCCCGCTTGGCCAGGGCATTTCGAATGCGGTCGGGATGGCCCTTGCCGAAAAGCTTCTCGCCGACGCGTTCAATCGCCCGGGGCACGAGATCGTCGATCACCGCACATGGGTCTTTCTCGGCGACGGCTGCCTGATGGAAGGCATCTCGCATGAAGCCTGCTCGCTCGCCGGCACCTGGGGCCTGGGCAAGCTGGTCGCGTTCTACGACGACAATGCGATCTCGATCGACGGCCATGTCGAAGGCTGGTTCACCGACGACACCCCCAAGCGCTTCGAAGCCTACGGCTGGCAGGTCATTCGCGACGTCCAGGGCCACGACCCGGCCGCCATCGAGGCCGCCATCGTGGCTGCCCGCACGAACACGACCCAGCCCACGCTGATCTGCTGCAAGACCGTGATCGGCGCGGGCGCTCCCAACAAGCAGGGATCGCACGACGTGCATGGCGCGCCGCTTGGCGATGCCGAGATCGCCGCCACCCGCACCCATATCGGTTGGAATCACGCGCCCTTCGAAGTGCCTGCCGACGTCTACGCCGCCTGGAGCGCGGTCGAAGCCGGCAAGGCGGCCGAAGCCGACTGGAACCAGCGTTTTGCTGCTTACGCGCGCGCCTACCCCGAGCTCGCCACCGAGTTCTCGCGCCGGATCAACGGCGAGTTGCCCGCCGACTGGTCCGCGCATGTCGACCGGGTGATTGCCGACGTTGCGGCCAAGGCCGAGACCATCGCCACCCGCAAGGCGAGCCAGAACAGCATCGAAGCCTTCGCCCCGAAACTGCCCGAGCTGCTGGGCGGCTCGGCCGATCTCGCCGGCTCCAACCTCACGCTGTGGTCCGGGTCGAAAGGCGTCGGCCGCGAGAGCGGTGGCAATTACGTGTATTACGGAGTACGCGAGTTCGGCATGTGCGCGATCGCCAACGGCATCGCGCTGCATCGCGGGCTGATCCCGTACACCGCCACCTTCCTGATGTTCAGCGAATATGCGCGCAATGCGCTGCGCATGGCGGCGCTGATGAAGATCCGCCAGATCTTCGTGTTCACGCATGATTCGATCGGGCTGGGCGAGGATGGACCGACCCACCAGCCGGTCGAGCAGACCGCCAGCCTGCGCCTGATGCCCAACATGGATGTCTGGCGCCCGTGCGACACCACCGAGTCGGCGGTGGCCTGGGCCCATGCGCTCGAACGCCGCGACGGCCCTTCGTCGCTGATGTTCTCGCGCCAGAACCTGCCCTTCCAGGCGCGCACCGAAGCACAGACCGCGGCCATCCGCCGGGGTGGCTACATCCTGAGCGACGCCCCGGGCGGCAAACCGGCGGCCGTCGTCATCGCCACCGGCTCCGAAGTCGCGCTGGCGCTCGAAGCGCAGAAGGCGCTGGCGGCCGACGGCATCGCGGTGCGGGTGGTGTCGATGCCGTCCACCAACGTCTTCGACCGCCAGGATTCCGCCTGGCGCGCCGCGGTCCTGCCAGCCGGCATACCGCGGGTGGCAGTCGAGGCAGGGGTGACCGACGGCTGGTGCAAGTACGTGGGCGCTGCCGACAGCGGCCTGGGCGCCGTCATCGGAATCGATCGCTTCGGCGAATCCGCTCCCGCAGGCGAACTGTTCAAACTGTTCGGCATCACCACCGACGCGGTGGTCGCGGCCGTCAGAGCGCTGCTCGAGTAAGACTTGGCGGTCGGGCCGACCGCCCCAGACATTTTCGTTCATAGAGAGGACTTAGACATGTCGATCAAGATCGCAATCAACGGATATGGCCGTATCGGACGCTGCACGCTGCGAGCCATCTGGGAGCAGGGGCTGGAGAACGAGTTCGAAGTGGTCGCGATCAACGCCTCGGGCGACATCAAGACCAATGCCCACCTGACCAAGTACGACACCACTCACGGCCGGTTCGCGGCATCGGTCGAAACCGACGGCGACAACTGCATGATCATCGGCGGCAAGCGCATCCCGTTCTTCTCGACCAAGGATCCGCTGGCGATCAACTGGGCGGAGCTGGGTGTGGACGTCCTGCTCGAATGCACCGGTGCGTACACCTCCAAGGCCAAGGCCGAAGTGCTGTTGCAGCAGGGCGCGAAGAAGGTGCTGATTTCCGCACCCGGTGGCGACGACGTCGATGCGACCATCGTCTACGGGGTGAACCACGAGATTCTCACTGCGGCGATGACCGTCGTCTCCAACGCCTCATGCACCACCAACTGTCTGGCACCGGTCGCCAAGGTGCTGCAGGACAACATCGGCATCGAGCAGGGCCTGATGACCACCATCCACGCCTTCACCAACGACCAAGTGCTGGTGGATGTGCGCCACAAGGACCTGCGCCGCGCGCGCGCCGCCGCTCACAACATCATCCCGACCAAGACCGGCGCCGCCGCTGCCGTGGGTCTGGTATTGCCGGCGCTCAAGGGCAAGGTGGATGGATTCGCGCTGCGCGTGCCGACCATCAACGTCTCACTGGTAGACCTGACCTTCACGGCCGGACGCGAGACCAGCAAGGACGAAGTGAATCAGTTGATGAAGACGGCCGCCAACGGCACTCTGAAGGGGATACTGGCTGTCAATGAAGAACCGCTGGTGTCTTCCGACTTCAACCACAGCACCGTTTCGTCCACCTTCGATGCGACCCAGACCCGTGTCATCAAGGGCGCGGACGGTTCCACGCTGGTGAAGGTGCTGGCCTGGTACGACAACGAATGGGGCTATTCCTGCCGCATGCTGGACGCCGCACGCGCCCTCGCCGACGCCCGCTGAATCCGGCACGATCACCGCTGCCATGCTTCGGCATGGCAGCGGCGCCGAGAACCGATGCCAATACCCCAACAGTCCGGCCCCGCACGCCTGCGCCTTGCCATCAACGGCTACGGTCGTATCGGGCGCAGCTTCCTGCGCGCCCTGCATGCGTCACCGTTCCAGGCCCGCAGCCAGGTGGTCGCGATCAACGAGCCGGCCGATCTTGCCAGCATCGCCTACTTGACCCGCTTCGACTCCACCCACGGGCGCTTTCCCGGAACGGTCGAGACCACCGAGGCCGGTCTGGCAATCGACGGATCTGCGATCGCGGTCAGTCACGCACAGACGCCGGAAGACGTCGATTGGCGCGCGCTCGACATCGACGTGCTGGTGGAATGCTCGGGCCGCTATGGCGACCGTGACGACCTGACACGCTTTCTCGCGGCGGGCTGTCGGCGAGTCCTGCTCTCCCACCCGGGCAACAGTGCCAGCGATGTCGACGCGACAGTCGTGTATGGCATCAACCACGACCGCCTCGACGGCGACGAACGCATCGTGTCGAATGCCTCATGCACGACCAACGCCGCGGTGCCGGTGCTGGCGCTGCTCGACCAGGCTTTCGGCATCGAACACGTGCTGCTCACGACGCTGCACTCGGTCATGAACGATCAACCCTTGATCGACGGTTACCACCATACGGATCTGCGCCGGACCCGCTCGGCGATGCAGTCGATCATTCCGGTTTCGACCGGACTCGCGCGCGGCATCGAACGCTTGATGCCGCAGCTCGCCGGCAAGGTCGAAGCCAAAGCGATCCGGGTTCCGACCCTCAACGTTTCGGCGATCGATCTGGTGTTGACCACCCGCACCCGCATCGACGTCGCTACCGTCAATACCTTGCTGCGCGAGGCGGCCAACGGATCGTTCGCACGCCTGATCGCCTACACCGACGACCCGCACGCGTCGATAGACTTCAACCACGACCCCCATTCGGCCATCGTCGACGGCAGTCAGACGCGTGCGAGCGGCACCCGACTGATGAGCCTCTTGCTATGGTTCGACAACGAATGGGGCTTCGCCAACCGGCTCGTGGACGCGCTCGACCATTGGCAAACCCGTTGGCCGGCACCCACTGAGCGGGCGCCCGCAATTAGCCACCTACCTGGATGATCCACCCATGAACGTGCTCAAGCTTACCGACCTGGCTGTCGCAGACAAACGTGTCTTCATTCGTGCCGACCTGAACGTCCCCCAGGACGAAGCCGGAAACATCACCGAAGACACCCGTATCAAGGCTTCGCTTCCCTCCATTCAATATTGTCTCGACCGCGGCGCAGCGGTCATGGTGACTTCGCATCTCGGACGCCCGACCGAAGGCGAGGTCGGTCCGGACGACACGCTGGCCCCGGTGGCCGTACGCCTGGGGCAGTTGCTGCACAAGCCGGTGCGCCTAGTCCGGGACTGGGTGGAGGGCGGCTTCCACGTCAATCCCGGCGAGGTGGTGCTGCTCGAGAATTGCCGCTGCAACAAGGGCGAGAAGAAGAACAACGAAGAACTCGCGAAGAAGATGGCCGCCCTGTGCGACATCTATGTGAACGACGCATTCGGCACCGCCCACCGGGCCGAAGCCACCACCCACGGCATCGCCCGCTTCGCCCCGGTCGCCTGCGCCGGCATGCTGATGGGGGCCGAAATCGATGCACTCGGCAAGGCATTGCATCAACCGGCCCGGCCCCTGGTTGCGATCGTGGGCGGCTCCAAGGTTTCGAGCAAGCTGACCATCCTCAGATCGCTGGCCGACAAGGTCGATCAACTCATCGTCGGCGGCGGCATCGCCAACACCTTTCTGCTCGCCTCCGGCAAGCGCATCGGGGATTCGCTCGCCGAGCCGGATCTGGTCAAGGAAGCCCATGCCATCATGGACGCGATGAAGGCGCGCGGGGCAGAGGTGCCCCTGCCCACCGACGTGGTCGTCGCCGACGAAGTCTCGGCACTCGCCCGGGCCAACAAGATCTCGGTCGACGATGTCGCCACACATGACCGCATCCTGGACGTCGGTCCGAAAACCGCAGCCAAACTCGCCGAGATCATTGCCAACGCGGGCACGATCGTGTGGAACGGCCCGGTGGGCGTATTCGAACTACCGCAATTCGCCGGCGGAACCAAGATGGTCGCCTCCGCCATCGCGCACTCCGAAGCCTTCTCGATCGCCGGTGGCGGCGATACGCTGGCTGCAATCGCCAAGTTCCACATCGCCGACGACGTCGGCTACATTTCGACCGGGGGCGGCGCGTTTCTGGAGTTCCTGGAAGGCAAGACCTTGCCGGCGATCGCTGCACTCGAAGAGCGCTTCACCTGACATCTAACGGCCTTGCATGGGCACCTGCCCTCTTTGTTTAGGCCGTGGACACGAGGGATGGCAGTAAGCCGGACGCCCCTCCAACAACGGAACGGGTCTCGCCCCCGCGAGGGGCGAGACACCAGACGACCGGCAAACGTAGCGCCTCAGTAATCGATCGGATCGCGGATGATCGGGCAAGTCATGCAGTGGCCACCGCCCCTGCCCCGCCCCAGCTCGGCGCCGACGATCGTGATGACCTCGATGCCTTCCTTGCGCAACTGGGTGTTGGTCCAGGTGTTGCGGTCATAGGCAAAAACCGATCCGGGCGAAACCGCCACCAAGTTGTTGCCGCTATCCCACTGCTGGCGCTCCGAGGCATAGTGATCACCACCGGTCTCGACGACCCGCAACTTCTTCAGGTTCAGTGCTTGTGCGACGACTTCGACGAAGGACTTCGTCTCCAGCGTCGCGTCGATGCCCACTGGCTTGTCGCTTGGGCGCAACGTGATGGCATGAACATGGTTCATGATTTCCGGGTAGAGCGTCACCAAGTCGCGATCAGCGAAAGTGAACACGGTATCGAGATGCATCGCGGCCCGCAGCTTGGGCATCGCGGCGATGATGACTTTTTCGGCAGCGCCCTTTCTGAACAGCGCGGCAGCCATCTGAGCGATACCCTGGCGCGAGGTACGTTCGCTCATGCCGATCAGTACCACGCCGTTGCCCACCGGCATCACGTCGCCGCCTTCGACCGTGGCCGCACCGAAGTTGGTGTCGGGATCGCCCCACCACACTTCGAACCTGGCGCCGGTGAAGCTCGGATGGAACTTGTAGATTGCCGTGGTGAGGAAGGTTTCCTCCTTGCGGGCCGGCCAATAGAGCGGATTCAACGTGACCCCGCCATAGATCCAGCAAGTGGTATCACGCGTATATAGCGTGTTGGGCAGCGGCGGCAACAGGTACTCGGTCATCCCGTGCGATTCGCGTACCAGATCGAGATAGTCCGAGGTCGAAAACTCGTCGGGAATATCCACCACCGATACGCCTCCGATCAACACCTCCGCCAACTGGCGCGGATCGAGGCTTTCGAGGTAGGCACGGGTATCTTCGATCAAGCCCAGCCCGACATTGTTCGGCGTCACTTTGCGATCCAGCAACCATGCCCTGGCCTCGGGAATCGCAACGGTTTCGGCCAGGAGGTTGTGCATTTCGACGACCTCGACGCCGCGGTCGCGCATCTTGGTCATGAAGTCGAAGTGGTCGCGCTTGGCGTTCTGGACCCACAGAACATCGTCAAAAAGCAGGTAATCGTTGTTGCTCGGGGTCAGGCGGGTATGCGCGAGTCCGGGCGCGCACACCATCACCTTGCGCAGCACCCCGACTTCCGAATGAACGCCATAAACAGGTGTTTTGTCTGCCGATGCTGGCTGGCTGGTACTGGTCATTGCGATCTCCTCCGTTGTCGATTGACAGCTTGTTTGAGCACCGATTACAGCTAGATGGTCATGCGACCGGTTGCCAGTGAAACGACACCGGCGACCGCCCCGGCGAGAATGAGGACGAACAAGCCGACCTCGGCGGCGGTGAATACTTTCTTGCCCTGCTCGCGCCGAGCGACGATGAACAAAATCGACCCGGGCGCAAACAGGATGCAGGACAGCAGGATGTTGGTCATGCCGCCGGCCCACAACATGAACACCGTGTAGATCGTCGCGATGCCCGCCCACACCATGTCTTTGCTCAGGTCGCGGGTATCGGTCTCGTAGGTCTCGCGGGTCAGCACGAGCTTGAGGGCGTAGCCAGCGACCAGCACATACGGGATCAATGTCATCGCACTGGTCATCTCGAGGGCCAGATCGAAGGCCTCCTGAGCGAAAAGCGTCGAGATCAGAAAAATCTGGACCAAGCTGTTGGTGAGCCAGAGCGCGGTGACCGGTACCCGGTTCGCATTCTCGCGCCCCAGCCACTTGGGCACCAGATCGTTCTTCGAAGCGGTATAGAGAACCTCGGCGGCGAGCAGCGACCACGCCAGATAGGCGCCGAGCACCGACACGATCAGCCCAATTCCGACGAACCATCCCCCCCATGGCCCGACGACCGCATGCAGCACCCCCCCCATGGACGGTTGGCGCAAAGCCTCGAGTTCAGGTCGGAGCAAAACGCCGAAGGGGAGGAGCGTGACCATGACCAGCAGGCACAACACGCCGATAAAACCCATCACCGTCGCCCAGCCCACATCCTCGCGCTTCTTCGCAAAACGCGAATAAACGCTCGCGCCTTCGATACCGATGAAGACGAAGACAGTCACCATCATCGTGCTGCGGACCTGATTGAACAGGTCCGCGTTGTCATAATCGCCGCCGCCCCAGAAATTGCTCGCGAACAAATCGTACTTGAATGCAAAACCGACGATGGCGATGAAGAGGAAGATCGGTACGATCTTCGCGACCGTAACCACCTGATTGATGAACGCCGCCTCCTTGATTCCCCTCAGAATCATGAAATGCACGGCCCACAATATGATCGACGAGACGAATACCGCGCTCGGCGTATTGCCGTCACCGAACATCGGAATGACCGCTCCGAGCGTCGATTTGATCAATACGAAGTAAGTGGTGTTGCCGAGGCAGGTGCCCGCCCAGAATCCGAACGCCGCGGCAAAGCCCAGATAATCGCCGAATCCCGCCCGGGCATAGGCGAAGATGCCCGCATCGAGACCCGGCTTGCGCATGGCCAGCGACTGGAACACGAAAGCGAGCATCAGCATGCCGGTACCCGCGATGATCCACGCGACGATTGCTCCGAACGGCCCGGTTGCGCGCCCGAAAGTCGCAGGCAACGAGAAGATCCCTGCACCGACCATCGAACCGACGACCATCGCCGTCAATGCAAAACGCGACAACTTCTGATCAGATGACGAGCCCATCATTTCTCCTTTGGCTTTCAGTGCCTGCTACACCGGCGCATTCGCAATAGTCATGATTCGGATAATGCGATGCACCATGATTTTTTTATACTTTTTGAAATATTCTCCTTATTTTTCGCACTGTCAAGTAGGGGGTTTCCCCGCTCGTCGTGGATCCCGGAACTCGCGCCTCGCGGTCCAAGTTCAGTCATATCGCATGCTCCCCAAAACATGCCGGCTGGGCAGCCAGGGCTTTCTTCGGGTCATCTTGACGAGTCCACTGTTAGCGCTTAGATTGAACTTCGAGCCTGCTGAACAGGCGCCCGATTCGCCAAAACCGGTGCGAGGTCAAAGATGCAAGATCGGACTGCTGAAACACCGCCCGCTTTATCGGTCACCGAGGCACTCGTCCCGGTCGCGAGCCTCGTGATCCTGGTGGGGCTGTCGTTCTACCTGTTCGGCGAGGGTGGCGCAGACGGACCGAACCAGATCGCCCTGGTGGTCGCATCGCTGGTCGCGGTGTTCATCGGCTGGCGGCGTGGCTACACCCTCGACGCGCTGCGCGAAGCGGCGGTAGCCAGTGTCGGCACGGGTGTCGGCGCGATGTTCATCCTGTTCGCAGTCGGATCCCTGGTCGGCACCTGGGCCATGAGCGGCACCCTGATGGCGATGGTTTATTACGGCCTGCAGATCCTGAGTCCGCACTATCTGTACATGACGTCGGCGATCATTTGCGGACTGGTTTCACTCTGTATCGGCAGTTCTTGGACCGTGGTCAGCACGATCGGCATCGGCCTGATGGGCATCGCGATCAACATGGACCTGGATCCGGCGATCACCGCCGCTGCGATCATTTCCGGAGCCTATCTCGGCGACAAGTCGTCGCCCCTCTCGGATTCGACCAATCTGGCCGCAGTGGCAACCGGCGCCAATCTTTACGAGCACATCGTGGAGACGCTATGGACATCGATGCCGGCGTTTCTGCTGGCCTTGGGGTTCTTCTGGTTTCTTGGCGAGCCCGGTGATTTCGACGCATCGGAGAAAATCGCGAGCATCCACAGCAGCTTCAACATCACCCCGATCCTGTTTCTGCCGCTTGTGGTGGTGCTGGCACTGGCAATCCTCAAGTTTCCGCCCTTCACGACCATCTTCACCGGTGCAATCGCGGGCGGCATATTGGCGGTGTGGGTATCGCCCGAGCGAGTGATCGCGTTTGCCAGCGACGCAGACCTGTCCGAAACGCTCGCCCTGCTCAAGGGCGTGTGGCAGGCACTCGCCAGCGGCTATCAATCATCCACCGGCGACGCGGGTATCGACCAGTTGTTAACCAGGGGGGGCATGGCGAGCATGCTGGGCACGATCTGGCTGATCATCACCGCGCTCGCCTTCGGCGGTGTGGTCGAGAAGATCGGGGTGCTCGAATGCTTGATCGCGCCGCTAGTCCGCAAGATCAAGTCCATCGGCGCATTGGTCGCGTCGCTGGTCGGCGCCACGATCACGACCAATGTCGTGACCGCGGACCAGTACATCGCAATCGTGCTGCCGGGGCGCATGTTCAAGAATGCGTTTAGCGATCGGGGATACAAACCCGTAGTGCAGTCACGCGCGATCGGCGACACGGCCACGGTGACTTCCGCGCTGATCCCGTGGAACAGTTGTGGCGCTTTCATGGCCGCGACGCTGGGGGTTGCTACGGTCAGCTATGCGCCGTTTGCGTTCTTCAACATCCTCAGCCCGCTCATGACTATATTGTTTGCGTTCATGGGATGGCGAATGCTGCGCGCACCCCAAGGTCAGGATGCGCCGCTTGCGCCGCCCGCCCCGGGCACCGGAGCAAACAACTGAGCGGACCGCTGCGGCAACGCCAGCCGGTACTCAGCGTACGACTTGAGCGAGCTCGCCTTTGAGGTAGCGCTGGGCGATCTTGTCGAGCGGCACCGGCTTTATCCGGCTCGCCATACCGGCGCTCCCGAACGCCTCGAAGCGTGCCTTGCACACGAACTTGGCAGCTTCGCGCGCCGGTTTGTTATACTCGCGCGGGTCGAACTTGGAGGGGTTCTCGAACATGAATTTGCGAATCGCACCCGTCATTGCAAGCCGGATGTCGGTATCGATATTAATCTTGCGCACGCCGAATCGGATCCCCTCGACGATCTCCTCCACCGGCACGCCATAGGTCTCCTTCATGTCGCCCCCATAGCTGCGGATGATCTCCAGCAACTCCTGCGGCACGCTGCTCGAACCATGCATGACGAGGTGGGTGTTGGGAATGCGTGCGTGGATGGCCTTGATCCGGTCGATCGCGAGGATGTCGCCAGTCGGTTTGCGGCTGAACTTGTAGGCGCCATGGCTGGTGCCGATCGCGATTGCGAGCGCGTCGCAGTCGGTCTTGCGCACGAAGTCGGCCGCCTGATCCGGGTCGGTGAGCAGCATCGAATGATCGAGTGTTCCCTCCGCACCGATACCATCCTCCTCGCCCGCCTGGCCGGTCTCCAGGGACCCCAGACATCCGAGCTCGGCCTCGACCGTAACCCCGATCGAATGCGAGAACTTGACCACTTCGCGCGAAACCTCGACGTTGTACTCGTATGACGACGGCGTCTTGCCATCTTCGAGCAGCGAGCCGTCCATCATCACACTGGTGAACCCTGAGCGGATCGCCGCCATGCAGATGGCCGGCGACTGGCCATGATCCTGGTGCATCACGACCGGAATATGCGGATAGGACTCGACCGCAGCATCGATCAGGTGACGCAAAAAAGCTTCGCCCGCGTACTTGCGGGCGCCAGCCGATGCCTGCATGATCACCGGGCTGTCGCATCCGTGTGCCGCCTCCATGATCGCCTGGACCTGTTCGAGATTATTGACGTTGAACGCCGGCAGGCCGTAGCCGTTCTCGGCGGCGTGATCGAGCAACTGGCGCATGGAAACGAGAGGCATTGCATTTCTCCATAGGGCGCCGGACTTCACCGGCATTGTCTAGACCGGCATTCTAGCTTTGAACGCACGCCGCATGTGTGAGCGTTTACCACGGGAACAGACCGAACCCCGTCGATCCGCGCTTCGCTGCAAGCAAGCGCTTCAGGCCCTCTCCGACTCCGCAACATCGAGCCTATCGACCGATGGCGGCAGGGACAGCGGAGTCGTCGGCGCCGCCAGGCTGGCCACCGGTGCCACCTTCATCAACTGGCCCTCGACCGTGGCGCCGCATTCCATCTGTAGCTGGCTATAGGTGATATTGCCCGAGACGCGCGCGCCCGCCTGCAACTCCAGAAAGTGCTCGACCTCGAGATCACCCGAAATCGTTCCGTTGATCACCGCATCGTAGGCACGCACTCGGCCAACGACACAGCCTTTCTCGCTCAGCACGATCAGGCTCTTCTCACCCGCTTGCCCCAGAATGTTGCCTTCCACCTTGCCATCCACGCGCAACCCGCCCGAGAACAGGACATCGCCGACCACCTGCAGGTTGTCGGCAATCAGGCTGGACAGCTTGGCGATCTCGATCCGGCCCTTCTTCTGCTTCTTCCCGAACATGAGGACTCCCGCAATTGGCCCGCCCACCACGCAGGCCGATGTTCATGGCTTGGTCGCGCCGTTGCCCGCATTCTTCAGGAAAGCCAACTCTTCCTGAGTCTGCGCGAGATGCTCCCGCAGCCCCTTGAGCTGAAGCTCCAGTTCGGCACGCGTCGCGCGCTCTACTTCGAGATCCAGCGTGGCACCGTCGAGCGCATCTTGCAAGGACTGGGCCCGCACCCGGAGCACTTCGTTCTGTGCCTCAAGCGCCGCAAACATTGCTTCGTCCGGAGTCGCCTGGGCGTTCCCGGCGTTCGTCGGCTGATCCAGCAGCGGCACCGGCCCCCGCGTCGGCGACTCGTCCAGAAAGGCCGCGAGCAGCGTCGCGCCCAGCGCGATCAGGACAAGCGCCAGTATGGCGGCAAGCACCCGCACCTGGCGACGACTGTCCGATATCACCAGCGCATCACTGGTCAGCCCCCGCGTCGACGAGCGCTTGCGGTGCCACATCGGGACGAGATCAGAAACGCGCGAGGTAGGCGGCCGGATTCACGAAATACCCGTCCTTGAGAATCTCGAAATGGAGGTGAGGCCCGGTCGATCGGCCGGTCGAACCCACTTCGGCAATGAGCGCCCCCGGCATCACCACCTCGCCGACCTTGACATGGAGTTTGGACGCGTGCGCATAGCGCGTCACCAAGCCCGCCATGTGTTCGATTTCAACCGTGAGCCCGTACTGCGAACGCCTGCCCGAATAAATCACCCGCCCACCCGCGCTGGCATGAATCGGCGTGCCGCGCGGTGCATTGAAATCGACTCCGCTGTGAAAGGCCCGCCGCCGATTGAACGGATCGATACGGTTGCCGAAATTCGAATTCGCGGCGACCCCGGGCATTGGCGAGCGACCGGGAAACGACATGTGCACAAGTTTGAACGATGTGGCGATCTGATCGAGCGCTGCGAGGCGCACCGCAAGCGCGCTCACACCTTCATCCATGCGCGCCATGTGTTCGTACAGGTCGTCTTCGGAACCGAGGTCGGGTGCGAAAGGCAACGACACATCGCCGGCCTCCGCTCGCGGCGCGTGCAGCGGCCCGCCCGCGGGGCCACCAGGCGGCGTGCGGGCCAGGCGCCCCTTGGTACTGCTCGCCTTGTCATCACTGGCGGCAACCCGTTGTTCGAATTCGCCGATCGCCGAAATGCGCTCCGACAGCACGCGCGCTTCGGATTCGAGCCTGATCATGCGTCCCGCCAACTCGCCGAAGCGATCGATCAGAAGCCGGCTGTCACTGGTGTCGGCGGCAGCCGGCTCCACGAAATCATCCGGTGACTCCACACGTTCGGCCAGACCGGCGGGCACCGCCACGGGCAACTCAGCCACTTCGACGGCCGGATCCGATGTCGCCTGGTCTGCCAGCACCTGCTCATGCGGCGGCTCGGACACGGCGCCAGGGCGCATCGCCATACCGACCGCAACTCCACATGCAAGTACCAAGATCATGCCGGCCAGCGCCAGACTCGCGAACGCACGCATACTGATCGTACGCGTTTCGCCGCGAGTCACGGAACTGGCGGAAAGAATGACTAGCGCCATTCCGCACCTCCAGACCCTGCACGCCAACGATGCGACCGCCGTCGGCAGGATGAATGAGTCAGACGCCAGAATGTGGGAAAGAATCACATTTGGCCAAAAAGTCTTGGGAGTCTATCACCAAAACAGTGCGAAAACTCAGGTCCAATGGCCGATTACAAGCACGCGGGGCGGACACGCTCGGCGCGCCCGCCCCGCAGTGACCTGTCGACGAACGATCAGCCGCGATGAGCGGCAAGCTTCAGCCAAGTGCTCACAACGGTGTCCGGATTGAGCGAGATCGTCTGGATGCCTTCATCCATCAGCCATTCGGCAAAATCCGCATGATCCGACGGCCCTTGCCCGCAGATGCCGACATACTTGTCAAGACGATTGGCGGCGCTGATCGCCATCGACAGCAACAGCTTCACTGCCTCGTCACGCTCGTCGAACGCATGCGCGACCAGGCCCGAGTCGCGGTCGAGGCCGAGGGTCAGTTGGGTCAGATCGTTCGAGCCGATCGAAAAACCGTCGAAATGCTCGAGAAAGGCATCGGCGAGCAGCGCGTTCGACGGAATCTCGCACATCATGATGAGTTTCAGGTCATTGTCGCCACGCTTGAGACCATGCTCGGCCAGCAACTCGACCACGCCGCGCGCCTCGTCCACATTGCGGACGAACGGAATCATGATCTGCACATTGGTCAGGCCGAGCTCATTGCGCACCTTGCGCATCGCCGCGCACTCCATCTCGAAGCAGTCGCGGAAGCTGTGGGCGATGTAGCGCGACGCTCCGCGGAAACCCAGCATCGGGTTTTCTTCTTCCGGCTCGTAGATGTCGCCACCCAGCAGCTTGCGGTACTCGTTCGACTTGAAGTCGGACATGCGCACGATGACCGGCTTCGGATAGAACGCGGCGGCGATGGTCGCAATACCCTCGACCAGCTTTTCGATGAAAAACTGCTTTGGCGTCGCGTAACCGCGCGCGCGCCGCTGGATCTCCTCGCGCAGACTGGCCGGCACCTGGCCGATCTCGAGAATAGCCTTGGGATGGATGCCAATCATATTGTTGATGACGAACTCGAGCCGCGCGAGCCCGACCCCACCGTTCGGAATCTGGGCAAACTCGAATGCAAGTTCGGGATTGCCGACGTTCATCATGACCTTGACCGGAATCTCGGGCAGGTTGCCCATGTCGGTGGTGACGATCTCGAACTCCAGCCGGCCGCGATAGACGTAGCCGGTGTCGCCCTCTGCGCACGACACCGTGACCGAATCGCCTTCCTCGAGCACATCGGTGGCATTGCCGCACCCGACGATCGCGGGTATGCCCAGCTCGCGCGCGATGATGGCCGCATGGCAGGTACGTCCGCCGCGATTGGTGACGATCGCGCTGGCGCGCTTCATCACGGGTTCCCAGTTCGGGTCGGTCATGTCGGTGACGAGGATGTCGCCCGCCTGCACGCGGTTCATCTCGGAAGCGCTGGCGACCACCCGGACCACACCGGCGCCGATCTTCTGGCCGATCGCCCGGCCGTGGGTCAGCGCCTTGCTGTACTGCTTGAGATGGTACTTCTCCATGACATGGCCGGCGGACTGGGACTTCACGGTTTCGGGCCGGGCCTGCAGGATGTAGAGCTTGCCGTCCTGGCCGTCCTTGCCCCACTCGATGTCCATCGGCCGGCCGTAGTGCTGCTCGATGATGACCGCGTAGCGGCCGAGTTCGAGAATGTCCTCGTTGGTGAGCGAAAAACGGTGGCGGTCAACCTCCGGCACATCGACGGTGCGCACCGACTTGCCCGCCACCGCCTTGTCGGCAAAAACCATCTTGATCAGCTTGGAACCCAGGTTGCGGCGCACGATCGCCGGCTTGCCGAGCGCCAGAGTCGCCTTGTGGACATAGAACTCGTCCGGATTCACCGCCCCCTGCACCACCGTCTCACCCAGGCCGTAGGACGCGGTGATGAACACCACATCGGTGAAGCCGGACTCGGTATCCATCGTGAACATCACGCCCGAGGCGCCGGTATCCGAGCGCACCATGCGCTGCACGCCCGCCGACAAGGCCACCTCCGCATGGGTGAAGCCCTTGTGCACCCGGTACGAGATCGCGCGGTCGTTGTAAAGCGACGCGAAAACCTCCTTCATCGCATGCAGGATGTTCTCGAAACCATGGATGTTGAGAAACGTCTCCTGTTGCCCTGCAAACGAGGCATCGGGAAGATCCTCGGCCGTCGCCGAAGAACGCACCGCGAAGCTGCCTTCGCCTTCGGCAGTGATCTGCGCATAGGCGGCACGGATCTCGTCTTCGAGCCTGGCCGGAAACGGCGTCTCGACGATCCACTCGCGAATGCGTGCGCCCACGCGTGCCAGTTCATCCACGTCGTCGACGTCGAGTCGGGCGAGCGCCGCGGAAATACGTTCTGCAAGTCCCTGATGGGCCAGAAACTCCCGGTACGCGTCTGCAGTGGTTGCAAAACCGCCAGGCACCCGCACGCTGGCGGGCAACTGGCTGATCATTTCGCCGAGCGAGGCGTTTTTGCCGCCGACCTGCTCGACGTCAGTCATGCGCAGTTCGGTAAAGGGAATGACGTAACGGGTCATGAATGGCCTTCCGAAAAAGTTGGGGACAACGCAAAATACGAATTTTACGAGTTTTGTTGCCCTGCCGCACCACTGTCTTCACACTGGCGGTCCAATACCGAGTCCGACGATCATGAGCGACACCCCGACCCGCTGCGTATTCTTCATCTCCGACGGCACCGGCATCACCTCCGAAACCCTTGGCCACAGTCTGCTCGCGCAGTTTCCCGGGGCGCGGCTGCGCCAGGTGCGCATCCCCTTCGTGGACAATCTCGACAAGGCGATCGAATGCGCCAACCAGATCCGTGAAGCCCGTCGCCGCGACGGCGTCCGGCCGATCGTGTTCAGCACGCTGGTGAATCCCGAGATCATTGCGGCCATGCGTGACGCCGATGCGCTCTGCATCGACTTGTTCGAACAATTCATCGGACCGCTCGAATCCGAACTCGGTGTGCGTTCGACCCATACCGTCGGCCGCTTTCATGGCATCGCCGACAGCAGTGACTACAAGGCGCGCATCGAAGCAATCAACTTCGCGATGACCCATGACGACGGCGTGTCGACCAACGGCGAACTCGACGATGCCGACGTGGTACTGGTGGGGGTGTCGCGCTCGGGCAAGACTCCCACGAGTCTCTATCTCGCGATGCAGTTCGGCGTGAAGGCGGCCAACTACCCGTTGATTCCCGAGGATTTCGAACGCAACAAGTTGCCCGGCGAGGTTCAGCAGTATCGCAAGAAACTGTTCGGACTCACGATCGCACCCGAGCGTCTGGTGCAGATCCGCCAGGAGCGGCGCCCCGACAGCCGCTATGCCTCGCTCGAGAACTGCCGCTACGAGATCGAAGCGGCGCAAAAGCTGATGCGGCGCGAGAACATTCCCTGGCTCGACTCAACCACCAAGTCGATCGAGGAAATTTCCGCCGTCATCCTTCAGGCGGTCAGGCTCAAGAACCCGGGCTATTGATCGAACCCCGGCGGCGCACGGCACTCGAAATCTGCATGCAGAATACGCTTGTCCGCCCGCCTAATCACTGCAAGAACCAACACAAGAGAGCATCATGAAGAGATCCCGACAGAAGCGCCGCGGCGGGCTCGGCAACGCGGCCGAGCAGCTTGTGCGGCTTGCGACCGGGCTGGTCGAATCGGGCAGCCGGGCAGAAGACCGCTACTGGGAAGCCCAGCTTTGCCAAGTGATCGACGAGCAGCTCGCCGACGACGACGAAGATGTCCTGAATGCAGCGCTCGATCACCTCTACAGCGCCGAGATCAGGGCGTATGAAGAACTGGCGGATTTCATCGAGGCCCGCGCCGAGAACGCACTGCGGGTTTCGGACGATCACGAGATCCTGCTGCTCGCGGCCCCGGTGCTGGCCTGGTCACGCTATCGCATTCCGGCCACGTCGATCCCGGCCGCGGTGCTGGCCAACCTGCGGGTTCATCTGCAAGCCCACGTCCTGGCAGACAACGCCAGGCTGGCCCTCGCGGACTTCCTGTTCAGCCCCGATCAACTCCCCCAGGGTTATTGTCCGACGGCCGCCTTTGCGGCGGCGATCGGCCGCGCGGCGCTCGCCAGGCAAGATCTGCATGTCGAAACCGAGGGCATGCCCGAGACCGCGCATTTCCTGTCCGACACCCGCTACCTGCTCGCCGCGGTGGCGGTCCCCCGCGGCGCGCCGCTATTCGCCTGGCAGGAGGAAGACAACAGCCGCGACCAGGCCCTGGCCCAGTGGCGCAACCAGGGTGGAGCCTGCCTCGCACCGTTGTTTCCGGGTTGCGCCATGGAAGTCGTGTTGCCCGAAGCCTACTTCGCGGCCAGCCGCCAGGCCGACCGCCAGAGCCGCCCCTATGCCATCCGTGCCTCGGTTGCCTTCCTGGGCGCCGAGTTGCAGACACCCGCCGCCAATCTGCGCGCCGTCATCGCGCCCTTCTTCGACAAGCAGCTCGAGGAATACCGGATCGGATTCACTGCCCGCGACTCCGACAGCGTTCTCCATGGCGTGGTCTGGCCACTCCTCGGTCCGGAGGACGAAGCGGCCGATATCGCGGCGGACATCGACGCGGTCCTGCGCGAATGCGGGCTGACCGACATCGTGAATCTCGAACATCGCTTTCCGCTCGAGTACTGCGACGACTGCGGCGCACCGCTCTACCCGTCACCCGAAGGCGAGATCGTGCACGCTGAAATGCCCGAGGATCACGCCGACCAGGCGCCCAGGCATCTGCACTGAAATCAATACGGCGGCGCGCGAGCGCGCCGCCGCTGTGGAGCCACGAATGCCACCAAAAATCGAAAAGAGCGACGCCGAGTGGCGAGAAGCCCTGTCCCCCATCCAGTATCACGTAAGCCGTGAACAGGGCACCGAGCGGGCCTTCACCGGGGAATACTGGGATCACTGGGCGGATGGCGACTATCGCTGCGTATGCTGCGACGCACCACTCTTCAATTCCACGCACAAGTTCGACGCGGGCTGTGGCTGGCCCAGCTTCTGGACCGCTGCGGCGCCCGAGAACGTCGCCAAGCGCGACGACCGCAGCCACTTCATGCATCGTACCGAGGTGCTGTGCGAGCAGTGTGAGGCCCATCTCGGACATGTGTTCGAAGACGGGCCACAACCCACTGGCTTGCGCTACTGCATCAATTCGGCGGCGATTCGCTTCTCACCCAAGGATTCGGAAGACACGAAGCGGTGACCGCCCGGTAACCGGACAGTCCACCGCTCCAGGCCTCGCCCACGGCGAAGCCTCGCCGACCGCGGTAACCGGGGCCTACCGACAACCGCAATACGAACCGCACCAGCAATCCAGATAGCCGGTTTTCATCTCGACGGAGCCTCGCCCTTGAGCAGAAAATCGCGCACCAGACCGACCTGCTCGTCATTCAGGAACATCGGTGGGTGTCCGACATCGGGCACCTCGACGATCTCGGCCTTGGGCCCGCACTCCGCCATCCGCACGAGCGTCGCACGCTCGAGCAGGTCCGACTCGGCACCGCGAATCGCGAGAACCGGACAGCGAATGGCTTTGTAGATACCCCACAGATCCACATCGGCCAACAGCGGCGTATGGCGAAAAACCTCGGCGATGCCAGGGTCGTAGATCATCGCGAACCCACCCTCGACCGGACGAACGGCATAGGCCGTCAAGTGTGCCCAGTCGGCATCGGTGAGCTTGCCGAACGACGTGCTGACCGCCCGGACATAAGCTTCGGCCGCTGCCATGGTCGGAAACACCGGTGCATTGCCGAGATACTCGTTTATGCGCCGGAGCGATGCAGCGGTCACCACCGGCCCGACATCGTTGAGCACCATACGGGTGATCGGGCTATGCGGCTGACTCGCCAGCGCCATGCCGATCAATCCCCCCATCGAGGTGCCGACCCAGTGCACCGTCTGCACATCGAGCCGTGCGATCAGCGTGACCATGTCCGAAACATAGAGCGGAAAACCATAGTCGGCCTTCACGCCCAGCCAATCGCTGCGACCGCGGCCGACCACGTCCGGGCATACCACCCGGTACTCTTCGCACAGCGCCTTCGCCAGATAGTCGAAATCGCGCCCGTTACGGGTCAGCCCGTGCACACAGATCAACACCTTGGGATTGCGCGGGTCTCCCCATTCGGTGTATGCCATGCGATGCAAGCCGTGCGGCCCCTGGCACTGGACGACGCGCTCGCGCAAACCCTTGCGGGCCCCGGATGCCGCAGACGCGCCCTGCAGAAGACGGCGCAACGAATCCATGAAGCTCATCGGTTCAACCCTAGGTCCGTTCTTTCGGATGCAGTGTAACGCGGTTCGATCTCAATCCAATGGTCGACGTGAATGCCAGTAACGTGGCGCGCGTGCCCGCTGGCCGGTAATCTGCAGGCCGTCGCCATGGCTCTCGACGATCAGCGCGCCATGATGGTCGGTCCGCCAGATTCGCGCCCCCGCCGCACGCCAGCGCGCTTCCACCGACGGATGGGGATGGCCGAAGGGATTGCGGTTGCCTACTGGAAACAGTGCATGGCCGGCCCCGACCGCCCGCACGAACGCCGCCGTAGACGACGATCGGCTGCCGTGATGAGGCACGACCACCGCGTCGCTCGCCAACCCCTCCCGATCTCTGCGCAGCAGGTGCCGCTCAGCAGCCGACTCGATGTCTCCGGTAAGCAACAAACTGCCACCCCCGCCGACGATCCTGAGCACGCAACTCGTATCGTTGTCGCGCACGGGCCCCGGCTCGTCACCCGCTGGGTGGAGCACCTCGAAACCCACACCATCCCAACTCCAGGTTTCACCAGCCCGGCATGCGAGAACAGCCCCGCTCGCCGCGTGCCGGAGCGGATGTTCCGGACCAAGATTCGCCATCAATGCCGCGGCCCGAAACGCGGCGAGCACGAAACCGGCTCCGCCGGTATGGTCGATATCATCATGGCTTAATACGAGTCGATCGAGGCCGGCGACGCCCGAAGCTCTCAGATAGGGCACGAGCACTCTCTCGCCCGCATCGGATAGCGCGCCATAGCGCGGCCCGGCATCGTAGAGCAGGTCGTGCGACGCCGTCGCGACATGAACGGAGAGGCCATGACCGACATCGACCACGGTCGCCCGAAACTCACCCCAGTCCGGGCGCGCGGGTGTCCATAGCAACATCGGCAACACTGCGAGCAGAGCGAGCGCACGTCCCGGCGTGCCGCGCGGCAACAAGAGCCATAGCACCCCCGCCAACGCCGAAAGCACCAACCACGCCGGAGGCGCCGCCTGCTCCCAGAGCGCCAGCGGATGTGCGGCCAGCAATTCGAGCCCCCACATCATCCAATCGCACAGCCAATGGGCAAGTTCGAGGAGCGGCCGCCATGGCAGAACGATCGCGGCCAGCACCAGCGGTGTGACTACGAAGCTGACCAATGGAATCGCGATCGCGTTTGCAAGCGGCGAAGTCAGCGGATAGCTGCCGAACAACGCCACCAGGAGGGGCAAAGTGAACAAGCCGATCGCGGCCTGGATCAGCACTGCGGCATGCAATGCGCCAAGCGCCGGCCGGCGCCCCGAGACGATCAGCAGGATCACGGCGACCGCACCGAACGACAACCAGAAGCCAGCCGACAATACCGCCCACGGGTCGAGCACCAGAACAGCCACAAACGCGATCAGGAGGGTGCGGCTGCCCATCACCTCCCGCCCGCTCATCAACGCCAGGGCAAGCACCGCAAGCATCAGCAGGGCACGCTGGGTCGGTATTCCGAGGCCTGCCAGTGCCGCATAGCCTGCGGCCGCCAACAATCCGGCCAGTGCCGCAGCGCGGCGTACCGGAAGGTACAGCGGCATACGCGGCAAGCGCCGCCAGACCCATCCCACCAAGCCACCGGAGAGCAGCGCGACCAACGAAATATGTAAACCGGACACACTCAGAAGGTGCGCGACGCCAGTGTGCCGAAAGATCTCCCACTGTTCTGCGGGTATCGCACGCTGGTCTCCGACCGCGAGTGCCGCCAGAATGCCGGCATAGGGCCGACCGGCGAGCATCTCGTCGAAGCGAGTCCTTATTCTGTCACGCGCGCGGTGCACTGTGAGCATCAGACCGGGCACCCGTTCAACGACGCGGATGTTGTCGCCGCCCGCGCGCACGTATCCGGTCGCGCGCAGATTACGCTCCAGCAGCCAGGCCTCGTAGTCGAAGCCGTTGGGATTGTTGAAGCCGTGCGGCCTCTGGAGGCGCACGCGCAGTTGCCACCGTTCACCGGGATGCAAGACCGGCAACGCCGCACCATCGCCACCACGGGCGTACCACGAGAGCAGTACCCGCGACGGCACGGGTGCGGAGGCCTGCTCGACGTCGAGCTCGAAACGCCATCCCCCATCCATGCGCTGCGGCAGTTCGGAGATGACGCCCTGCAAGTCGATGTCGGTCGACTGCCACTCGTCCGGCAGCGCATCGGCAAGCCGCCACTCCGCTCGCCAGGCTGCCCACGCAAAACCAAGCGACAGCCCCAGCGCGAGAAAGAGTACGTGCTGCCCGGCCCGCGCGCCACCCACACCGGACGCGACACGGCGCACGCAAAGAGGCAAAATCACCAACACCGGCAGCCACAGCATCCACGCTGCCGGCAACGCGGCCTGACGTTGCAGCAACATAATCCCCAGCGCAAACCCGGCGATTGCCATTCGCATAAACCGATGATGCGTCAGTACGACCATCAACGCAAGCGAAGCGGCTCGCACCGCCCCGAAGCCTGTAGCTGAGCCGTGGGCACACCGCAGAATCCAGAAGGAAGCCGATCCCGACGATGCGCAGCCACCTCAAACGTCTATTGCCGGATCATGAAACGATCCACTCGAACCGCTGGCTGAGGCCCTTCTCGAATACGCTGCTTCATCCGCGTCTATGGCATCTCAACCGACATTCGGTTGCAGGTGGTGTCGCCGTCGGACTATTCTGCGGGCTGGTGCCCGGACCACTGCAAATGCCCAGTGCAGCACTGGCGTGCATCGTGCTGCGGGTCAATCTTCCGCTGGCGCTCGTCACGACGCTGTATACCAACCCACTGACGCTGGTACCGATCTATTTGCTCGCCTACGAGATCGGAAGCCTCGCGCTGGGTGGCGGCACCGAGGGTTTCGTGTCACCCCCCGACTGGAACGGACTGGGGCTCTTCGCCTGGTTCGCAGCGACGGGAGACTGGCTGTTGGAGCTGGGCCAACCGCTGGCACTTGGCTTGGTTCTGCTGGGCAGTGGTCTGGCGGTCGTGGGTTACCTGGGCATTCGCGCGGCCTGGCGCATCTGGCTCATACGCAAGTGGCGCCGACGCAGCACCGTGCGCAAGGCCCGGCATCACGGCAGCAGTTGACCATCGTCGAGACGCAACTGCCGCTGCGCCCGCCGCGCGAGCGATTCGTCATGAGTGACGATCACGAAACTCGTGTGCATATCCTGATTCAGCCCCAGCATCAGATCGAACACGGCATCGGCGGTACGCCGGTCGAGATTGCCGGTTGGTTCGTCCGCCAACACGCAGGCCGGTCGGGTCACCAGCGCCCGCGCGATCGCCGCGCGCTGCCGCTCGCCCCCCGAGAGCTCGGCCGGCGTATGGTCCAAGCGGTGCCCCAGCCCCACCGCCTTCAGCATGGCCGCCGCCTGCTCGTTCGCAGCGTCCGTATCCATGCGTCGGACATAGAGCGGCATTGCCACATTTTCGAGCGCGGTAAACTCACCCAGCAAATGGTGAAACTGGTAAACGAAGCCAAGTGTCACGTTACGCTGGCGTCCGCGCTCGGCATCGGACATCGTCGAGAAATCGCGGCCCATCAACGCCACCGTGCCCGTAGAGGGCACGTCTAGCCCGCCGAGCAAATGCAGCAGCGTGCTCTTTCCAGACCCCGACGCGCCCACGATCGCAATGCCCTCACCCCGCCGGACGGCGAGATTGACGTCGCGCAACACCGTGAGCGCATCCACGCCTTCGCGAAAGGTCTTGCCCAGCCCTACGCAGGCCAGCACCTCCGAATCCAGGGTCTCACTCATAGCGCAGGGCCTCGGCCGGATTGACCCGCGATGCCCGCCAACTCGGGTAAACCGTTGCAATCAGGGTCAGAACGAAAGACAAGGACACGATCGTGATCACGTCGCCGGCGAGTACCTTCGACGGAAGCTCGCTGATGTAGTAGACCTCCTTGTTCCACAGCGTCGCACCGGTGACGGCTTCGAGCGCCGGGATCACCACGTCGAGGTTGTGCGCAAGCAACAAACCACCCAGCACACCGGCCGCCAGACCAACGATGCCGATGATCGCCCCCTGGAGCATGAAGATGGCCATCACCGACAGCGGACTCGCACCAAGTGTACGCAGGATCGCGATGTCGGAGAGTTTCTCCTGAACCGCCATCACCAAGGTGGAGACGATATTGAACGCCGCCACCGCTACGATCAGGAACAGGATGACCGTCATCATGGTCTTCTCGAGCTGAACCGCGCGAAAGAAGTTGGCGTGGCTGCGCGTCCAGTCACTCACATAGGCCGCCACTTCGATGACGCCTGCCAACTCGCGTGCCACCCGCGGCGCACTGAAGAGGTCGTCGAGCTTGAGCCGCACCCCGGTCACCGCATCACCCATGCGGTAAAGAACCTGGGCATCCTGCATGTGCAGCAATGCCAGCCCGGAATCGTACTCGTACATTCCGGCCTCGAAGATCCCCACGATCTCGAATTGCTTGACCCTGGGCAGGACTGCCGCCGGGGTAACGAGGCCTTGCGGCGCGATCAGCGTGATCTTGTCGCCCATGCTCGCCCGCAGGGCCTGCGCCAGGTCACGCCCGATGATGATCCCGAACCGCCCTGCTTCGAGCGCATCGAGGCTGCCGGCCTTCATGTACTTGGCGAAATCGGCGACGCGCTCCTCTTCGGCGGGCAATACACCCCGAACCAGGGTGCCGCGCACCTGCTCATCGAACGACAACAGTCCCTGCTCCTGGACATAGGGCGCACTGGCCCGCACGTCCGGATGGCGCTGGGCCTGCTCCGACACCTGCTGCCAGGCCGACATCGCCCCCTCGTAGCCGCTGATCTGGATATGGGAGGCCACACCAAGGATGCGGGTGCGCAACTCCTCCTGGAAACCATTCATCACCGACAGCACCACGATGAGCGCCGCGACCCCGAGCGCGGTCCCCAGCATCGACACCAGCGATATGAACGAAATGAACTGATTGCGCCCTTGGGCTCGCTTGCGCGAACGGGTATAGCGAAGACCGACGAGAAATTCGTAACGCATGCGACATCACGGTTTGGACAGGCCGACATTGTGCAGCAAAGCGGCGCACGCGACCAAGCCGGGCAACAACTTGAATTCAATTGCGCGGATCCTGCCCCCTACCCTGCCCACACCTCAAAGCAGGCAGGGCATCGATTCAATCCAGATGCGGTTGTGCGATGAACAGCGCCGTGATGGTTTTCCCATCGGTGATGCGGCCCGCGAACACCGCCTCGCGGGCTTCGTCGAAAGACATGCTGAAAACTTCCAGAAACTCGCCCGCATCAAGCGCATTGCCAACATGCGTCAGTTCACGCGCCAGGAAAATCTCGATGTGTTCGTCCGAATAGCCGATGCATGGATGCATCACGCCAAGGTGAAGCCACTGCGCGGCTTCATAGCCGGTCTCTTCGCGCAGCTCGCGCATTGCACAACTCAGGATTTCTTCGCCGGCATCGATCTTTCCGGCTGGCAACTCGATGAACGCCCGCCGCAACGGATAACGGAATTGGCGCTCGAACAGCAAGCGACCATCGGGCAGTTCCGCCACGACGACGACCGCGCCCGGATGGCGGACATACTCCCGGGTTGCCTCGTTGCCGTCCGGCAGCTCGACGCGGTCACAATGGATCTCGAGCAGCTTTCCCTTGAAAACCCGCGCCGACTCCAACCCACGCTCTTCCAGCGGATCTCGCGACGACGTCTCGGCGGTCCCAATCATCGCGCTGCAACCGTTGACACCCACCCGGTGTGCACGCCCATGCGCCCTTCGTTATAGCGACGCGATCAACGCATAGGCACACAATGACATCAAACCCTGTGGCAGCAAACCGAGCACTGCAATCGCCACACCGTTGGCCGAGAGCATCACCCGCACATCCGCCGGCGCATTGATCGGCGCGGTATCAGTGGGTTCGTCGAAGTACATGACCTTGACCACCCGCAGATAGTAATAGGCGCCCACGACCGACATCAGGACGGCAACCAGCGCAAGCCAGATGTAGCCAGCCTGCACGACTGCCTGCAATACCGACAGCTTGGCGAAGAAACCAATGAAGAACGGAATGCCCGCCATCGAGAACATCACGATCATCATCATCAACGCAAACCACGGACTGCGCTTGTTGAGACCCTTGAAATCCTCGATGTTCTCAGCTTCGAAGCCCGCGCGCGACAACAAGACCACCATGCCGAACGACGCCAGGCTCATGATCACATACGAAACGGCGTAGAACATCGCCGAACTGTAGGCATTAAGCGCGAACTGCCGGTCACCATCCACCACGCCCGACAGCAGGCCGAGCAGCACGAAGCCCATGTGCGAAATACCGGAATACGCCAGCATGCGCTTAAGATTGGTCTGCGCGATCGCGGCGAGATTACCAAGCACGATGGACAGCACCGCGAGGAACATCAGCATCGACTGCCACTGGTCGGCCAGTTCGAACAAGCCGAAGACCAGCATGCGCAGCGAGATCGCAAACGCCGCAAGTTTGGGCGCGGTAGCGATCATGAGCGTGACGGCCGTCGGCGCGCCCTGATAGACATCGGGTACCCACATGTGGAAGGGCACCACCCCCAGCTTGAACGCGAGCCCGGCCACCACGAAGACCAGACCGAACATCAACACAGTCTTGTTCGCAGACTGGTTATAGACGCTCTGGGCGATGCTCGAGAAATCCATGCTGCCGGTTGCGCCATAGATCATCGACATGCCATAGAGCAGCAATCCGGACGCGAGCGCCCCGAGCACGAAGTACTTCATCGCCGCCTCGGTCGAACGCACCGAATCGCGGTCGAAAGCCACCATCGCATACAGCGACAGCGACATCATTTCCAGCCCCATGTAAAGCGACAACATGTGATTGGCGGTCACCATCACCATCATGCCAAGCGTCATTAGCAACGCGAGCAGAAAATACTCGGGCCGGTCCATATTCCGGTCCGACAGATAGCCGCGGCCATACAGCAGGCCGACCGCCACCGAGAAGTAGATCGTGAGCTTCAGCAGATCGCCCAGCAGATCCGAGATGAACATGTTATTGAACGTCAGCGTCACCTGCCCGTCCAGGGTCCAGATCGTGATGAAGGCCGCCCCCACCAGGGTCGCCTGGGTCAAAAAATAGGCGAGGCTGCGCGCGATGCTGCGAAAGAAGGTGAACGCCAGCATGATCACCAAAGCCATCACCGCGACGAAGATCTCCGCCGCTGCAGGATAGAAGTCAGGAACAACGAAATTCATCTTCTTACCAGTCCGGAAAAGTGGCTCGGCTGCTCGTTCAGAGCTTGCTCACGGCGACATGCCGCAGGAGTTCGGTTACAGACGCATGCATGACTTCGGTGAATGGGAACGGATAAAGACCCATCGCCAGCACGCACAGTGCGAGAATCCCCAGGAACACGAATTCGCGCGTGTTGATGTCTTCGAGTTCGGCGACATGATGGTTCGCCACCTTGCCGAACACGACCCGCTTGTACATCCAGAGCGTGTACGCTGCCCCCAGAATCAGCGTGGTCGCGGCGATGAAACCGATCCAGAAGTTGAATTCGACTGCCCCCAGAATGACCATGAATTCACCCACGAAACCGCTGGTGCCAGGCAAGCCCGCATTCGCCATCGCAAACAGCATGAAGAAGGCGGCAAACTTCGGCATGGTCTTGACGACACCGCCGTAGTCCGCGATCTCACGCGAATGCATACGATCGTAGAGCACCCCGATGCACAGGAACATCGCCGCGGAAACGAAGCCGTGCGAAATCATCTGCACCAGCGCCCCCTCGATCCCCAGGGTGTTGAGCATGAAGAAACCGAGCGTCACGAAACCCATGTGAGAAATCGACGAGTAGGCGACCAATTTCTTCATGTCGGTCTGCACCAGCGCGACCAGGCCGATGTAGACCACCGCGATCAGGGACAGCGTGATCACCACCGGAGCCATGGCCTGCGACGCATCCGGAACGATCGGCAACGAGAACCGCAGGAACCCATACGCACCGAGCTTCAGCGCGATCGCAGCCAGCACGACCGAACCGCCGGTGGGTGCCTCGACATGCGCATCCGGCAACCAAGTATGTACCGGCCACATCGGCACCTTGACCGCGAACGCGATCAGGAAAGCCCAGAACACCAGCGTCTGCGGCGTCATGCCGAGCGGCAAACGATGCCATTCCAGAATACTGAACGAACCACCCGACTCGATGAACAGGTACAGCAGGGCGACCAGCATCAACAACGAACCGGCCAGGGTATAGAGGAAGAACTTGATCGCCGCGTACACCCTTCTCGGCCCGCCCCAGATACCGATGATCAGATAAAGCGGAATCAGCGAGGCCTCGAAGAAGACATAGAACAGGATGCCATCCAGCGCGGAGAAGATTCCGTTCATCAAGCCGGACATGATCAGGAAGGCGGCCATGTACTGCGCCACCTTGTCCTGAATCACCTGCCAGCCCGCCAGAACCACCATGATCGTGACGAAGGCGTTGAGCACGACGAAGAGCATCGATATGCCATCGACGCCGAGGTGATAATTGACGTTGAAACGCGGGATCCAGGCACCGAACTCCTGGAACTGCATCGCGCTCGTGCTCGTGTCGAACTGGGTGAACAAGGGCAAGGTAACCGCAAAACCGGCGACCGCAACCGCTAGCGCAAGCTTCCTCGCAAGTTCCGCATTGCGATCGGACCCCGTGGCCAGCACAAGCAATCCGCCCAGGATCGGAATCCAGATCGCCAGGCTGAGTAATGGCATACCCGTCATTGTTGCTTTCCGTTCATTGCACCAACAATGGTGCGTTTGTCGTTATTCCGCGTCATCCAACGAGAATTTCCACGCACTGGTTCAACCTGCGTTGAACCAGAAGGTCAGCAGAGCGAAGACCCCGATGATCATTGCAAATGCATACTGATACAGATGCCCGGTCTGGAACAGGCGCGTCGCTTGGGCAATCCATCCAACCATGCGCGCGCCGCCATTCACGATTACGCCATCAATCAGGCCTCGATCGCCGACTCGCCACAAACCACCGCCGAGCATGCGCGACCCGCCGGCAAACACCACTTCGTTGAAGCGATCGAAGTAGTACTTGTTCTCCAACAGCGTGTGCAACGGCTGGAAGGTGCGTTGAATCGCCGCGGGAATGTCGGGCCGCACCATGTAAAAGAACCATGCCAGCCCCACACCACTTATCGCCAACCAGAAAGGTGCCGTCTGCAGCCCGTGCAGCGCCATGGCAAGAGGGCCGTGGAAGTTGGCCTCGAGCTCCTTGAGACCCACATGGTGGGCCGCAAGGGCGATGTTGTCCTTGAACCAGTCGCCGAACAACATCGGTTCTATCGTGATGAAGCCGATGATGACCGAGGGAATCGCAAGCAGTATCAGTGGCACTGTGACGACCCACGGCGACTCATGCGGCTTCTGCCCCGGCGCTAGACCATGATGGTGCTCCTCCTCATGATCGTCGTGATCCGTCGTCGCGTGAGCATCGGCGTGCCCGTCGTGCGCATGATCGTCGGCCGCATGCCCGTCGTCGTGACCGTGGTCGTGATGCGCCTGACCAAAGCGCTCCTTGCCGTGGAACACCAGGAAGTACATCCGGAACGAGTAGAACGCGGTTACGAACACGCCCAGCAGGACACAGAACAGCGCGTAGCCGGCCCCCGGAATATTGGCCGCATGCACGGCTTCGATGATCGAATCCTTCGAGTAAAAACCGGCGAAGAGCGGAAAGCCGATCAGCGCGAGCGAGCCCAGCAAGGATGTGAACCATGTGATCGGCATGTACTTCCACAGCCCACCCATGTTGCGCATGTCTTGATCATGATGCATGCCCATGATGACCGAACCGGCGCCAAGAAACAGCAAGGCCTTGAAGAACGCATGCGTCATCAGGTGGAACACCGCGGCGGAATATGCCGAAACCCCCAGCGCTACGGTCATGTAACCCAGCTGTGACAGCGTCGAGTACGCCACGACACGTTTGATGTCGTTCTGCACGATACCGAGAAAACCCATGAACAGCGCAGTAGTGGCGCCGATCACCAAGACGAACGACAGCGCTGTGTCGGACAGCTCGAACAGCGGTGACATCCTTGCCACCATGAAAATACCTGCCGTCACCATCGTCGCAGCGTGGATCAGCGCCGAAATCGGTGTCGGACCTTCCATCGAGTCGGGCAGCCACACATGCAGCGGCACCTGAGCCGACTTGCCCATCGCGCCGATGAACAGGCAGATGCAGATCGCGGTTATCAACGGCCAACCCGTGAAAGCAACCTGCTGGGAAACGAGCGTGTCCACCTGGGCGAACACCTCCGCGTAGTTGAGCGTTCCGGCGTAGGCCGCGACCAAGCCGATTCCGAGCAGGAAACCGAAATCCCCGACGCGGTTCACCAGGAAAGCCTTGAGGTTGGCGTAGATTGCGGTCGGCCGCTCGTACCAGAAGCCGATCAGCAGATACGAGACCAAGCCTACCGCTTCCCAGCCGAAAAACAGCTGGAGGAAGTTGTTCGACATCACCAGCATCAGCATCGAGAAGGTGAACAGCGAGATATAGCTGAAGAACCGCTGATAGCCCGGATCCTCGTGCATGTAACCGATGGTGTAGAGGTGCACCATCAGCGACACGAACGTGACCACCAGCATCATCATCACGGTCAGCGAATCGATGAGGAAGCCGACTTCGAACTTCAACCCACCGCTCTCCATCCAGGTGTAGATCGTACCGTTGAAGGTATTGCCGGCGGCGACATCCTGATAAATGACAACCGAGGCGATGAACGCCACCAGCACGCCTGCGATCGTGACGACGTGCGCCGCGCGGCGCCCGATGAGCTTGCCGAATAGTCCGGCCAGAATGGCGCCGGCCAGCGGCGCGAGCGGAACCAGTAGATAGAGACTTTGCATGTCCGTCGCTTCCTTAACCCTTTAGGCTGTCCAGATCATCCACGTGGATGGTCCGCAGGTTGCGGAACAACACCACCAGAATTGCAAGCCCGATCGCACTTTCGGCGGCTGCAACGGTAAGGATGAAGAAAACAAAGATCTGACCCGACAGGTCGCCCAGATAATGCGAGAACGCTATGAAGTTGAGATTCACCGCGAGAAGCATCAACTCGATGGCCATCAGCAGCACGATCAGGTTCTTCCGGTTGAGGAAGATACCGACCACGCTGATCGCGAACAAGATCGCGCCCAGGATGAGAAAGTGGGAAAGCGAAAGCATCAACAAAACCCCCTGATTGGCCTGACGTCTTTGGTCAGCACGGTCTTATTCTTTTTCGGTCGGCATCGAGACGAGCCGCACGCGGCCCTCGCGCCTGACGTAAACCTGCTCGTTCGGATCGATTGCCTTGACGCCCTTGCGCTTCCTGAGGGTGAGCGTCACCGCGGCGATCATGGCCACCAGCAGCAGCAGCGAGGCCAGTTCGAACGGATAAACATAGTCGGTGTAAAGCAGTCGGCCGATTTCACGGGTATTGCTGTAGTCGGCCGCCGCCGCTGCCGGCGCAGGCATCGCCTCGACACCGAAATAACGGGCGCCCAGCACCAGCGACATTTCGACCACGAGCAGAATCCCCACCAACCCACCGACCGGCAGATAGCGCCAGAAACCCTCGCGCAGCCGTGCCGTGTTGATGTCGAGCATCATGACCACGAACAGGAACAAAACCATCACCGCGCCCACGTATACCAGTACCAGCGTAATCGCGAGGAATTCGGCCTGCAGCAGCATCCAGATTCCGCTTGCGCTCACGAACGCCAGAACCAGATACAGTGCCGCATGAATCGTGTTGCGCGCCGTGATCACCCGCAGCCCCGCGAAGACCAGAATCGCTGCGAACACGTAAAAGACGAAAGTCTTGAATTCCATTCTCTTTGTTGACCCTCGACGGGGTCTCCTCCGTAGTCGGTGCTTGTGGGCTTTCAGCGATACTGCGCGTCGGCTTCCCGGTCGGCGGCGATCTGGGCTTCGTTGCGGTCGCCCACCGCCAACAACATCTGTTTGGTGTAATACAGATCGCCACGCCGCTCGCCGTGGTACTCAAGCACCCGCGTCTCCACGATCGCGTCTACCGGACAGGCCTCTTCGCAAAAGCCGCAGAAGATGCACTTGGTGAGGTCGATGTCGTAACGCGTGGTCCGCCGCGAACCATCGTCGCGCTGATCGGACTCGATCGTGATTGCCATCGCCGGGCATACTGCCTCGCACAATTTGCAGGCGATGCATCGCTCCTCGCCATTCGGATAGCGACGCAGCGCATGCAAGCCGCGAAACCGATGGCTCTGCGGCGTCTTTTCCTCAGGAAACTGCACCGTGATCTTGCGTGCGAACAGGTGTCTGCCCGTCAGCGCCATACCCTTTACCAGTTCCTTCAGGAACAGGCTACCGATGTAATCATTGGCACCCATCATCAGCCTCTCAGTTCCAGATAGACAGCGGCGTCATCATCCACACCGCAACCACGATCACCCAAGCAATCGTGATGGGGACGAACACTTTCCAGCCCAGCCGCATGATGTGGTCGTAGCGGAAGCGCGGGAAGGTCGCGCGCGCCCACAGGAACAGGAACAGGATGCAGGAGGTCTTCAGCGCGAGCCAGAAGAAACCATCGGGCAGGAAACCCACCGGAGACAACCAGCCGCCGAGGAACAGCAGCGAAGTCATCATCGAAACCAGAATCATGTTGGCGTATTCACCCAGAAAGAACAGCGCGAACGCCATTCCCGAGTACTCCACCATATGGCCCGCCACGACCTCGGCTTCGCCTTCGACCACGTCGAACGGTGCGCGGTTGGTTTCTGCAATGCCCGAGATCACGAAGATCACGAACATCGGCAGAAGCGGCAACCAGTTCCATGACAGGAAACCCAGCCCCATGTCGGCGAAGCTGCCCTTCGCCTGACCCATTACGATATCGGTGAGGTTCAGGCTCGCGGATATCAGCAACACGCAGATCAGCGCGAAGCCCATCGCGACTTCATACGACACCATCTGGGCCGCGGCGCGCATCGCGCCGAGGAACGGGTACTTCGAGTTGGACGCCCAGCCCGCGATGATCACGCCATAAACCTCGATCGACGTGATTGCGAGCAACAGCAATAGGCCGGCATTGATGTCCGCCACCACCACCCCTTCATTGAACGGGATGACGACCCATGCTATCAGCGCAGGTGCCAGTGCGAACACGGGGCCGAAGATGAACAAGCCCTTGCTGGCCCCCGAGGGCACGATGATCTCTTTGAGCAACAACTTGACGCCGTCTGCGATCGGCTGCAGCAGACCGGCCGGGCCGACCCGGTTCGGGCCGATACGCACCTGCATGTAGCCAATGACCTTTCGTTCGGCCAAGGTCAGATAGGCTACGCACAGAAACAAGGGCGCGACGATCGCCACGAATTTGACCAGTGTCCAGACCAACGGCCAAACCGGACCGAAAAACTGCGAAATGGGTTCGAGCAAGCCGTCCATCACACGCGCTCCATGCTGATTGAACCGCTCATCGCACCAAGCGCTGCCGTCGCGGCATGCGCCGCCGGAACCCGCAGACACCGGATGGCAACGGCCGGATCCTCGATCACGACCAGTTCTGCCGAAACGTCCCCTTGCTTCACGCGCACCCGCTCGCCTGCCGCAATACCCAACGCCGCCAGCGTCTCGGGGTTAACCCGCACGGCCGGTGCGCCAGCGTCGCGGGTGCGCTGCAACGACTTGGCCTGACGCACCAATGGGTCAGCGAAATGTATCGGCACATCCGCAACCCGCTCAAGCCCTTCACGCGGGAGCGTCGCCGCATGAAGAATGCCGTCCACCCGGTTGTCGAGCCGCGACGCGACGTCCCGCCCGAGCGCTGCGGCCGCGACCGCCTCCGAGTCGTTGTACTCGAAACCGGCCAAGGACAGAATGTTGCCGAGCACACGCAATACCTTCCAGGCGGGCCGCGCATCTCCCCTGGGCTTGGCAACGGCGGCGAAGGACTGCACCCGCCCTTCGGTACTCACGAAGGTACCCGAAGTTTCGGTGAAGGGAGAAACCGGTAGCAACACATCGGCGCAATCCAGCAGCGACGGGGTCGCAAAGCTCGCAAGCGCAACGACCAGCCGCGCACTTTCCAGCGCCCGCACGCTGGCTGCGGCATTGGCGAAATCCAGCGCGGGTTCGGCATTGAGCAATACATACGCCCGGCGTGGCTCGTCGATCATCTGCCCGGCGTTCAAACCACCGGCATGCGGGACCGCGTCCGCAAGATAACCTCCCACACTGTTGGCCGCCTCGCCAATCACACCGTAGACGCCTTCGGCGAGACGAGCGATTTCGGCTGCGAGCATCGTGAGTTCAGCTGCCCGCGCATGCTGCACGGCGAGATTCCCCAGCCACACCGCAGACTTGCGACCACTTGCGAGACTCAGCGCGACGGCGCGAGCTCCTTCGGAAATGACCGCCGGCCTCGCGTTGGCGAAACCGTCGCCCACATCGAGTCCCTTCTCGTCCGCCAGTGCAAACACGACCTGCAACAGGGTATCGACCATCTGCGACGGCGCAACGAGCGCCCGCGCCTTGACCGGCAGCAACCAGTCTTCCGAGGTCGGCCCGACGACCGAGACGTGCAGGCCGCGCTTGGCGGCCTGCCGAACACGCTGCGCCAGCAGCGGCGTGTCCTTGCGCAGGAAGCTGCCCACTACCAGCAGGCGATCGAGCTCGCCAACGCCCGCAATCGGCATGCCCAGCCATGGTGCGCCAGCACGCCGCCCGTCCGCGCGGAAATCACTCTGCCGCAGTCTGAAATCGACATTCTTGGAACCGAGCCCGCGCATCAATTGCTGCAACAGGAAGAGTTCCTCGACCGTCGCATGCGGAGAACCCAGCGCGCCGACCTGGCTCGCACCGTGCTCGTCAATCACCGACTTGAGCCCATTGGCGGTGAACTCCAGAGCCTCCTGCCAATCGACCCGCTTCCATTCCCTACCCTGCTTGATCATGGGCGAAACGAGACGCTCGTCACTGTTCAGACCCTCGTACGAGAATCGATCCTTGTCAGACAGCCAGCACTCGTTGACTTCTTCGTTCTCGAGCGGTAGCACACGTTTGACCACGTCATGCTTGACCTGGACGATCAGGTTCGAACCGAGCGAATCGTGCGGGCTTACCGACTTGCGCCGCGACAGCTCCCATGTACGGGCTGAAAAGCGGAACGGCTTCGAGGTGAGCGCGCCGACCGGACAAAGGTCGATGATGTTGCCCGACAATTCGGAATCGACCGTCTTTTCGATGAAGGGCATGATCTCCGCATGCTCGCCGCGAAAGGCCTGCCCGAGTTCCATCTGCCCGCCGATCTCGGTAGTGAATCGAACACAGCGAGTGCAATTGATGCAACGGGTCATGTCGGTCGAGACGAGCGAGCCGAGATTCTTGTTCAGAACCACGCGCTTTTCTTCTTGATAACGCGACTGACTGCTACCGTAACCGACCGCCAGATCCTGCAGCTGACACTCGCCGCCCTGGTCACAGATGGGGCAGTCGAGCGGATGGTTGATCAGCAGGAACTCCATCACCCCTTTCTGGGCTTTCACCGCAGCTTCGGAATGGGTCCACACTTTCATGCCGTTGGTCACCGGGGTCGCACAGGCCGGCAAGGGCTTGGGCGCCTTCTCGACCTGCACCAGACACATCCGGCAGTTCGCAGCGATCGACAACTTCTTGTGGTAGCAGAAGTGGGGGATGTACGCGCCAGCCTTGGCCGCGGCGTCCATGATGGTGCTTCCGTCGTCGACGGACAGCGCCTTGCCGTCGATTTCGATCTCTAGCATGACGGTCTCACATAAATTTGGCTGCCGTCGTACTGCACTTCGGGCGGCACAAGACATTTCTTGTTCTGGATGTGGTACTCGAACTCGGAACCGAAGTGCTTGACGAAGCTTTGCACCGGCATCGAGGCCGCATCGCCAAGGGCGCAGATCGTGCGACCCATGATGTTGGTCGTGACCGAACCGAGCAGATCGAGATCGTCGGGTCGCCCCAAACCGTGCTCGATACGATGAATGACCCGATAGAGCCACCCCGTGCCTTCACGACAGGGCGTGCATTGCCCGCATGACTCTTCGAAATAGAAATACGACAGCCGTTCGAGAGCCTTGACCATGCAGACAGTTTCGTCCATGACGATCACCGCGCCGGAACCGAGCATCGAGCCTGCCTTGGCAATCGAGTCGTAGTCCATCGTGCAATCCATCATCACGTCTGCCGGCACCACGGGCGACGACGAGCCTCCCGGGATCACCGCCTTGAGCTTGCGCCCCGCGCGCATCCCGCCGGCCATTTCGAGCAGCTCGGCAAACGGCGTACCGAGCTCGATCTCGTAGTTCCCCGGCCGGTTCACCTGGCCCGAGACCGAAAAGAGCTTGGTACCGCCGTTGTTGGGCTTGCCGAGTTCGAGAAAGCCCTGTCCGCCCATGTTCATGATGAACGGCACCGATGCGAAGGTCTCGGTGTTGTTGATCGTGGTCGGCTTGCCGTAAAGACCGTAACTCGCCGGGAATGGTGGTTTGAAGCGCGGCTGCCCCTTCTTGCCCTCGATCGATTCGAGCAGGGCGGTCTCCTCGCCGCAGATATAGGCGCCGTACCCATGGTGAGCGAACAGATCGAACGAAAAATCGCTCCCGAGAATGTTCCGGCCCAACAGGCCCGCGGCGCGCGCCTCGGCCAGCGCCTCCTCGAAGCGCTCGTAGATCTCGAAAATTTCGCCGTGGATGTAGTTGTAACCGCGCACGGCACCCATCGCGTACGCTGCAATGGTCATGCCTTCGATCACGGTATGCGGATTGAAGCGCAGGATATCACGATCCTTGAAAGTGCCCGGCTCGCCTTCGTCCGAGTTACAGGCGAGGTACTTGTCGCCAGGGAACGCACGCGGCATGAAACTCCACTTCAACCCGGTCGGGAAGCCCGCGCCGCCGCGTCCGCGCAACACCGAAGCCTTCAGCTCGGCAATGATTGCATCCGGCGTGGCTTTGTCGGCGAGGATCTTCTTCAGTGCTGTGTATCCACCTCGCGCCAGATAGTCCTGTAGCCGCCAGGCGCGGTCGCCGTCGGTCCCGGCGAGAATCAGTTCGCGTGCGCTCATTTGCTTTCCAGCTCGGCGAGCAGCTGGTCGATCTTTTCGCGAGTCATCCAGCTGCACATTTTGTGGTTGTTCACGAGCAGCACCGGTGCGTCACCACAGGCCCCCATGCACTCGCCTTCCTTCAACGTGAACTTGCCGTCGGGCGTGGTTTCGTTGAACCCGATCCCGAGCTTCTGCTTGACATAGTCTGCCGCATGGACACCACCGGACAGCGCACAGGGCAGGTTCGTGCACACCGTGATCTTGTGCCGACCCACCGGCTCGAGGTCGTACATGTTGTAGAAGCTCGCGACTTCGAACGCAGCGATCGGGGGCATCTCCAGATAAGCCGCGACGAAATCGATCAGCTCGCGCGGCAGCCAGCCCTTCTCGACCTGGGCTATGCGCAGGGCAGCCATGACTGCCGACTGCTTCTGGTCCGAAGGATACTTGGCGATCTCGCGATCAATGAGTTGCAGCGATTCCTGACTCAGCATTGGGTGCTCGTCTTCCGGTTGCCTGTTTGTTCGCTTCGTGCCGTCAGCGATCGATCTCGCCGAACACGACGTCCATGGTGCCGATGATCGCAACAACGTCCGCAATCATGTGGCCCCGCGCAATTTCATCCATCGCGGCCAAATGCGCAAAACCAGGGGCACGCAGCTTGATTCGGTAAGGCTTGTTTGCGCCGTCGGACACCGCATAAACCCCGAACTCGCCCTTGGGATGCTCGACCCCGGCGTAAACTTCGCCCTCGGGAACATGCATACCCTCGGTAAACAGCTTGAAGTGATGGATCAACTCTTCCATGTTCGACTTCATGCTGGCCCGCGGCGGCGGCGCAACCTTGTGGTTGTCGACAATCACCGGGCCGGGATTTTTGCGCAACCACGTTATGCACTGCTTGATGATGTGGTTGGACTGGCGCATCTCTTCCATACGACACAGATACCGGTCGTAACAGTCGCCGTTCACACCGACCGGAACTTCGAATTCCATCCGGTCATACACTTCGTAGGGTTGCTTCCTGCGCAGATCCCACTCTACCCCGGAACCGCGCAGCATCGGCCCGGTGAAACCCCACGCTTTGGCCTGCTCGGGCGATACGACCCCGATGCCGACGGTCCGCTGCTTCCAGATCCGGTTGTCGGTCAGGAGGGTTTCGTATTCGTCACAGTAGCGCAGAAAGCGATCGGTGAAATCTTCCAGGAAATCAAGCAACGAACCGTCGCGCGCAGCATTGAGTTCCTTGACCACCTTCGCATTGCGGAACTTGTTGACCTCGTATTTGGGCATCCGATCGGGCAGGTCACGATAGACGCCGCCCGGCCGGTAGTATGCAGCGTGCATGCGCGCGCCCGACACTGCCTCGTAGGCATCCATGAGATCTTCGCGCTCACGGAAGGTATACAGAACCATCGTCATCGCGCCGATGTCGAGCGCATGGGTGCCGATGTTCAGAAGGTGATTCAGGACTCGGGTGATCTCGTCGAACATCACCCGGATGTATTGAGCGCGCTCCGGCACCTGTATGCCGAGCAGGCGCTCGATCGCCATACAGTAGGCATGCTCATTGCACATCATCGACACATAGTCGAGGCGATCCATGTAAGGCACCGACTGCACCCATGTACGCGTCTCGGCGAGCTTTTCGGTTCCACGATGCAACAGGCCAATATGCGGATCGGCGCGCTCGACCACTTCGCCATCGAGCTCCAGAACCAGCCGCAACACACCGTGCGCGGACGGATGCTGGGGACCGAAGTTGATCGTGTAGTTGCGAATCTCAGCCATGCCCGACATCCCCGTATTTTTCTTCGCGAACGATGCGCGGCGTGACTTCGCGCGGCTCGATCGTCACTGGCTGGTAAACCACGCGACCGGCTTCGGGATCGTAGCGCATTTCGACATAGCCCGAAACCGGGAAATCCTTGCGGAACGGATGGCCGACGAAACCGTAATCGGTGAGAATACGGCGCAGGTCCGGATGCCCTTCGAACATGATTCCGTACAGATCGAAAGCTTCTCGTTCGTACCAGTTCGCACTTGGCCAGACCGGCACCAGCGATGCCAACACCGGAAAACCATCTTCGGGAGCAAAGGCGCGCAAGCGCAAACGCCAGTTGTGCTTGATCGACAGCAGATGATTCGCCGCCGCAAACCGCCGACCGTCCCTCGTCTCGTTCTTGTAAGCCGAATAATCGACGCCGGACACATCGAGCAACTGCTCGAAACTCAGCTCGGGATGATCGCGAAGCAGTTGCGCGACCCTTAGATACTCGCTCGCCGCAACCTCGATCGTCAGCTCACCACGATCGACGACCAGCGACTGCAATGCCTCACCGAGCACATCTCGGAGGGTTTGACTCAAACGTTCAAGCTTCGCGCTCATGAGTGGCGATCCGTCAACGTGCAATGGTGTTGGTGCGCTTGATCTTGTTCTGCAGCTGGATGATGCCGTACAACAATGCTTCGGCGGTCGGCGGACAGCCCGGCACATAGACATCCACCGGCACGATGCGATCACAGCCGCGCACAACCGAATAGGAATAATGGTAGTAGCCACCACCATTGGCACAGGAACCCATCGAGATGACCCAGCGCGGCTCCGCCATCTGGTCATAAACCTTGCGCAAGGCCGGCGCCATCTTGTTGCACAAGGTTCCCGCCACGATCATGAGATCGGACTGGCGCGGACTGGGCCGAAAGACCACCCCGAAACGATCGAGGTCGTAGCGGGAACAGCCCGCATGAATCATCTCGACCGCACAACAGGCCAACCCGAACGTCATCGGCCAAAGAGAGCCCGTGCGAGTCCAGTTGATAACCGTGTCGAGCGATGTGGTTACGAAGCCCTCACGAAACACACCTTCGATGCTCATGGCTTACTCCCAATCCAGCGCGCCGTTTTTCCACTCGACGATGTAGCCGACAACCAGCACCGTCAAAAACACCATGACCGACCCGAATACAAACCAGGCATGCTCACCTGCAGCCACGAACTCCTGGAACACCGTAGCCCAAGGAAACAGGAAAGCGATCTCAAGATCGAAGAGAATGAAGAGAATGGCAATCAGATAATAGCGAACATCGAACTTCATCCGCGCGTCTTCGAAAGCTTCGAAACCGCACTCATAGGGAGAGTTCTTTTCACTATCGGGCCGGTAAGGCGCAACCAACCGCCCCAAAATGATGGGTATGAAACCAAAACCGAGACCCACGATGACAAAGACCAGCACAGGAAAATAATTTTCCAGCATCGCGCTTCCCTCAAAGTTGATTTCTGATTATGCCGCACTACGCAACATAAAATTGCCCGCTTTTTGCGGGCTATTCTTTATGGTGCCGACGGTGAGACTCGAACTCACACGGCTTGCGCCACCACCCCCTCAAGATGGCGTGTCTACCAATTTCACCACGTCGGCACGGTTTAAAGCGAAGACATAATTATACGGCTTTTCCTGGAGCGCGCAAATCCTGTTGCAAACTATTTCGGGATCGACTGCGCGTTCGAGCCACCGTCCTGCACCTCGCCTGACGCACCCGACTCGACAGCCGGCACAGGTGCCGGAACAGCCCCTTCCATGATACTAGATGCTGGCGCCCCGGCGCTGTTCGACAGAAACGTCAATCCGAGACTGGTGACGAAAAACACCGCCGCAAGTATGGCCGTGGTACGACTCAGGAAATTCGCCGATCCCGACGAACCAAACAGACTACCCGCAGAACCACCACCACCGCCGCCGAACGCAGCCCCCGCATCAGCACCCTTGCCATGCTGCATCAGCACGAGACCAATCACGCTCAGACCCACGATGACATGAACCGTCAGAACGATCGAAAACAGATAACTACCCATTGCAGACTTCACTCATTGACTGAATCACCCTTAGACGCCACCACAGCCGCCTCGCAGATCGCAAGAAACTCCTCAGCCACCAATGACGCCCCACCAATCAGCCCGCCATCGCAATCCGGCAGACCAAACAAAGCCAACGCGGAGGACGCTTTGACACTCCCCCCATACAGAACCCTCGCCCTCGCCGCAGCCGCATGCCGCGCGGCCAGGCACGTGCGCACAAATGCCAGCACGGCCTGAACTTGAGACACATCGGCCGACCGACCCGTGCCGATCGCCCACACTGGCTCGTACGCTACGACGATCCGCGCGAGCTCCTCAATCTCGAACGCCGCGCAGACCGCATCCAACTGACGCGCGATGACCCGCTCGACCTCGCCCGCATCGCGCTCGGCAAGCGTCTCGCCTACGCACACCACAGGCACGAGACCACTCCGCAAGACAAGCGCGGCTTTGCGCGCAACGTCTTCATCGGTCTCCCCGAGCAAGGCGCGACGTTCGGAATGCCCTACGATGACATAGCTGCAACCACAATCAGCGAGCATCCCGGCACTGACCTCCCCGGTAAATGCACCGTCGGGATGCCCGCTGACATTCTGGGCCCCGAACGCCACTGCGCTACCTTGCAGCAGACGCCCTGCCTGATCGAGATAAGGATACGGCACGCACACGACGACACTCACGGCCGATGACGAATGGGCACGGAGAGCCCCGAGCAGCGCCTCGTTCTCGAGACGCCGCCCGTTCGACTTCCAGTTACCGATAACCAGCTTGTTGCCCAAAGGGATACGGATCCGTTAATAAACGAGCTAGTATATCCGCTTGAGACCGACTCAGGAAGCCTCGCCCAGCCGACTCAACAAAGCCACCGGGTGCATGTCGAGTCAGCCGTCAAAGAGATGGCAGGGCTAATCGGGGGATGGGTCGCACAGTGCCCCGATGTTATCCATATGGCTGCGCAGGGAAAGACGATCCAGCGACGCCAGGGGCAGATTGACGAACAGGCCGATGCGATTGCGCAGCATCCGATAGCAGTCGGCAAAAGCGAGATGTCGCTCCACCTCATCGCCCTCGCACGCAGCCGGATCAGGCACGCCCCAGTGGGCGTTCATGGGTTGCCCGGGCCATACCGGACAAACCTCGCCGGCTGCGTTGTCACACACGGTGATCACGAAATCCATCTCCGGCGCATCCGGCCCGACGAACTCCGACCAGCTCTTCGACTTCAGCCCTTCGACCGGTAAACCGGTCTTCACGAGCATGTCGAGTGCGAGGGGATTGACTTCGCCACGCGGCTGGCTGCCCGCGGAGTAGGCATGAAACCGCCCCTTTCCTTCAGCTTCGAGCAGCGCTTCGGCAATGATCGAGCGAGCCGAATTGCCGACGCAAAGAAAGAGTACGTTGTAGATCCTTTCTTTTACCATGTGCGTATCCTGACGTCGCCGATGTCAACCAAAACGCCCGGTGATGTAGTCTTCGGTGCGCTGGTTCTTCGGATTGGTGAACAACTCGGGCGTCTGGTCGACCTCGACGAGATCGCCAAGATGGAAGTAGGCCGTTCGGTTCGACACGCGCGCGGCCTGCTGCATGTTGTGCGTCACGATCGCGATGGTGTAGTTGTCCGAAAGTTCGATGATGAGCTGCTCCACCTTGGCCGTCGCGATCGGATCGAGCGCCGAGCAGGGTTCGTCCATCAGGATCACCTCGGGGCTGACGGCGATCGCACGCGCGATACACAGGCGCTGCTGCTGCCCCCCTGACAGCCCGGTCCCCGGGGCATCAAGGCGGTCCTTGACTTCGTCCCAGAGGCCTGCGCGGGTCAGGCTTTGCTCGACGATCACGTCGAGATCCGCGTGCGTCTTGGTCAGCCCGTGCAACTTCGGACCATAGGCGATGTTGTCGTAGATCGACTTAGGGAACGGATTCGGCTTCTGGAACACCATGCCGACCTGCGCACGCAGCAGGACGACGTCAAGCGAACGGTCGTAGATGTCCTGGCCGTCGAGCTTGATGTCACCGGTCACACGGCATCCGTCGATGGTGTCGTTCATCCGGTTCAGGCAACGCAAAAACGTCGACTTTCCGCAGCCCGACGGGCCGATGAACGCGATCACCTCGTTTTCGTAGATGTCCAGATCAACGCCGTGCAGCGCCTCGGACTCGCCATAGAAAACCTTTACATCGCGCGCGGACATCTTGACCAGCGCCTGCTCGCGCTTCTTGACGGCTTCATCCTTTGCCACGATTGACCGCATGATGGGCTCTTGTATCTTCATGATTACCACCTTCTCTCAAATTTCTTCCGCAACCAGATAGCGAGTGCATTCAAACTCAGCATCAGCGCCAGCAGCACGATGATCGCCGCCGAGGTGCGCGCCTCGAAAAAGTTGCGCAACTCGTTGCCCTGCCAGAGGTAGATCTGTACCGGGAGCGCCGCCGATTGGTCCAGCGGCGTAACCGGCAAGGTCGCGACGAACGCGCTCATGCCGATGAGCAGCAGCGGCGCGGTTTCGCCGATCGCCTGCGCAACACCGATGATCGCCCCCGTGAGGATACCGGGCATCGCCAGGGGTAGCACATGATGGAACATCGTCTGCATCTTGGACGCTCCGATTCCGAGCGCAGCCTGCCGAATCGACGGTGGAATCGCCTTCAAGGCCGAACGTGTCGCGATGATCACCGTCGGCAGCGTCATCAGCGAAAGCACGAGCCCCCCCACTAGCGGCGCCGAGAGCGGCAAATGCAGCCAGTTGATGAACACGGCCGCCCCCAGCAGACCGAAAATGATCGACGGTACCGCGGCAAGGTTGTTGATGTTCACCTCGATCAGATCGGTGAAGCGGTTGCGTGGCGCAAACTCTTCCAGGTACAGCGCGCTGAGTACGCCGATCGGCACCGACAGGAAGATCACGATCGCCATCATGTAAAGCGTACCGATGAACGCCCCCCCCAAGCCCGCCGAAGCCAGTGAACTGCGCGAGTCCGGATTGACGAAGAAGCTGGTATTGAAGCTGTTCTGGATCACCCCTCGTTCCTTGAGCTCATCGGCCCACGCACGCACTTCGGGTCTCAGTTGCTGCTGGCTATCATCCAAGCTGCGGTCGATGTTGCCCTTCAACCAGACGTCGACGTTTGCATCCGCCAACAGTTCGACCTGCGCCCGCTTGCCGATCAAACCGGGGTCCGCCGCAACCATGTCGCGCAACTTGAAACGTTCGCCGCTCGTCACCAACTGGCGCACCAAGGGTCGCTTCTCGGCTGCGTCGGGCAGGTGCGTGATGAGGGTATCCTCGATGATGCGGTTCCAGTTGACCATTCCGAGCCGATTCAGCCACGCCAATTCGCGGTCGCGAAACTGCTGCGGATTCTCGTCGGCGGCGCGCACCGGCCGAGCCTCGACCTTGATCACTGCCGGATCGAAGAACACCTCGGTCGTCACCGTCGCCTGCCAGAATGCCGGCAAGCCCTTCGCCAGGATCGTGGCGAACAGCAGGGCCACGAAACCGAGTCCCATGATGACCGCAGCCAACCCGACAGCGCGAAACGTCCGCTCGGTGCGATGGCGTCGCTGCAGCGATGACTCGATCTGCCGCTTACGAATCTCGAGGGCTCCCCGGGGAGCCTGTGCTTCCTGATTCATGGAATGTTCCTTAATCGTACTGTTCGCGGTACTTACGCACGATGTACAGCGCGAAGACGTTGAGCCCCAGGGTGATCACGAACAGCGTCAACCCGAGCGCGAATGCCACCAGTGATTGCGGGCTGGCGAAATCGGTGTCGCCGGTCAGCTGATTAACGATGGTCACGGTAACGGTGGACACGGCTTCGAACGGGTTCGCATGCAGAACCGGGCTATTGCCGGCTGCCAGCACCACGATCATGGTCTCGCCGATCGCCCGGCTTGCCGCCAGCAGAAACGCACCAACGATACCGGGCAAGGCGGCAGGCAACACGACCTTGCGTATCGTTTCGGACTTGGTCGCCCCCAGCGCCAGCGAACCATCCCGCATCATGCGCGGCACCTGGGTAATGATGTCGTCGGACAGAGAGGACATGAAGGGCACGATCATGATGCCCATCACCACACCGGCCGTCAGTGCGCTGGTTGCCCGAATCTGCAATCCCATCGCCTGCCCGAGTTCGTGGAAAAACGGGCCGACCGTAACCAGTGCGAAAAATCCATAAACGATGGTCGGAATCCCCGCCAGTATTTCGAGCAGCGGCTTGGCGGTGGAACGAAACCAATCGGGTGCATACTCCGCCATGAACACAGCGCTCATCAAACCGAGCGGCACCGCAACGAGCAGGGCGATCCCGCTGATCATCAGCGTACCCCACAGCAACGGAATCAAGCCGAAATCACCCTGCGCACCGGAGCCGACCGTCGAGAAACGTGGATTCCAGTTCAGACCAAAGAAGAAATCGATCGGATTGACGAAGCTGAAGAATCGCATCGCCTCGCCAAACATTGAAAAAACGATCCCCACCGTCGTCAGGATCGCAATGGTCGAGCACAGCACGAATACCACGCTCATGACTTTTTCGACGTGATTCCTGGCTCGCAGGGTCGGCGTCAGGCGTCTCAACGCCCATATCAGACCACCCATGGCAAGTGCGGCCATCAGACCCACCTGCGCCATCCGGCTGGTCGCCCACAACCGTGACATCGTCTCGGCCGCCGCCAACTCGTAGGCCGCCGGCGTATCCGACACGCCGATGCCGGAGGCAATCGAAGTGATCCGGCGCAACAACACCATCGCCTGCTGGCCGTCCAGCACGCCGACTTCGGCTTGTATCTGGCCGAGCACCATGTACTCGACGATGCGTGCCTCGAACAGGAACCATGCCAACCACACGCCCAACGCCGGCAACCCACACCAAAGCGCCACCAGCAGCCCATAGTACCCAGGCCGCGAGTGCATCCTCACCGGACCATTGGCAATCGCACGGCTGCGCGTAAGGCCAAATTGGTATGCGAGCGCGGTCAGGATCAGCAGCCCTGCGATCAGTACCGAATTGCTCATCTTTACTCCAGAAGCCTGGAAGCCTCGCGCCGCAATCCCGCTCCAATCATTCGCTGGCGGCAGGTGTGACGCGGAGAACTCCCCAAGGAATCATTCCCACCCTCGCCAACAACGCTGCCGACGAGGACGGGAACGGCTTTTATTACCTCGCGACCTTGCGAGCGGCGAAGTCGGCAAGCACCTGGGCGCGCTCGGCGTCGGGCAGCGGAATCAGGCCGGCCGCCTCGAGCGGGCTGCCCGAACCGGACACCGCCTCCGACAGGAAGAATTCCACGTATTCATTGATACCCGGAATCACGCCGATGTGCTCGCCCTTCACATAGAAGTACAGCGGGCGCGACACCGGGTATTCACCCGAAGCCACGGTTGCGAGGCTGGGAACGACGCCACCGACCGTTGCGACCTTGAGGCGATCGCGGTTCTGGTCGTAAAAACTCAGACCGAAGACGCCGACCGCGTCCGCCTGCGCATCGAGGCGGCCCAGTGTTTCGGTATAGTCGCCGGCGATATCGATCACGCGCCCGTCTTGACGCAGGTTGTTACACGCCGCTTTCTTGGCATCGCCCTCAAGCGCCTTGATCTCCGGAAACTCGGCACAACCGGGGTGCGTCACCTTCTCTTCGAACACTTCACGTGTACCGTGGTTGCTACCGGGAATCACCAGCACGATCTCTTGATCGGGCAGCGAAGCATCGATCTGCGACCAGCGGGTGTAGGGGTTCTTGACCATCTTGCCGTCCTGCGGCACTTCGGCGGCGGCGGCGGCAAAGACATGCTTGGGCGTCAGGGCGAAACTACCCTTGTCGGCGCGCGACGCGAACACGATGCCGTCGTAACCGATCTTGATCTCGTGGATGTTCTTCACACCGGCGCCTGCGCAGCTTTCCACTTCGGCCGACTTGATCGGCCGCGACGAGTTGGCGATATCGATGGTGTTGGGACCTACACCTTGGCAGAACTGGCGCAAACCGCCGCTGGACCCGCCCGAGGCCACGACCGGCGTCTTGAACTGTGCAAGGGCATTGCCAAACTCTTCCGCCACGATGCTGGCAAATGGCAGCACCGTCGACGAACCAGCGATCTGGATGTTATCGCGAGCGAACGCGGTCGCACTCACCCCTCCGGTCAGCATGCCGGCCACGGCTGCCCCGATCACACATTGCTTGAGTTTCATGTTGCGCTTCCTCTTTGAAAAAACAAAACGGTCCAGTCGATCGACGGGCAGCTGCTTTCGCGTCGATCCAATCCGAACCGTAGTGTGACAATCAAAGATTACAGCCATGTGACGGTCGCCCGGTTACGTCGGGCACAACCGCATCGTCGCCGCTGACGCCGGCCTAATTCATGGCATGCGCCACCATCGATGCAATCTCCGCCGCCAATCGCTCAACCTGGGCTGCATCGCGTCCCTCGACCATTACCCGCAGCAATGGCTCAGTGCCGGACGGTCTGAGCAGGATACGGCCACTGTCCCCGAGTTCCGCGGCGGCGGCGGCGCGGGCGCGGGCTATACCCGCGTCGGCGGCCCAATCGAATCCGGACGGCAGGCGCACGTTAACGAGTTTCTGCGGATAGAAAACCAGATCGCTGCACGCCTCGCTCAGTGTCACGCCCTGCAACTTGAGCGCCGCCAGCACCTGAAGCGCCGACACGATCCCATCGCCGGTCGTGTGGCAGTCAAGGCAGATGATGTGTCCGGAATTTTCGCCGCCCAGTCGCCAACCCCGCTCCTGGAGCCGCTCCAGCACATACCGATCACCAACGTTGGCACGATCGAAGGGCACTCCCAGCCGCTCGATCGCATGCTCGAAACCAAGGTTGCTCATCAGGGTGCCAACGACGCCGTCGAGCCTGTCCGACGCCTTGCGCGACGCGGCGATCACGTAGATCAGCTTGTCACCGTCGTAGATCTCACCCTGCGCATCGACCATGATCAGGCGATCGCCATCGCCGTCGAGCGCAATCCCGATATCGGCTTGATTCTCGAGCACTGCGCGCTGCAGGTTTTCCGGCCGGGTGGCCCCCACACCGTCATTGATGTTGACGCCATTGGGCTCGACACCAACCGCAAACACCTCGGCGCCGAGTTCGTGAAACACGCTCGGTGCAATGTGATAGGCCGCACCGTGGGCACAATCGAGCGCAATCCGCATGCCGCGCAGGTCGAGCTCGCCGGGGAAGGTACTCTTGCAAAACTCGATATAGCGCCCGGCGGCATCGCGCATTCGCCGCGCCTTGCCAAGTTTGGCGGGCTCGACGCACCCCATCGGCTGCTCGACCCGTTCCTCGATCTCGCGCTCGATGCTGTCCGGCAGCTTCGCCCCTCCCGCGGAGAAGAACTTGATTCCATTATCATAGAATGGATTGTGCGACGCCGAGATCACGACCCCCGCCTGCAGACGCAACGCACGCGTCAGATAGGCCACAGCCGGCGTCGGCATCGGGCCGGCCAGCAGCACATCCACCCCGGCCGCCGAGAAGCCGGCTTCGAGCGCAGCCTCCAGCATGTAACCCGAGGTGCGGGTATCCTTTCCAATCAGCACGGCAGGGTGTTCGTCGCGCGGCAGGCTCTCGTGTTGCACCAACACCCGCCCGGCGGCATAACCCAGCCTCATCACGAAATCAGGGGTGATCGGCGCCTCGCCAACCAGACCACGCACACCGTCCGTGCCGAAATACTTGCGCCCCATCCTGCCTCCGCCGCTCTGGATAAAACCCGATTATCGCACCACCCGCCCAAACTACCGTCAAATGCGTTACGTCCGGATTCAAACGGAAGGTTGGCCACCCTCGACCGCCTCCCACACCGTCAACGCGTCCCGAGTGGCCGCAACGTCATGCACCCGCACGATGCGCGCGCCGCCTTGCACCGCAATCACGGCGGCAACCACACTGGCAATGGCTCTTTCTCCCATCGGGCGACCGGTCAACGTCCCAAGCAGCGACTTGCGCGACAAGCCCGCCAGGACCGGATAGCCCCGCGCGCCAAACGCGGCAAGGTCGCGCAGCATCGCGAGGTTGTGTTCGATCGTCTTGCCGAAACCGAATCCCGGATCGAGAAGGATACGCGCCTCCGCAACCCCGGCGCTGCGTAGCACGTCGACACGCGCATGCAGAAACGCCCTGACTTCGCCCACCACATCATCGTAGCGCGGCTCGGCCTGCATCGTGCGCGGCCGACCCTGCATGTGCATCACGCATAGTGCGGCGTTGCCGGACGCGACCGCTTCGACCGCGCCTTCGGCACGAAATCCGTTGATATCGTTGATCAGACTGGCGCCAGCCGCCAGTGCGGCACGCATGACGACTGGCTTGACGGTATCGATCGAAACCGGCACCGGTCCGTCCGCAAGACGCTCCAGAAGCGGCATCACCCTGTCCAGTTCCTGCTGCTCGCTCACCGGCTCGGCCCCCGGACGCGATGACTCGCCCCCGATGTCGAGAACGTCTGCCCCCTCGGCAAGCGCCTGCTCGGCCCGGACGAGCGCACCGCTCAGGTCGCCAGCCAGGCCGTCACCCGAGAACGAATCCGGCGTCGTATTGATGATCGCCATGATACGCGGCCGCTGCATGTCGAGAACAAAACGGCCGCAAGTCAGCATCGTCATGGTTCGGAACTCCAAAATGCATGAACCGGCTTTCGCCGGTCCATGTTCAATGATGTTTCAGTCCGTTCAGGTTCAGGCCACCGGAGCCGGCGCATTGGGCTCCGCCCCCGGCGCGTCGTCCTTCGGGCGGCGCTGCGGCTGCGATGTCGGCTTGGGCGCACGTGGCGTGCGGCCCGAGATGATGTCTTCGATCTGGTCGGCGTCCAGCGTTTCCCACTCGAGCAGGGCCTTGGTCATGGCTTCGATCTTGTCGCGGTTGTCTTCGATCAGCTTGCGCGCCAGCGCGTACTGCTGGTCGATGATGCGGCGAATCTCGGCGTCGACCTTTTGCATGGTCGCCTCCGAAACATTGCGATGGGTCGTGACCTGACGGCCCAGGAAGATTTCACCTTCCTCTTCGCCATAGACCATCGGCCCCAAGCTATCGGACATGCCCCATTGCGTCACCATCCGGCGGGCGAGGTCGGTGGCACGCTGGAAATCGTTCGACGCACCGGTCGTCATCTGGTTCATGAAGATCTCTTCGCAGATCCGTCCGCCGAACAACACCGCTATGGTCTGCAACAGGCGCTCACGATCCTGGCTGTAGCGGTCCGTCTCAGGTAGCTGCATGGTCACGCCCAGCGCGCGACCGCGCGGAATGATCGTGACCTTATGCACCGGATCGGTCTTGTCGAGCAGTTTCGCGACCAGCGCATGACCGGATTCGTGATAGGCAGTGTTACGTCGCTCCTCTTCGGGCATCACCATCGAGCGACGCTCGGACCCCATCATGATCTTGTCCTTGGCGCGCTCGAAGTCCTCCATGTCCACCAGGCGCTTGCTACCCCGTGCCGCGAACAATGCCGCCTCATTCACCAAATTGGCGAGATCCGCACCCGAAAAACCCGGCGTGCCCCGCGCGATCACGACCGGCTCTACATCGGGCGCAATCGGCACCTTCCGCATGTGTACCTTGAGAATCTGCTCGCGGCCACGAATATCGGGCAGCGGCACCACCACCTGACGGTCGAATCGGCCCGGGCGCATCAACGCCGGATCGAGCACATCGGGACGGTTGGTCGCCGCGATCACGATCACCCCGGTCTGACCCTCGAAGCCGTCCATCTCGACCAGCAACTGGTTGAGCGTCTGTTCGCGTTCATCGTTGCCGCCGCCCATGCCGGCGCCGCGCTGACGGCCGACCGCATCGATTTCGTCGATGAAGATGATGCAGGGTGCATGCTTCTTGGCCTGCTCGAACATGTCACGCACCCGTGCCGCGCCGACGCCGACGAACATCTCGACGAAGTCGGAGCCCGAGATCGAGAAGAACGGCACCTTGGCTTCACCGGCGATGGCCTTCGCCAGCAGCGTCTTGCCGGTGCCCGGCGAACCGACCATCAGCACGCCTTTCGGGATATGGCCGCCGAGCTTCTGGAACTTGGAGGGATCGCGCAGGAAATCGACCAGTTCGGACACCTCCTCCTTGGCCTCGTCGCACCCGGCCACATCGGCGAAGGTCAGCGAGTTCGCCGATTCGTCGAGCATGCGAGCCTTCGATTTGCCGAACGAGAACGCGCCGCCGCGCCCACCACCCTGCATCTGGCGCATGAAGAACACCCACACCCCGATCAGGAGCAGCATCGGAAACCACGAGATCAGGATGCTCATCAGCACTGACTGCTCTTCCTCGGGCTTCGCCGCCGTCACCGACACGCCTGCGCGCATCAGGTCCGACACCATCCAGATGTCCTGCACGCCGGGCGTGTAAACGGTTATCTGACGGCCTTCAAGCGTGGTCGCCTTCACGACCCGGCCATCGATCGAAGCTTTGGCAATCCGGCCTGCACGCGCCTCCTCCATGAACTGCGAGTACTCCATGGTATTCGGCGACACCTGGCGGGTGTTGAACTGGTTGAAGACCGTCATCAGAACGACGCCGATCACCATCCAGATCGCTAGATTCTTGAAAAGATTATTCAATGTATTTCCCTCAGGCCCTGCTTGGGCGACAAATCATTGACTCATTCTATTGGCTAACGTTCCCGCAGGCCAAGCAATGGAGACCATCCGAAAAAACAATCATCGGATCGTCACCTGCACCTGTGGAAACACCCCGGTATCGTCGTCGGGGCCGCCATGAGCAAAGTCCTGGTTCGAGGTCTGACTCAGATTGGCTCGCGCCAGTCAACGGATTATACGCAATTGCAGGTCCACGGCACGCGCATCCGCCGAAAAGGCGATACCCGCACGACGCCCACACCTGAGCATCGGGCACCTGCTCGGCGCGCTCTTCGGGCGACTGCGTCGCATGCCCCCCGAATCACTACGGCTTTCACCGCTCCGAATCGCGCAGGACGGTGAGACAGATGGCGAGCCCGCAAGCTCTCTAGCCGATTTGCTGGTCCCTTGTCAGCGCGGAGGATCCGCCGGTGCTGCCGCAGCACCCGCATCAAGGGCTTTCAACAACGCCGAACCGAGCACTGCCGGCGATTGCGCGCCCGACACGCCCAAGCTGCGATTGAAGATGAAGAACGGCACGCCCCCGATCCCCTGACTCTGCACCTGCCCCGCCATGCGCCGAACCGCCGCGACACCGCCCAGACCGGCTAGATATTCCAGCACCGCATCCCGGCGGTCGCCGCAGGCGACCGCGATATCGGCCAGCACGGCGGTATCGCCGATGTCGAGGCCCTTCTGGAAATGCGCTTCGAACAACGACACCACCAGTTGCCGCACCTGATCCTGCCGAAACCCGAGCGACTGCGCGCGGTAGGCGAGTCGGTGCGCATTCATCGTACTGGGACGTCGCTGAATGCGATCGAATGCGAATGCGAGCCCATCCGGTTCAGCCGCCTTGGTCACCTGTGCCAGCACCGAGTCAGCCCCTCGCGCACCGCCGAACTTCGCTTCGAGAAAAGCGCGGTATGGCACCCCCGCTGCCGGGGTATCGGGATTCAGAAAGAAGGGCAACCAGTTCACCCGCGTCTCGATGTCCGGGTGGGTTTGCCCAAAGGCCTCCAGCGCGCAATCAAGGCGGGCCTTGCCAAGAAAGCACCACGGGCAAACGAAATCCGAAACCACGTCGATATCGATGATCATCCATTCATTCCCACTACATCAATACTGTTGAGGCCAACCAGCGCACTCCGTCTCTCAGCCAGTTTTGAACCCGTTACCCAGCAAATACACTTCGGCGCTACGATCGCGCGACGCCTTGGGTTTGCGTACCTGCAATGCCGTGAAGCTCTCTTGCGCCACCTGGCGAAACGCCATGAAGCCCGCCCCCTGGAACACCTTGACCAGAAATTTGCCGCCCGGCTTCAGATGCCGCGCCGCGAAATCGAGGGCAAGCTCGGCAAGATACACCGAGCGCGCCTGATCGGTGAGCTCGATTCCCGACATGTTCGGCGCCATGTCCGACAGGACCAGATCGACGGGCGCGCCGGCGAGCAGGGACTCCAGTTGCTCGAGCACCGCGTCCTCCTGAAAATCCCCCTGTATGAACTCCAACCCCGGCATGGCTTCGACCGGCAGCAGATCGAGTGCGATCACCCGCCCTTTCACGCCCACCCGCTTCAGCGCCACCTGCGACCACGACCCCGGCGCCGCGCCCAGATCGACCACGACCATGCCCGGGCGCATCAGGTGGTCGCGTTCATCGATCTCGAGCAACTTGAATGCCGCGCGCGAACGGTAACCCTCGGCTTTGGCGCGTTGAACATAGGCGTCGTTGACATGTTCCATCATCCACGCCTTGCTGGTCCTGGTGCGCTTCATCGGAGTAGAATCCCTGACCTGAAAAAAGAAGTTGAGAATGTCGATGATCGAGATTTCACCGGGCGATCGGCGCGCATTGCGCGCCGCCGCCCACCACCTGAACCCCGTCGTATCGATTGCAGCCAACGGGCTCACACCCTCGGTGCAGGCGGAAATCGAACGCTCGCTGCAAGCCCATGAACTGATCAAGATCAAGGTGCACGGCATCGAGCGGACCGAGCGCGAGTTGCTGCTTGCGCAGGTCTGCAACGCACTCGAGGCTGCGCCGGTTCAACATATCGGCACGATTCTGGTGGTCTGGCGCAAACGGCGTGAAACGGAGGGCGCGGACGAGGCAAGAACTGCCAAGGCGATGCCGACGCGGCGTCCGGCAAAAGAAAAATCCGCGCGCGCATTTGTCGCCGCCGCCCGCCGCGCCGCGCTGATCCAGACCGCCGCAGACAAGAAGCGCAAGCAGGTTCGCCGTCCACGCAGCACCGGCGCCAAGTCTCCCGTCCGCGGCGATTGAGCAAGGCAACCCGGGCGCTCCAAACTTAGCCACATGCCCGGCGACACGCATGCTCAGCGCATCAGGCGCCGGGCGCCTCCCACCAAGATCAGACCGAGCACGCTCTGCGCCACATAGATCAGGCTGGAGATGCCGTGCCAGCGCGCAAAGCGCTCGGCCAGCCGGCTCGCCATCACCTCGAGCGGCAACACCTCGAGCTTCATCTGAACCATCAGCGGCTGAATCCAGAACTGAGTCGCGAGCGACGCGACCAACATCAACATCACGACACCGACGATGCGGTTGCGGAACATCGCGCCCCGATGGACAGCGTACGCGTGGAGCAGAATCCAGGCCGCACACCCGATGCCGATCCAACCGGTGAGTTCGAACAACCGCCCGGCCACGTTCCCCGCCAGGCTGCGATCGGGAATCATCGCGAACAGTGTCGGCGCCGCGATGAATCCGATGGCCCACAAGGCCCCCACCCACAGGGTGACCGCAATCAGCAGGAGATGTGCCGCGTAACGCTCGATCATGTTCGCACTCCGATCAAACGTAGCGAACCTCGACGATCTCGTACTCGCGCACACCGCCCGGTGCCTGCACCTCGGCGACGTCGCCGGCGTACTTGCCGATGAGCGCACGCGCGATCGGCGAGCTGACCGAGATCTTGCCCTCCTTCACGTCGGCTTCGTCATCGCCGACGATCTGATAGGTCACGCCGTCGCCGGAGTCGAGATCCTCCAGTTCGACCGTGGCGCCGAACACACAGCGACCGTCCGCGTCGAGCAGGGCCGGATCGATGATCTGGGCATTCGACAGCTTCGCCTCGAGCTCCTTGATGCGCCCCTCGACGAAGCCCTGACGCTCCTTGGCGGCATCGTATTCGGCGTTCTCCGACAGATCGCCATGCGAGCGCGCCTCGGCAATCGCGGCAATGACCGCGGGACGCTCGACGGTCTTCATACGATGCAGCTCGGCGCGCAGCAACTCCGCGCCGCGCACGGTTAACGGCGTCTTGTTCATCCCCTATCCTTCAACTCGGCATGCAGCGACTGCAGGCTATAGACTTCGACGCTGTCGAGATGGCGCATGCCCATCGTGGCTGCACGTGCGCCCTCGATCGTCGTGTATACGGTGACCTTCGCGACAAGCGCACTGGTGCGGATCGAGCGCGAATCGACGATGGCTTGGCGCTTCTCCTCGACGGTGTTGATCACCAGTGAGATCTCGTCGTTCTTGATCATGTCGACGATGTGCGGACGACCTTCGGTGACCTTGTTCACCGGTTTGACCGGCACACCCGAAGCTTCGATGATGGCGGCCGTGCCGCGCGTCGCGACAAGCGTAAAACCCAGCGCATGCAGCGCATGTGCGACCTCGATCGCCGCCGGGCGGTCCGAGGGCTTGACGCTGATGAACGCACTGCCGGCCTTGGGTAGCCGCACCCCGGCACCCAATTGCGACTTCACGAAGGCTTCGGCAAAGCTGCGGCCCACGCCCATGACCTCACCGGTGGATTTCATTTCGGGTCCGAGAATAGTGTCGACCCCCGGGAACTTCACGAACGGAAAGACCGCCTCCTTAACCGAGTAGAAATGCGGCACGATCTCGCCGGTCACGCCCTGGCTCGCGAGGCTCTGGCCGGCCATGCAGCGCGCCGCGATCTTGGCGAGCGGCAGCGAGCAGGCCTTCGACACGAACGGAACGGTACGCGACGCACGCGGGTTCACTTCGAGTACATAGACGACCGCGTCGTCGCCGTCGCCCTGAATCGCAAACTGCACGTTCATCAGCCCGACCACGTTGAGCGCGCGCGCCATCGCCTCGGTCTGGCGGCGCAACTCGTCCTGCAGCCTGTCGGTGAGCGTATACGGCGGCAACGAACACGCGGAGTCGCCCGAGTGTACGCCCGCCTGCTCGATGTGCTCCATGATCCCGCCGATGATGACTTGCTCGCCATCGGACAACGCATCGACATCGACTTCGGTCGCGTCGTTGAGGAAGCGGTCCAGCAATACCGGAGACTCGTTCGACACCTTGACCGCTTCGCGCATGTAGCGCTCGAGATCCTTCTGCTCGTGCACGATTTCCATCGCCCGTCCGCCCAGCACGTAGCTCGGACGAACCACCAGCGGATAACCGATCTCGGCGGCCAGTCGCACGGCGGCCTCAGGCGTGCGCGCGGTACGGTTGGGCGGCTGCCTGAGGCCGAGGTCCACCAGTAGCTGCTGGAAGCGCTCCCGGTCTTCGGCGGCATCGATCATGTCGGGGCTGGTGCCGATGATCGGCACGCCGTTCTCTTCGAGCGCCTGCGCCCGCTTGAGCGGCGTCTGCCCACCGAACTGCACGATCACGCCGACCGGTTTTTCGATATGCACGATCTCGAGGATGTCCTCGAGCGTGATCGGCTCGAAGTAAAGACGATCGGAGGTGTCGTAGTCGGTCGACACCGTCTCGGGGTTGCAGTTGACCATGATGGTCTCGTAACCATCTTCGCGCAGGGCGAGCGCCGCATGCACACAGCAATAGTCGAACTCGATGCCCTGGCCGATGCGGTTCGGCCCCCCGCCCAGCACCATGATCTTCTTGCGGCCGGTGGGCTGGGATTCGCATTCGTCCTCGTAGGTCGAATACATGTAGGCGGTCGAGGTCGAGAACTCGCCCGCGCACGTATCGACCCGCTTGAACACCGGGCGCACCCCCAGGGCCTGGCGATGCAGGCGCACCGCGGTCTCGTCGCTGCCAAGCAGTTTGGCGAGACGACGATCAGAGAAACCCTTGCGCTTGAGCTCGCGCAGTTCCGGCGTCTTGATGGCCTTCAGCGAGCGGCCGCCGAGGGCCTTCTCGGTCAGCACGATATCTTCGATCTGAGCCAGGAACCACGGATCGATCTTGGTGAAATTGAACACCTGCTCGAGCGTGTAGCCCTCGCGGAAGGCCTGGCCCACATACCAGATGCGCTGCGCGCCCGGGCTGGCGAGTTCGTGCTCGAGGTCTTCCTGATCGGTCTCGACTTCGTCGAGGCCGTAGGCGCCCACTTCAAGGCCGCGCAGCGCCTTCTGGAACGACTCCTGGAAGGTACGCCCCATCGCCATGACCTCGCCGACCGACTTCATCTGGGTGGTCAGGCGGTCGTTGGCTTGCGGGAACTTTTCGAACGCAAAGCGCGGAATCTTGGTGACGACATAGTCGATCGACGGCTCGAACGACGCCGGAGTAGCACCGCCGGTGATGTCGTTCTTCAACTCGTCGAGGGTATAGCCGACCGCGAGCTTGGCCGCGATCTTGGCGATGGGGAAGCCGGTCGCCTTCGAAGCAAGCGCCGACGAGCGGCTGACACGCGGATTCATCTCGATCACGATCATGCGCCCATCGTCCGGGTTGATCGCGAACTGCACGTTGGAACCGCCGGTGTCGACACCGATCTCGCGCAATACCTCGATGGAGGCGTTGCGCAGCAACTGGTATTCCTTGTCGGTCAGAGTCTGCGCCGGCGCCACCGTGATCGAATCGCCGGTGTGCACCCCCATGGGATCGAGGTTTTCGATCGAGCACACGATGATGCAGTTGTCGGCGCGATCGCGCACGACCTCCATCTCGTACTCTTTCCAGCCGATCAGCGACTCCTCGATCAGCAACTCATTGGTCGGGCTGGCCTCGAGTCCGCGCTTGCAGATCTCGTGGAACTCTTCCATGTTGTAGGCGATACCGCCGCCAGTGCCGCCAAGTGTGAAACTGGGGCGGATGATCACCGGAAAACCGATCCCGCCCTGCACCTGCAAGGCCTCTTCCATGCTGTGGGCAATGCCCGACCGCGCCGAGCCGAGCCCGATCCCGGTCATTGCGTCCTTGAACTTGAGCCGGTCCTCGGCCTTGTCGATCGCATCGCGAGATGCGCCGATCAGCTCGACCCCGTACTTCTCGAGCACGCCATGGCGGGCAAGATCGAGCGCGCAATTCAGTGCGGTCTGGCCGCCCATGGTCGGCAGCAGCGCATCGGGGCGCTCTTTCTCGATGATGCGCTCCACCACCTGCCAGGTGATCGGCTCGATGTAGGTCACATCGGCCGTACCCGGGTCGGTCATGATCGTCGCCGGATTGGAGTTCACCAGCACGACCTTGAAACCCTCTTCGCGCAGCGCCTTGCAGGCCTGTGCGCCGGAATAGTCGAATTCGCAGGCCTGGCCAATGATGATCGGGCCGGCGCCAATGATGAGAATCGTTTGAATGTCTGTGCGTTTAGGCATCGCCTAACCTCGGCCTATCATTTGAGCGCGGCCGCCGTGGCAGGCGGCCGCTGGGTGATTCAACGACGCGCTTCGAGCATCGTGATGAAACGGTCGAACAGGTATGACACGTCATGCGGCCCGGGACTCGCCTCCGGATGGCCCTGGAAGCAGAACGCGGGCACGTCGGTGCGCGCGAGACCCTGCAGGCTGCCATCGAACAGCGATACATGCGTCGGGCGCAGGTTCGACGGCAGCGAATCGGCATCGACCGCAAAACCGTGGTTCTGGCTGGTGATGAGCACCTGGCCGGTGTCGAGGTCCTTTACCGGATGGTTCGCACCGTGATGCCCGAACTTCATCTTGACCGTCCGCGCACCAGATGCGAGCGCCAGCAACTGGTGCCCGAGACAGATCCCGAAGGTCGGAATGCCCTGCTCGAGGAAGCCGCGAATCGCGCTGATCGCATAGTCGCAGGGCTCCGGGTCGCCCGGCCCGTTGGACAGGAAGACGCCGTCCGGTGCCATCGCCAGCACCTCGGCAGCGGACGTCTGCGCCGGCACCACGGTCAACTTGCAGCCGCGCGTGGCGAGCATGCGCAGGATGTTGCGCTTGACGCCGAAGTCGTACGCGACCACGTGAAACCGTGACTGCACCGGTTCGACATAACCCGTGCCGAGCATCCATTCGCCCTCGACCCAGGCGCTGGCTGCGGAGGCCGACACCACCTTCGCCAGATCCATGCCTGCAAGCCCGGGAAACGCGCGCGCCTGGGCGATGGCCGCCTCGGCGTCAAGCGCCTCGCCGGCCGCAGCGGTGACGATGCAACCGGCCTGAGCCCCTTTCTCGCGCAGGATGCGGGTGAGCTTGCGCGTGTCGATGCCGGCGATCGCGACGACGTTCTCGTCGCGCAGATAGGCGTCGAGGGTGCGATCCATGCGGAAATTCGAGGCCCGCAAAGGCAGGTCGCGAATCACGAGACCGGCGGCATGTACCCGGCCCGCCTCGACGTCCTCGGGATTGACGCCGGTATTGCCGATATGGGGATAGGTAAGGGTGACGATCTGACGGCAGTAGCTGGGATCGGTCAGGATTTCCTGATAGCCCGACATCGACGTATTGAAAACCACCTCGCCAACCGTGCTGCCCGCCGCACCGATCCCCTTGCCACAGAAAACCGTTCCGTCAGCGAGCGCCAGAAGAGCAGACGGGAATGCAGTCACGACAAACTCCTGAGTTGAGCCGTAGCGCATGAGGACAGGCTGATCGCCCCCCATACGTGAAAAAACGGGACGGGCCGATCGGCCAATCCCGCTAATGAATTTCGCAGATTATAGCAGCGCCGTGGTGCGTCGCGCAAACCGGGGGCGCCCGAACTAGCGCAGCGACTTCCTGAGTACCCGGGTCAGCGCATCGAGATCGGCGAAGAAAGTGGTGAGCGGAGCACGCAGCACTTCGGGGTTTTCGCTTCGCGCCAACTGTTCGACCAAGGCCGCAGACGACAACGCATTCTGTGCGAAGAACACGCCCACGCTGCCTTTGATCGAATGTGCCATATCGGCCAGGCGCGGATAGTCGGCCCGTTCGCGCGCGCCCTTCAGCGCGTTGAGCGACGCCCCGATATCGCGCAGGAAAATCCTGATGAGCTGCTGCACCGACTCCTCGTCGCCGTCCAGGAGCTCCAACGTCTGCTGCAGATCGATATCGGCGCCCTGCTCGGCCGGGTCGAGCACCGTAAGATCGCCGGCCCCGCTGTCGGCGTCGACCTTGCGCGCACTGACCCGTGAAATCGCGGCCAGCAACTCCGCCGGACGGACCGGCTTGGTGACGAAGTCGTCCATGCCGGCCTCGAGGCAACGGTTGCGGTCGTCCGCCCCCGCGTGCGCGGTCATCGCGACGATCGGGATCGGCATCCACACGTCCGCGCTCATCGCCCAGCTACGCCGTGCCTCGCGCGCCCTGATCGCGCGCGCGGCGTCGAGCCCGCCCATCACCGGCATCTGCATGTCGAGCAGGATCAGATCGAAGCTGTTCTCGTCGAACTGATCGACGGCCTCCCGGCCATTATTCACGACCACCACCTGATGCCCCGCCTTCTGCAACATGCGGGTCGCAACCGTCTGATTCACGAGATTGTCTTCTGCCAGCAGGATCTTCAGACCATCCGGCGCGCCGATCGCCATCCCGGACATCTGCGTCATGGTGGCGATGGCATCCAGCTCGAAATCCGGTTCGGTGTCTTCCAGTGCGCCACCGCTGCAGGCCAGGTCCAAGGCCTGCAGCAATTCGGGCAAGGAAAAGGGCTTGGCGATCCGCGACAAGAGACCGAGATCCTTGCAGCGGGCGACGTCGTCCTTCTGCAGGTGGCTCGGCAGCAACATCACGATCCGATCGAGCCACGGCGTCTGCTCCGCGAACGTCCTGGCCAGCGCCAACCCGCCCGGTTCGCCCATCTGGCTGTCGAGCAGGAGAAAATCATAGGGGTCGCGCGCCCCTTTCTCCTCGGCCAGCAGCGCGAGCAGCATCTCGCCCGAGGCGGCCATGCTGCCACGCAGCCCGCAGGTTTCCAGTTGCCGGCACAGGGAATGTCCGAACGCCTTGTTCACGACCGCCACCAACACCCTGCGGCTGCGCAGGCGCGCGCAATCGAGCGGCTCCGGTTCCGCGACCACCCCGAACCCGACCTCGAACGAGAACACGCTGCCCCGCCCGGGTTCGCTGTCCACGCGCAACGCTCCGCCCATCAGGCCGACCAGTTGCCGGCTGATCGCCAATCCGAGGCCGGTGCCGCCGTACTTCCGCGTGGTGCTGGCATCGGCCTGGGTGAAGGCGCCGAAAATCGCCTCCAACCGGTCGGCGGGGATGCCGATGCCCGTATCACGCACCGCGAACTCGACCCATGCCTCTGCCCGCTCGCGCTGCCGCAGTCGCACTTGGAGCTCGACTTCGCCCTGTTCGGTGAACTTGGTCGCATTGCCGAGCAGGTTCACCAGCACCTGGCGCAAGCGCCCAGGGTCGCCCCGCACCTGGCTCGGCACATCCGCCGCCAACACGCTGAAGATCTCGAGGCCTTTCTGATGGGCACGCAGCGCGACCGACTTCAGGGTATCCGACACCAGGTCGGGCAACGAAAAATCGATCGCCTCGATCGTGAGCATCCCCGCCTCGATCTTCGAGAAATCGAGGATGTCGTTGATGATGGTCAGCAGCGCTTCCGCCGAGGAGCGAACGGTCTTGAGGTAATTGCGCTGTTCGGGTTCGAGCTGGGTGTCGAGCACCAGTTCCGTCATGCCGATGATGCCGTTCATCGGTGTGCGGATCTCGTGGCTCATGTTGGCGAGAAAATCGCCCTTGATGCGGCTGGCGGCCTCGGCCCGGTCGCGGGCCTCGATGAGCTCCGCCTCGATCCGCTTCTGCACCGAAATGTCGCGGAAGGTTCCGGACACACGAGCCCAGCGGCCATCCGGTTGCCGTTGATCGGCGCGCCCGCGGGCCTGCACCCAGCGCGGAGCGCCATCCGGCGCGAACAGCCGGAACTCGGCTTCGAATGCCGGCAGATCGCCACGCAGATGAGTCTTCAGCAACATGTCGACGCGCGCCCGATCGTCCGGATGGACTTCGAGCATGAACGCATCGATCGCCATGTCCGCCTGGTCGGGCGCACGCGCCATGATCTCGAGTGAAAGCCGATCGGAGCGAATGCGGCGATCGACGAGATCCCACTCCCAGAACCCCGTTCCGGTATTGCGCATGCCGAGGCTCAGTCGCTCGCGCGTCTCGGCAAGCTCGGCGCGACAGCGCGCAAGCTCGTCTGCAACGTCGGACACAGGCGCTCGGATCTGCGCCCGATCGGCGTGAGCGTCGTGCCGATCGCTCATGGCATCAGCGCAGCCCGAGCACGTCCTGCATGTCGAAGAGTCCGCTCGAACGCCCCTGCAGGAAGCGCGCGGCGCGCATCGCACCGGTGGCGTAAGGCATGCGGCTGCCCGATTTGTGGGTGATCTCGATTCGCTCGCCCAGTCCGGCAAACAACACGGTGTGATCGCCGACCACGTCGCCACCCCGGATGGTCGAAAAACCGATGGTCCGCGCGTCGCGCTCGCCGGTGACGCCCTCGCGTCCGTAGATTGCGCAATCCTCGAGCGTGCGGCCCAAGGCATTCGCGACGACTTCACCCATGCGCAAGGCGGTGCCCGAGGGTGCATCGACCTTGAAGCGATGGTGCGCCTCGATGATCTCCACGTCGTAGCCTTCGGAAAGGATTCCGGCCGCGACCTCGAGAAGCCGGAACACCGCGTTCACCCCGACGGCCATATTGGGTGCGAACACGATCGGGATGTGCGCGGCGGCGGCCGCGATCTCGGCCTTGTGCTCGGCCGAGAAGCCCGTGGTGCCGATCACCATGCCACATCCCAGCTCACGCGCCAGCGCCAGGTGCGCAAGCGTGCCTTCAGGCCGGGTGAAATCGATCACGCAGTCGGCCGAGGCAATCGCAGCGCGAGCATCGACGCCGATGAGGATGCCCGATTCAGCGCCGATCGATTCGCCGGCATCGCGCCCGATAAACGCTTCACCGGGTCGATCGAAGGCGGCCGCGAGCGCGACGCCGTCATCCCCCAGCGCCGCTTCGATCAGCATTCTTCCCATGCGCCCAGAAGCGCCGGCCACCGCTACATTGACTTGTTTCATCTCTGTGTCTCGAATCTGGATGTACGACCGCCACGGCGCTTGGCGCCGATCCCGGATACGATGCTCATTTGGCTTCCGGGCGCGGCACCTCGATCACCCGGTTCGGCGCCGGCGCCGTCACGACAGGCTCTCCGCCGGTCCCGGCCGGCGCCACGTCCCCCTCGATCCGCGCAAGGAGGTCGTTCTCGAAGTACACGCTGATCGCGCGCTTGTGCGGCTCGCCCTTGCCCGGCACCAGCAGATAGACGTAATCCCAGCGGTCGGTACGGAAGGTGTCGACCAGCAAGGGGGTTCCGAGCACATAGCGCACCTGGTCGCGCGTCATGCCTTTCTTGAGTTGCGCGATCATTTCCTGACTGACGTAGTTACCCTGCCGGACATCGATCCGATACGGATCCAGCAGTTCGATCGCCGAGTTCATCGAGCAGCCTGCGGTCAGGCCGAGCGTGGCGCACAGCGCGAGAAAGGTTTTGAGGCACATGGTTTCGGTTCAATGAGGCGGTGGCGCCCGAGGCGAAGCGTTCTCAGGCCGGGGCAAAAAGAATATCATAGCGGACGCAAAACCCGCTTGAGATGCGTGTTCGGCCACCGAAATGGGATCCCCACATGCCAGACAACAGCAAGAACTTGAAGAGTATGGGCCTCAAGGCCACATACCCGCGCCTGAAGATCCTGGATCTTTTCCAGACTTCCGGCACGCGCCATCTGACGGCGGAGGACGTCTATAGGCAGTTGCTGGCCGAAGACATGGACATCGGCCTTGCGACCGTCTATCGGGTGCTCACCCAGTTCGAGCAGGCCGGCCTGCTCGAAAGGCATTACTTCGAAGCGGGCAAGGCGGTGTTCGAGCTCAACGAGGGCGGGCACCATGATCACCTGGTTTGCATGCAGTGCGGGAAGGTCGAAGAGTTCTTCGACGCGGAGATCGAAAAGCGTCAGCTGGCGATAGCCAAGGAGCGCGGCTTCGAGGTGCGCGAACACGCGCTTTACCTTTATGCCGACTGCCTGCGCAAGGACTGTTCGAACCGCGAATGACGCCCGGCCGCGGCCATCCGCGCCGACGCCGGCTTTCAGGGTTCGGTCGAGGTCTGCGGATCGTGGTGTGTTAATCCCAGCATTTCGGCGGCATGCCGGCGCGTCGTCGGGGTGATTCGCATCCCGCCCAGCATGCGCGCGATTTCGTCGATGCGCCCCTCGTCATCCAGCCGCGTCACCGCACTCACCACCTCTTCGCCCCGGGCGGCCTTGGCAATGTTCCACTGCCAGTCGGCGCAGGCCGCGACTTGGGCCAGATGGGTCACGCACAAAACCTGGCGGTCACGACCGAGCCGCGCGAGCAACTTGCCCACGATCTCGGCCACGCTGCCGCCAATACCGACGTCGACCTCGTCGAAGATCAGCGTCGGCGTGGCCGAGTCGCGGCTGGTCATGACCTGGATCGCAAGGCCGATACGCGACAACTCGCCACCGGACACTACCTTGGCGAGCGGACGCAAAGGCTGACTGGGATTGGCCGCAACCCGAAACTCGACCGCCTCGAGCCCATGGCCATTGCCGTACTGCAGCGCTTCAAGCACCACTTCGAACGCCCCCCCGGCCATCGCAAGTGTCTGCATCGCATCCGTGACTTCGGCTGAAAGGCGATGGGCCGCGGGCTGCCGCAACGCGCTCAGCCGCGCAGCGGCGGCCTCGTAGACCTCCCGTGCCTTCGCTTCCTGGGCGGCCAGGTGGGCCGGATCGGCACGCTCGATCAGCGTGGCGAGTTCGTGCCGCCAGTCGTCCAGCAAGCGCGGCAGGTCTTCGGGCGGAACGCGATACTTGCGCGCAAGGTCGGTGACCTGGCCGATGCGTCGATCGATTTCGTCAAGCCGGGCCGGATCGAGGTCGAGCCGGTCACGATAACGGCGCAGCGCATGCAGAGCCTCATCCGCCTGAATCGCTGCTCCGGCAAGCAGTTCGCGCACTTCGGCAAGACCCGCGTCGATATCCGCCATGGCCTCGATGCGGCTGCTTGCACGCGTGAGCAAGCCACAAAGCGCCGCATCGCCATCACCGAGTTGCGCGACGGTTGCGTCGGCCCCCTCGATCAGGCCGGCGGCATGCGCAAGACGCGCTTGTTCGAGGTTGAGCTGCTCCCAGTCGTTCGGGTCGAACGCGAGCGCTTCGACTTCCTTGATCTGCCAGGCAAGCAGATCGCGCTGCCGCTCCGAGCTGCTCGCGTCCTGCTCAGCCAGGCGCCGCAGTTCGGCCAGCCGCTGCCAAGCCCGGTAAAGATCCGCGACCTCGGCCGCGAGTCCGCTCGCCCCGGCATGGGCATCCAGCAAAATGCGCTGGGCATCGGCGCGCAGCAGCGCATGATGGGCATGCTGCCCATGGATATCGACCAACCAGTCGCCGACTTCGCGCAACTGGGCGAGCGTCGCCGGCACGCCGTTCACCCATGCCCGCGAACGTCCGCCCGCCTCGATCACGCGACGCAACAGCAAGACATCGTCGTCGAGCGGAATCGCCTGCTCGGCACACCAGGCCGCAAGCGCCTCCGAGGGTGGTAGCGCGAACTCGGCACTCACATCGCTCCGGTCGCGGCCACTGCGTACGACACCCGCATCGGTACGCCCGCCCACCGCCAGACCGAGCGCGTCGAGGAGGATCGATTTGCCCGCGCCGGTCTCACCGGTCAACACGCCGAAGCCCGACCTGAACTCGAGTTCGAGCCGGTCGACAATCACGAAATCACGAATGCTCAGACGGCGCAGCATGGCAGGCGATGGAGAGTGTTCGAGCGCACGCGATCAGGGCAACCGGGGCACGGCGCTCCAGTGGAGCTTTTCGCGCAGCATCGCAAAATAGCTGTAGTTTTCGGGATGAAGCAACCTGATCGCATAAGGCGAGCGGGTGATCCGCACGCAATCGCCAGCGCGCGCGTCGAAGCGCGCCTGACCGTCGAAATGCACCCGTGCGTCATGGGGTGACAGCAGGTTTATGTCGATCCGGCAGGTATCGGGCAAAGTGACCGGACGCGCGGTCAGCGCATGCGGACAAAGCGGCACCAGCGCGATCGCACCGATCGATGGGTGCAGGATCGGCCCGTTGGCCGACAGCGCATAGGCGGTCGAACCGGTGGGCGTGGTCACGATCATGCCATCCGAGCGCTGGGTATAGACGAAGTCGTCGTCGATCGAAACGTCGAACTCTATCATCCGCCCGAGTTCCCCCTTGTTCACGACCACGTCGTTGAGCGCCAGCGTCTGATAGACGCGCTCGCCACCGCGCAGGACCTCCGCGCTCAGCATGAAGCGGCTCTCTTCCGAATACTTGCCTTCGAACATCTCGGACAGGCGCGCGATCGCATCGTCGCGGCTGATGTCGGTCAGGAAGCCCACCCGCCCCTGATTCACCCCGACCAGCGGCACTGCGTGTTCGGCAAGCCGACGCGCGGTGTTCAGCATCGTGCCATCCCCGCCCAACACCAGCGCCAAGTCGGCCGTGGCCCCGATCGCATCGTAGCTGGCGACCGGAAATCCCCCCGCCACCCCGATCGAGCTGGCCGTACCCTGTTCGATCAATACCGCATGGCCGCGGTCGCGCAGGAATTCGGCAATGTGCAACACCGCCTCGGCCACATCCGGGCTTTGGTACTTGCCTATGAGTGCGATGGTTTCGAAGCGCTTCGCCATGCGCGGATTAAACCATATTCGCACCGTTGCTTGGCATGGGAGACAATACTTCCCTAAAATCAGCGCAAACGAATACAGGCGCCATGAAACAGCTAGACACCCGATCGCAGATCCTGCTCAAGACCTTGATCGAACGCTACATCGTCGAGGGCCAGCCCGTAGGGTCGCGCGCATTGTCGCGCCACTCGGGGCTCGAGCTCTCGCCCGCGACGGTGCGCAATGTCATGAGCGATCTCGAAGAGATGGGTTTCATCGCGAGTCCGCATACGTCGGCCGGCCGTATTCCAACCGCTCAGGGCTACCGCTTCTTCGTCGACTCGCTGCTGACCGTGCAGCCGCTCGAACAGGCGCGCGTGCGCGTGCTGCAGGGTCAGCTGCAGGCCGACCAGCCACAGCGGCTGATCAGCGCGGCGTCGCATCTGTTGTCCGACCTCACCCATTTTGCCGGCGTGGTGGTCACGCCGCGCAACCAGGCCACCCGGATTCGCCAGATCGAGTTCATCAGCCTATCCGAATCCCGCATCCTGCTGATCATCGTGACCACCGCCGGTGACGTGCAGAACCGCATTCTCCACACCCGGCGTTCGTATTCGCCTTCCGAGCTGACCGAAGCCGCCAACTATCTGACCGAGAATCTGGGCGGCCTCGCGTTCGGTGAAATGCGCGCCCGCCTGCACAACGAGCTCAAGCAGTTGCGCAGCGACATGACCGAACTCATGAGCGCCGCGGTCGAGGCCGGCAACGAAGCTCTGGATGAAAGTGAGACCCGCTACGTGATGTCGGGCGAAATCAACCTGCTGGGCGTCGAGGACCTCTCGTCGAACATGTCGCGCCTGCGCGAGCTGTTCAAGCTGTTCGAAAAGAAGACCGCGCTGGTGCAACTGCTGGACCTCTCGAACAGAGCCGAAGGCGTGCGGATCTTCATCGGCGGCGAGTCCGGCCTCGCTGAACTCGACGGCTGCAGCGTGGTCACCGCCAGCTATGAGCTGGAGGGGCGCATCGTGGGGTCGGTAGGCGTGATCGGGCCGACCCGCATGGCCTACGACCAGGTGATTCCACTCGTCGACATCACCGCCCGTCTGCTCAGCAACGCTTTGGCAAACAAGAACTGAAGCCGCCTGCGGTCACCGCTTTCGGTTTCCCTACTCATCCCCACCACTCAAGGACTCTCATGGCCCGCTTCTGGACCGAGCCCAAGCACACCCACGGCGGCCCCGGACGCACCGGCGTGCTGCTGGTCAACCTGGGTACGCCGACCGCCCCGACCGCCGCGGCGCTGCGCCCCTACCTGAAGCAGTTCCTCTCCGATCCGCGCGTGGTCGAGATTCCCCGGCTGATCTGGTGGCCTATCCTGAACGGCATCATCCTCAACACCCGCCCGCGCAAATCCGCCGAAAAATATGCAGGCATATGGATGGACGAAGGCTCGCCCCTCAAGGTCCATACCGAGCGCCAGGCCAAGCTGGTGAAGGGCTACCTGCATCACGCCGGCACCGGCGGTGATCTGGAAATCGACTGGGCGATGCGCTACGGTGCCCCCTCGGTGGCCGACGTGCTCGATCGCCTGCGGCACCGGGGCTGCACCCGCATTCTGGTAGTGCCGCTATACCCGCAGTATGCGGCCAGCACCACCGCCAGCGTCGTCGACGCGGTGGCCAACTGCCTCGTTCATTGGCGCAACCTCCCAGAGCTGCGCTATGTCCGCAACTTCCATGACGACCCCGGCTATATCGCGGCCATGGCGCAAAACGTGCGCGACCACTGGGCCCGCAACGGCGCGGCTGACAAGCTGATCATGAGTTTTCATGGCGTGCCACGCCGGCAACTCGACCTGGGCGACCCCTATCATTGCGAATGCCGCAAAACCGCGCGCCTATTGGCCGAAGCGCTCGAACTGCCGGCCGAGCGCTGGCAGCTCACCTTCCAGTCGCGTTTCGGCAAGGCCGAATGGCTCAAGCCCTACACCGAACCCACGCTCCAGGCCCTCGCCGGCCAGGGTCTCAAGAGCGTCGACGTGATCTGTCCGGGCTTCGTTTCCGACTGCCTGGAAACCCTCGAAGAGATCGCGATGGAATGCAGGGACGCCTTCATGGCCGCAGGCGGCGAGTCCTTTCGCTACATTCCGTGCCTGAACGAACGCCATGACTGGATCGAAACCCTGACCGGCCTGATCCGTCGTCACATAGGCGACTGGCTGGCCATTTCCCCCGAAACCGACGTGCAGCGCGACGCGACCGCCGCGCGCGCCAAGGCGGCCGGCGCCGCCGGCTAGAGACCGCGAACCGGCCACGCTTGAAATCACATCCATCACCACCATCTGACAAGGCATCGAAGCCCACGAAACACACAACCGGCAAAGCGCAGACGTTCCGCGCGTAGCATGACAGGCCGAGAAGACAATCCCCTGCAGCTAAGTAACAGATCCGGTCGCAAACACCCAAACACCTCAACGCAAGCAAAAGAGCCCACCTGGTGGGTGGGCTCTTTTGTGTGAATTTTTTGGTGGCCAGTCGCGGAATCGAACCACGGACACGCGGATTTTCAATCCGCTGCTCTACCAACTGAGCTAACTGGCCAAGAAGACGCGCATTATAGCTTATCGAATCGCCACGTCAAATGTTTCGCGATGCTTTCTGCCTCGCCCTGCCCACCATCTGCCTCAACTCAAGGGCAGCGCCACATGTGTCGGCGCCGTGGGGTGGCCGCGTGGGAACAGTACCTGAGCGATCGTGCCCTGCCCGGCCGGGTTGGGATTGAGGCTGACGGTGGCACGATGGAGATCGGCGATCTCGCGCACGATCGGCAGCCCCAGGCCCGAGCCGTCTTCGCCACTGCCCAGAACGCGATAGAAACGCTCGAACACCCGCTCGCGATCGGCCTCCGGCACGCCGACACCGGTATCTTCGACCTCGAGAATGATCGCACCTGCAACCCGGGTGCGCGCAGTGACACTGCCGCCACGCGGGGTGTATTTGATCGCGTTGTCGATCAAGTTCTTGACCAACTCGCGCAAGAGCACCGCATTGCCGACCACGATCAGCAAGTGTCCGCTATATTCGACGCCGAAATCGATGTCCTTGATGAGTGCGCGCGGAAAGAGCTCCTGTGCCACTTCGCGCACGATCGCCTCGAGGTCGACCTGCTCGACCGCGTAAACCTTCTCGGAGCTTGCTTCGGCCCGCGCAAGCGAGAGCAATTGGTTGATGAGGTGGCCGGCGCGGTCCGTGCTGTCCGCGATGTGCTGCAGCGACTGGCGCAGCAGTTCCGGATCGACCTCCTGCAAGGCAAGCTCGGTCTGCATCTTGAGGCCGGTGAGCGGGGTACGCATCTGGTGCGCGGCATCGGCGATGAAACGTTGTTGCGCCTGCAGATTCTCCTCCAGGCGCGCCATCATGTCGTTGAACGACACGATCAGCGGCCGCACCTCCTCCGGCACACTTGCAGGCTCGATCGGAGACAGATCGGTCGGCCGCCGACGGCGGATCCGGCTCTGCAGTTTGTTGAGGGGCATGATGCCGCGGGTGAGCCCTACCCATACCAGGATGACAGCCAGCGGAATGATCGCGAACTGTGGCAGCAACACGCCGGTCACGACGCGCGACGCGAGATCGCTGCGCTTGTTGCGGGTTTCGGCAACCTGAACCAGCACCGGCTCGCCGTTCCGCTCGGCGGGGTCGCGCAGAAACTGGTAGGCCACCCGGACCTGCTCCCCCTGGATGAAGTCGTCGCGAAAGAGGATCTGCTCCGGAAACACATCCACCGGCGGCACAACCCGGCCGATCTGCTCGTCGCCGGTAACGACGGTGCCGTCGGCATCCGCCACCTGATAGTAAACAGTGTCATCCTGGTCGGAGCGAAACAGCGCGCGCGGCGGCGCCGGGAAATCGACCCGAACCTGGCCGGACTCGACCGAGACCAGGCGCGCGAGCGCGCGAACACTGTCGGCCAGCGCGAGGTCGTAAGGCTGGTTGGCGATGTTGTCGGCAACGCTATGGGTGACGATGATCGAGATCGGCCACAGGAAGAGCAGTGGCGCAAGCATCCAGTCGAGAATCTCACCGAACAGCGAGTTAGGCTGTGACGGACCTCCGCGTACCGCGCTTCCCCGCTCAGCCTTTCGCCGCCTGCGCCGCATCCGGATGTTCCAGGCAGTAGCCCAAGCCTCTGACCGTGACGATTCGGACCCCGCTGGCCTCGAGTTTCTTGCGCAGGCGATGCACATACACCTCGATCGCATTGCTCGAGACCTCGTCACCCCAGCCACACAGGTGATCGACGAGTTGGTCCTTGCTGACCAGACGCCCGACACGCAGCGCGAACACCTCGAGGAGGCCGACTTCGCGGGCGGACAGTTCGATCACCTGTCCGTTGATCTTCACCACCCGGTCGGCCTGATCGTAGCTGAGCGCGCCCACCTCGATACAGCTCGCCTGCCCCGTCCCGCGCCGCGTGAGCGCGCGCACCCGCGCTTCGAGCTCCGGCAATGCGAACGGTTTGGTGAGGTAGTCGTCGGCACCCGCGTCGAGACCGCGCACGCGCTCGTCGACGCCGTCCTGCGCGGTGAGAATCAACACCGGCAGTGCCGACTTCCGACAGCGCAAGCGCTTGAGCACGTCGATCCCGGGGAGCTTGGGCAAACCGAGGTCAAGAATCAGCAAATCATACGGTTGGGAAGAAAGCGCCGCATCGGCATCGGCGCCCGACGCGACATGATCCACCGCAAACCCGCCACGCCTGAGGGCCCGACACAGGCCGTCGGCAATGACCTTATCATCTTCAGCTAGGAGAATCCGCATGAAATCAGGATGTAAGTTATTTGTAAGCGAGCGGGCTTACATTACACCCGCTGTTCTTCTTTTTGCCGGTCACTGGGGTACGCGGCTCCACAAAGACGCGTCCCGGGGAGCATTCCAGCCTCAGGCCATGGATGCTCCCCGCCGTTTTTCGCCATATTACTCCCTCGCGCACATCAAGTGTCAGGCCTGACGGATCTGCTTGCCAGGGCGCGCGCCCATCGGGACCACGGCAGTGCATCGCGTGCTCGATTCGCACGACCGCAAAAACAGGAAACCCCGCTTTCGCGGGGTTTCCTGGTGAAGCATGCGCCCCCGGTAAACCGGGGAGGAGCGGGAATTACATTCCCATGTCCATACCGCCCATACCACCCATACCGCCCATGCCCGGCATGCCAGCGGCCGGCTTGTCTTCCGGCAGCTCGGCAACCATGCAGTCGGTCGTCAGCATCAGACCGGCAACCGAGGCTGCATTTTGCAGCGCGGTGCGCGTCACCTTGGTCGGATCGAGCACGCCCATCTCGACCATGTCGCCGTACTCACCGGTCGCGGCGTTGTAGCCGAAGTTGCCCGAACCTTCGACGATGCGGTTCACCACCACCGACGGCTCGTCGCCCGCGTTGGCGACGATTTCGCGCAGCGGCTGCTCGATCGCGCGCAGCACGATCTTGATGCCTGCGTCCTGGTCGTGGTTGTCGCCCTTGAGCGAACCGATGGCGGCACGGGCACGGATCAGCGCAACACCGCCGCCCGGGACGATACCTTCTTCGACCGCAGCGCGGGTCGCATGCAGCGCATCTTCGACGCGCGCCTTCTTTTCCTTCATTTCGACTTCGGTCGCCGCACCGACCTTGATCACCGCGACACCGCCGGCGAGCTTGGCGACACGCTCCTGGAGCTTTTCGCGGTCGTAATCGGACGTGGCTTCTTCGATCTGGACACGGATCTGCTTGACCCGCGCCTCGATGCGCGACGCATCGCCGGCGCCGTCGATGATAATCGTGTTTTCCTTGCCGATCTCGATGCGCTTGGCCTGGCCGAGGTCTTCCAGGGTGGCCTTCTCGAGGGTCAGGCCGACTTCTTCGGCGATGACCTGGCCACCGGTCAGGATCGCGATGTCTTCGAGCATGGCCTTGCGGCGATCGCCGAAACCCGGAGCCTTGACGGCGCAGGTCTTGAGGATGCCACGGATGTTGTTCACCACCAGGGTCGCCAGCGCTTCACCTTCGACGTCTTCGGCGATGATCAGCAGCGGACGCCCAGCCTTTGCGACTTGCTCGAGCACCGGCAGCAGGTCGCGGATGTTCGACACTTTCTTGTCGAACAGCAGCACGAACGGGCTGTCGAGGACGGTGACCTGCTTGTCCGGGTTGTTGATGAAGTAAGGCGACAGGTAGCCGCGATCGAACTGCATGCCTTCGACGACTTCGAGTTCGTTGTTGAGGCTCTTGCCGTCTTCGACGGTGATGACGCCTTCCTTACCAACCTTGTCCATCGCGCGGGCGATGATCTCGCCGATGTCGGCGTCGGAGTTGGCCGAGATCGAACCGACCTGGGCGATTTCCTTGTTGGTCGAACACGGCTTCGACAGCTTCTTGAGTTCATCGATGGTCGTGATGACGGCCTTGTCGATGCCGCGCTTCAGATCCATCGGGTTCATGCCGGCGGCCACGAACTTCATCCCTTCGCGCACGATCGACTGGGCCAGCACGGTAGCCGTGGTGGTGCCGTCACCGGCGATGTCGGAGGTCTTCGAGGCGACTTCCTTGACCATCTGCGCACCCATGTTCTCGAACTTGTCCTTCAGTTCGATTTCCTTGGCGACCGATACGCCGTCCTTGGTCACGGTCGGGGCGCCGAACGAGCGCTCGAGCACCACGTTGCGACCCTTGGGGCCCAGGGTCACCTTGACCGCGTTGGCCAGGACGTTGACGCCGGCAACCATGCGGTCACGGGCGGAATCACCAAATTTGACTTCTTTTGCAGCCATTGTTTCTACTCCTTGAATTCGTTATTCGTCGACAACCGTTTGAAAGGCTCAGCCTTCCACGACACCCATGATGTCTTCTTCACGCATGACGAGAAGCTCGTCGCCATCGACCTTCACGGTCTGGCCGGCGTACTTGCCGAACAACACCTTGTCGCCCTTCTTGACCGCCATCGGACGGACTTTGCCATCATCGAGAATCTTGCCATTGCCGACGGCGATCACTTCGCCCTGATCCGGCTTTTCACCGGCCGAATCGGGAATGACGATGCCACTGGCGGTCTTGCGTTCTGCTTCGAGACGCTTGACGATCACACGATCATGCAAGGGACGAATATTCATCGAGTAACTCCTTCTGGTTCGACACAAAATTGGCGGGCCCTGCCCGCGCAGGCTTGTTTGGACTATGAGCCAAGGCTCGGATCGACGGTTATTAGCACTCACCGCCGACGAGTGCTAATAATAGGGTCGCCCCTGGCCAAATTCAAGTGCGTACCAGCCAAATTTTTTCGATTCGTCGCGGGCGACGCGGCAACCACCCGGAACGGTTCAAAAACCGAATGCCCGGTCATCCGCTGGCCGGCAGGCCGCGTCGCGCGTACCATGGCGGCATCCGGAGGATCACGCGCCGCATCAACCGCCATGGCAACCACCCGACTCTCCTGTGGCCTGCTGGTCATCAACGAGCGACTGGAACTACTGATCGGTCATTCGACCGGGAGCGACCATTGGGATCTTCCCAAGGGACTGATCGATCGCGGCGAAGACCCGATGACGTGTGCGCTCAGAGAGGCGCGCGAAGAATTCGGGCTCGGGTTCGCCCCTGACCGGCTCACCGACCTGGGCCGCCACGCCTACTACCGCGGCAAGGATCTGCACCTTTTCGCGGTGAAGACGACTTCGGTCGAGACCCCCCTGCATCTTTGCCGCTGCACCAGTTACTTCGACCATCATGTGACGCACCATCCGCTGCCCGAAGTCGATGGATACGCGTGGGCAGACGACCTAAAGCTGCGCGCCCGCCTGGCCAACAGCATGCGCAGGCTGCTGCTGGACAAGGCTTTGCTCGCGCACGCGCGCGCACTGATCGGCGCGGCCGGGCCGCAAACCTGAGCGCACGCCCCTCACCCGAGGCAAGGATCAAGCGCAACCGGGCGTGCTCAGAACGCGATCGCGATCGAAAAATGCAACCTCAGCCGCTCGTCCTGATGCGCCCAGGCGAGGTCGAGCGCGAGCGGCCCCGCCGGACTGCGCCAGCGCGCGCCGAGCCCATAACCCACGCGCAGGTCGAGGTCGCCGGGTTCGTCGGCGGCGTCGCCCGCATCGACGAAGGTCGCCACACCCCACGGGTCCTTGAACCAGCGCACATACTCGGCGCTGGTGGTGGCGAGGTAGCGCGCCCCGACGATCGCAGCGCCGTCCTGCACGCCCAGGCTTTCGAAGCGGTAGCCACGCACCGTCTGCGAACCCCCGGTTCGAAACAGGAAGTCCTGCGGAATCCCGTCACGACTGTCGGCGATGGTTGCACCCGCCTCAAGCCGCAGGATGAGCGTATCCTCCGCGCCGACCGGCTGGTAACGGACGATGCGTCCGTAGGTGCGCAGAAAATCCTGATCCGACAACAATGCGTCGCTGCCGCCGCCGATCTCGCCGTGCAGCACCAAGCCCCTGCGCGGGTTGAACACGTCGTCGACCCTGCGCTGGACCCAGATCCAGTTGGCCGTCAAGGCATTGCTGCTCGACTCCTGGCCACCGAGCGGCTCGAGGTCTTCGCGCTGGTAGCGCAGGCTGAGCGTGGTCTCGATGTTGCCGCGCGTCCTGCTGCGATTGACCCCGATCGCGCCGGTCGTGGTCTTGAGGTTTTCGATGTCGCTGGTTTCGATCATCGCACCAAAACTGTCGCGATGCCCGGCGAGCGCCGGCGGCAGAAAGACATCGCCGAACAAGGACTGGCGACGCTGTTCGAGGCGCAGGCCGGTCGACAGCTCCCAGCCCCGCTTCAGGAAGTTCACATCGCGCCAATAGGCCTCGGTGCGCGCACCGGTGTCGGACGAATAACCCAGCCCGAGCGCGAGATGGCGGGAATTGGCCTCGGTCACCTTCACCTTGACCGGCACCGCGGCCGCGAGCGCCGGATTGCGCTCGATATCGACCACCACCGATGCGAGTTGAGGCGCGTTCTGCAAGCTTCCCTGAAATGCAAGCAGCCGATCCTGGTCGAAGCGGTCGCCTTCACGCACCGATGCGTAGCGCTTGACGAAATCTTCGGGAAGGCGCTCCAGCCCCTCCACCTCCAGCGGACCGAGAACGAACGGCGGCCCGGAATCGACGGTTACGAACACCCGCACCTGCGCGGTTTCGGGATCGACGTCCGCGCGGCTCTCGGCGATGCGCGCCGCGGCATAATCACGGCTCGCCACCCCGTCGAGGAGGCGTTGCTTGGCCCCGTCCCAGTCGCCCTGGCGAAATGGCGCGCCTTTCTGGAGCGACCACCCGCTTTCGAGCGCGGCCCGGCGCGACGCCCGTGCCGGACCCGCGCCGCCCAGGTGCCCGTTGAACGTCAGCGTCACCTCGGATATGGCAGCCCGCTGGCCAGGCACGACGGTCAGGATCCACTTGCCGGTTTCGGATCGATCGAGCTTCACATCGGGCGAGAAGTACCCCTCGGTTGCGAGCAGGTTGACGATCTCGCGCCGGGTGCGGCGCTGCAGGGCCAGGCGGTCACCCCGGGCCTCGGGCAGCACCACGTCATCGCGATTGAGAATCCGCAGGTGACGCTCCAGCAATGGACGCACTTCGCTCGGTGCCTGCAGTTCGACTTCCAGGCGCTCCTGCGCGGCGAGACCGGGGGCGAAGCTCATCAGGGTCGCAACCAACGCGAGCACGATCGCCCCGTCCCGGCCGCGGCGCGAAGCCGCGCAGACGGTGGAGACTGACGACGATCGGGGCTGGGGTCTGCAGTTGGGGAGGCTGGTAAACAATGGCATGGCGCGATTCTACCCAAGCTCGCGCGAGCCCGCCTCCCCGATCACAAAAGCTTACGCCCCCATGGCCATCAAGCTGGCATTGCCGCCGGCCGCCGCGGTATTGACGCTGAGCGTCCGCTCATGCACGAGCCGGCTGATGTCATAGTCGGGTCGCGCGCATACCAGCGGCAGGATCGGCCCGTCACGCTCGGCCAGGCGCCGCTGCCACAACCGGGCTTCATGCGGCGGCCCGTCGAAGAGCACGGCGTCGCACCCGCTCCTCCACCGCTCGCGATCGAGCACGATCTGCGCACGGACCGCGGTCGGCAAGGTGCCGACGAGCGTACGGGCAGGCTCGTCGTCATCGAACACGATGCGGTTGGCGGTCGCAAGCGCGGCGACCACCTGATGCGCCAACGCCGCCAGCTCGCTCGCGACACCGGCGACCACGCCCCGCGCGACGAAGCGGAGGCGATTGTCCTCCCCGGTCGGACCCGGCAAGCCGAGTTCGAGCCCCGCGAGGCGCCGGCCGCGATAGGCATCGACGTGCTCCCGGAGGCATCCCAGGGCGTCGTCGTCAATGAGCGCACGTGCGCCATGTTCGAGCCAGTCGACCAGTTCGGCGAACGCCGGCGAATCGCCGATGCGCTCACGCTGCCCAAGGTCGGGGCCGGGCGTGCGCCACAGCAGGCGATGCAGATACAGCGGGCCGCCCGCCTTCGGGCCGGTGCCCGAGCGCCCCTCTCCACCGAACGGCTGCACGCCGACCACGGCGCCGATCATGTTGCGATTCACGTACAGGTTGCCCACCCGCGCCTGCGCGGCGATCCGCCCGATGCGCTCGTCGATGCGCGAATGCACGCCGAGCGTAAGGCCGTAGCCACTGTCATTGATCGCCGCGACCAGCTTGTCGAGATCGCTGGCCGGGTAGCGCAGGACATGCAGCACTGGGCCGAACTGCTCGCCGGCGAGCACGCTGAAATCGGCGATCTCGACCACCGTGGGCGCGACGAAGGTACCCGTGTCGCAAGCCGGACCAAGCGGCAGACGTGTGACCCGTGCGCCCGCCGCCCGCATGGCCGCGACATGCGCCTCGAGGGCGGTGCGCGCCGCCTGGTCGATCACCGGCCCGATGTCGTTGCGCACATCCGCCGTGTTGCCGACCCTGAGCTCCTGCATCGCGCCGGCCAGCATCTCGAGCACCGGCCCGGCGATCTCCTCCTGCAGGCACAGCACCCGTAGCGCCGAACAGCGCTGCCCGGCCGAATCGAAGCTCGACGCGATCACGTCGGCAACGACTTGCTCTGGCAAGGCGGTGGAGTCCACGATCATCGCGTTCTGGCCGCCGGTCTCGGCGATCAGCGGAATGCAGCCGCGCACGGACAACGTGCGATTGATGATGCGGGCCACGTCGCCGGAACCGGTGAACAGCACGCCGCACACCCGCGGGTCGGCGACGAGTGCCGCACCGATCGATTCGCCGCGACCGGGCAGGAGTTGCAGCGCCGCGACCGGCACACCCGCCGCATGAAACAGACGCACCGCGGCGGCAGCCATCAGCGGCGTCTGCTCGGCGGGCTTGGCCACGACCGGGTTGCCGGCCGCGAGCGCCGCCGCGACCTGACCGGTGAAGATCGCGAGCGGGAAGTTCCATGGGCTGATGCAGGCCACCGGACCGAGCGGCTGATGGGTGCCGTTGTCGAAGCGGCGCGCCGCATCGGCGTAGTAGCGGCAGAAATCGACCGCCTCGCGCAGTTCGGCGACCGCGTTGGCCCGCAAAAACAACATA
>DDUE01000005.1:0-124 GCA_002344625.1 Rhodocyclaceae bacterium UBA2346 | reverse complement strand
ACTTGCCCGCTTCGCGCACGGCGAGCGCGATCAAGCGTGCGCCATCGCCCTCCATCAGGTCGGCTACCCGCTCAAGACATGCCGCGCGCTCGGCCGGCGTGCGCCCGGCCCACGCGGCCGCCAC
>DDUE01000043.1 GCA_002344625.1 Rhodocyclaceae bacterium UBA2346 | reverse complement strand
GCTCTTCCGATCTCTCGCCGACGAGGCCGCCGCCGACCAGTGCCAGCAGGCCGCCCAGCACGATGCCCACCAGGCTCGAGGCCGCGGCCAGGATCAGGATCTGGATCAGGTACATCGCAGCCAGTTGCCGGTCGCGCAAACCGATCGCGCGCAGCGTGGCCAGCGTGCCGAGCTTGCCCTGCAGGTAGGCATGCACGCTGTTGAACACGCCCAGGCCACCGATGAACAGGGCGCTGATGCCGATCAGCAGCACGCCCGAGCCGATCTGGCCCAGCACCTCGCCCAGGCGCGCATTGCGTTCGATGAAGGTGCGGATTTCCCAGTCGGTTCCGGGGAAGGCGGTCGCGAACGCGGTGCGCCAGTCGTCGGGCGCGGCGTCGGTGCGCACCCGATAGCGATGGGCGGGGCGGCTGCCGGGTTGCAGCAAGGCGGTTTCGGCCAGCGCGCCGGCAGCGATCAACACCGGCGGCCCGCTCCAGTCGGCACGCAGGCTGCGGTCGGGCTGGCGCATGATCAGCGCCCGCACCTCCAGGCGCGCGGAGCCCAGTTCGATCGAATCGCCCACCGCGAGGCCCAGCCGCTCGGCCAGCGTCCGATCGAGTGCCGCGCCCCATGTGCCGGCTTGGGGCGCGAGCGCGTCTGCAAGCGGCGCGGGCGGTGCGAGCTCGACCGAACCATAGAGCGGGTAGTGCTCGTCGAAGCTCTGCAGCTCGACCAGGTGGGCCTCGCCGGATTCGGTCATCAACATGGTGCGCAGCTCGATCAGGCGCGACACCTGGCCGCGGCTGTGCATCCAGGCGAGCACGTCATCGGGTAGCGGCGATCGGCTGCGCACCTCCAGGTCGCCACCGAAAAGCGTGCGGGTATCGGCCAGCAGGCCGGCGCTGACCTGGCGATAAAGGCCGCCGCTGGCCGCGATCAGGGTCACGCCGAGAGCCAGGCACGCGCACAGGACCCACAGCGTGCGGGTGCTGCCGCGCAGGTCGCGCCAGGCGAGCCTAAACAGCATGGGCATGATCGTGTTCGCGCGGTGCCGTCACCTCGGTCAGCCGGCCTTCGTGGAGGCGCAGCACGCGGTCGCAGCGATTGGCAAAATTCATGTCATGGGTCACGAGCACGAGGGTGGTGTTCGATTCGGCATTGAGCTGTAGCAACAGTTCGCCGACGGCGGCGCCGGTGCGGTCGTCGAGGTTGCCGGTCGGCTCGTCGGCCAGTACCAGCTTGGGGCGATGGACCAGTGCCCGCGCGATGGCCACCCGCTGCTGCTCGCCGCCGGAAAGCTGTGCCGGATAGTGGTCGAGGCGCTGGCCCAGGCCGATTTTCTCGAGCAGGGTCTGCGCCCGTGCACGGGCGTCGCGCCGTCCGGCGATTTCGAGCGGCAGTGCGGCATTGTCGAGTGCGCTCAGGCTGGGCACCAGGTGAAACGACTGGAACACGATGCCCATGTGATCGCGGCGCAGGTCCGCCAACTGGTCGCTGGACTGGCGGTCGAGCGCGACGCCGTCGAACTCGACCGAGCCGGCGCCGGGCCGTTCGAGCCCGGCGAGCAGCAGTAGCAGCGACGACTTGCCCGAGCCGGACGGACCCGCGATCGCGATCCGTTCGCCGGCACCGATGTGCAGCTCGACCTCGCGCAGGATGTCGATGCGCGCCGCACCCAGGGTGTAGTGCATGCTGAGACGGTTTAGTCTGATCATTCGAGCGCCTCGTGGATGGATTCGAAGTGACTGCGGCGCATGCGTTTGGTTCGCACCTGCGGGTGCGATGGGCGGTGAGTGGGCCGGACGCGGGGCGCCGGCTTATGGCGTGCGGGTGTGCTCGGCGGTTGCGGCGGGGGGCGCGGCGACCGTGAACCGGTGCCGGACCTCGGCGGCGATCCTGCCGGCCTCGTCCCATGTCCATTCGGCGAAGCACACCGCCCCATCGTTGGACAGGGTGAGCACGCTGGAGCAGCGCGTCCCGTAGCCCGGCGCGCGGATGAATGCCGGCGAGAGCCAGCGTTCCCACTCCATGCCGACGCCGGTGCGGGGCAGGTGCGCGTCGGGCGCGGGCTGGTCGTCCCTCAGTAGGGCCAGCAGTCGCCGATCGTCGGGCAGGTCGGGCAACGCGGCGGCGAAGCGCTCGCGCGCGAGCCTGACCTTGGGCCAGGGGGTGTCGAGCAGATGATTCGACAAGCCATAGACACCGGGCGAAAGCGACTTGATGTGGCCGGTGGTGCTTTCATGGATGGCGAGCGAATGGCCGTCGAACGCGAGCAGGTTGAATCCGGCGTAGGCCGCGCTGATTGCCGCGATGCGTGCCAGGGTGGTGCGGGTGTCGGCGTCGGATGCCAGGCAGTCGCGCACCAGCGCGCCCCGCGAAGGCGCGCCGGGCCGCTGCTGCGAGGGGTCGCGATAATTGGTCAGCGCCGCGAAGCGCCCGTTGCGGCCGACGCCCATCCATGTGCCGCCCGCTTCGAGGTCGCGCCCGGCAAGCAGTCCGGGCGCCTCGCTCCACCAGTGGGCCGGCTGCGCCGGGCGCGCGAAGAACTCGTCCCGGTTCGCCGCCACCACCAGCCGGTAGTCGGGGTGCGCTCGCCAGCCGACCAGGATCAGGCACATTCGACGAAGCGTTCCATATGCCGGACGGTGTCGGATTCGAGCCAGCGGGCGAGCCCCGCCTGGCGGCACTCTTCCACGAGCGCGGTTTCGAAGCCATCCGGGTCGCCCACGCCGGGATAGACCTCCATCCAGGTATGGGAGTCGTCGCGGCGCACCAGCAGGCGGCCGACGATTCCGGTGCGTGCGGCAAGCCGCTGCTGCATGGCGCGCACCCCATCGTGCGCGCTGGCATGGTCGCGATCGGCCGCGACCCGGTAGTACACGTAGTAGTCGACCTTCATCGGTGTCTTGGCGTAAGCGCCTGATTTCAGGCTGGTTGATCGATTCAGGGAAGCGCGTAGGGCAGATCGAGAAAGGCCAGGCGCGGGCCGTTCGGGCTGCCCAGGCGGGCTTCGCCCGCTTCGGCGCAACTCATCTGCATCACCGCCAGGGCCTCGAAGCCGCCACTGGCCGCGGGCGCGACCGTCACCAGTTTGCCGGCCGACTGGTCGCCGAACCCGGGGGTGTAGAGATCCGTGCCGACGTGCGGCAGGGTGTCGGTCTCGATGCTGACCCGGTACATGCGCTTCTTGAGCTTGCCCAGGTACTGGGTGCGCGCGACGATTTCCTGGCCGGGGTAGCAGCCCTTGTTGAAGCTCACGCCGCCGATGAGTTCGTAGTTGAGCATCTGCGCGACGAATTCCTCCTGGGTGGCGAGCGTGATCAGCGGGATCCCGGCGCGGATCATCGCGAGTTGCCATGCGGCGGTGCCGGCCGGTTGCGCGCCCAGGCGCTGCAGCCGCTCGAAGCACGCCGGCGCGTCGGCGACGGGCAGTGCAAGCACGAACGCATCGGCATTCAGGCGCACGACGACGCCCGTGTCGCTGGTCGTCTGACGCATGTCCTCACCCGGCGCTTGCAGGCCGCCGCGCGTCATCAGGTCGGCGGCGAGCGGTCCCGCGAGTCCGATGAGGGCGAGCTCGTCCGAGACGTCGGTGAGCTTGACCTTGCTGCGCAGCACGTACATCGAGAGCTTCTTGAGGATGGCGGCCCGAATGTCGGCCGATACCGCCAGCCAGTGGTCGGTCGGCGTGCCCCACAGCAGAAAGTTCGCGAGCATGCGGCCCTTCGGGGTGTTGAAACTGGTCCACTGCGCGGCGTCGGGCGCGAGTTTCTTCACATCGTTGGAGAACAGGTTGTGCAGAAACGCCGCCGAATCGTCGCCGCGGCTGCGCAGCAGGCCGAGATGGGTGAGCGGCACCATGACCGTGGCTTCGGCGGTGGCGGCCGGGGCGAAGCGCACCGCGGTGTCGTCGAAGATCGCGCCGCGTTCGGCCAGGAAGGTGCTCCAGGTGGGGTTCATGTCGATATGCTCGGGATCAGAATTCGATGAAGTATTATAGGGGCCCGCCGCGTCGGGTGTGAGGGTCACGCAGACCCGCGGCGCGTGCGGTCCGTTCCGACCCGATCGCGTGCAATGGCGTCCCGGCAAATCGGCCGGCCCGGGCCGGTCGCCGATCAAGACTGTAGGTCCAGATTCCAGATCAATGAAGTCCTTCTTTCTCAAGTCGCTGTTCGTGATCGTCCTCATGCTGGGGCTGGCCGCCGGCGGCATCGCCTGGTATGCCCATCGCCCGCTCGGCATCGGCGCGGCCGAAGTCGATTTCACGATCGCGCGCGGAGCGACGATGCGCGAGGCGGCCGGGGCGATGGCGGCTGCGGGCGTGCCGGTCGAGCCGCGTCTCCTCTACTGGATCGCCCGCATCGGCGGGCGCGCCGACAGGATCGTGGCGGGCAGCTACGTCGCGCCCGAGGGCATCACGCCATGGGGGCTCATCCTGAAGATCGCCAATGGCGATGTGACCCGGGCGGACATCCTGCTGGTCGAGGGCTGGAATTTTCGCCAGATGCGCGCTGCGATCGAAGCCCATCCGTATCTGCTGAAAGACACCGTGGGCATGGAGGACGCGGCGTTGCTGGCGGCGATCGGCGCCGTCGAATCCCATCCGGAAGGGCTGTTCTTTCCCGATACCTACGTGTTCGACCGGCACTCGAGCGCGCTCGTGGTGTTTCGCGAGGCCAACCGGGCGATGCAGCGCAGGCTCGACGAGGCCTGGAACATGCGCGATCCGGCCACGCCGCTGAAATCGCCCTACGAAGCCCTGATCCTGGCGTCGATCATCGAGAAGGAAACCGGCCAGGCCCAGGAGCGGGGGCTGGTTGCCTCGGTGTTTGCGAACCGGCTGCGGATCGGCATGCGCTTGCAGACCGATCCGACCGTGATCTACGGCTTCGGCGCGAGCTTCGACGGGCGCTTGCGGCGCCGCCATCTCGAGACCGATCACGCGTACAACACCTACGTCCGCGCTGGCCTGCCGCCGACCCCGATCGCGATGCCGGGCTGGCATGCGCTCGAGGCGGCGGTCAGGCCGGCCGAGAGCGATTTCCTGTATTTCGTCGCCCGCGGCGACGGCACGAGCGCGTTTTCGCGCAATCTCGCCGATCACAACCGGGCGGTCAATAAATTCCAGCGCGGGGTGGGGCAGTGAATTCCAGTAATCGGCGAGGGCGCTTCATCACCTTCGAAGGCATAGACGGGGCGGGCAAGAGCAGCCAGATCGCGGCGCTCGTGACGCTGCTCGAGTCGTTCGGCATCGAGGTCGAACAGACGCGCGAGCCGGGCGGCACCGCTTTGGGCGAGCGTCTGCGCGCGCTCGTGCTGCATGAGCCGATGCATCTCGAAACCGAGGCGCTGCTGATGTTCGCCGCACGGCGCGAGCATCTGGCCGCGCGCATCCTGCCGGCGCTCGAAGCGGGGCGCTGGGTGGTTTCCGATCGCTTCACGGATGCGACCTATGCCTACCAGGTGGGCGGGCGCGGGCTTGCCGAAGCCCGCTTCGACACGCTCGAACAATGGGTTCACCCCGGTTTTCAGCCCGATCTGACGCTGCTGTTCGATCTGCCGGCCGCAGTCGCCGCGGCGCGCGTCGCCAATACCGGCGAGGCGCCCGACCGGTTCGAGCGCGAACAGCGCGGCTTCTTCGAGCGGGTGAGGGCGGCCTATCTTGCGCGTGCCGCCCGCGCTTCGGGACGAATCTGCGTGATCGCGGCCGATCGCGACCCGGATGAGATTCGCGCCGAGGTCGCCCGGGTGTGCCTGGAGCGCTGGTTCAGATGATTCGCCCCTGGCTTGCCGAGACCTGGCACAGACTGGTCGCGCTCGACGGGCGATTGCCGCATGCACTGCTGTTCGCCGGTCCGCCCGGCCTCGGAAAGCGCGAACTCGCCGACGCGCTGGCCGCGCGACTGCTGTGCGCCCTGCC
>DDUE01000080.1 GCA_002344625.1 Rhodocyclaceae bacterium UBA2346 | reverse complement strand
GCTCGCGTTGAGCGGGCGCGGCGGCTCGATCAGGCGTGCATCTGGTTCAGCTGCCGCGCGATGATGTCGTGGTTGAGCCACAACACCGGCCCGCCCGGCGCGGAGGATTCGCGGAACATCAGCGGGCCGGTCGCCTCGAGCACCAGCGTGCTGAGCAGATCGGTGATGAGTGCCTTGTTGTCCTTGTGCATCCGCACGATTTCGTCCGAAGCGCCGATCATGAGGTCGGCCAGGGCTTCGCTGTTGGGCATCGGCCAGGCGGCGAAGTCGCGGAAGCCCTGCATGATCGCGCTGCGGTGAAAGGCTTCGAGTTTTTCCAGCACGGTCTCGAGCGTGACATCGTCCTGCAGCAAGGCGCGACATGCCTGCCATTGCGCCTCGGCCCACTCGCCGCCCTGTTCGTGCTTGAGCGCCTTGAGCAGCGAGATCAAGGGCAGTTCGACGCCGACGAAGATATCCGACGAATTGGTGCGGATCTCGGGGCAGTTGTACACCGTCGCCTTGACGCCGGCGGCCCAGGCCGTTCGGGCCGCGCGCTCCAGGCGCATCTTGGCGTAGCCCTGGGTGTAATTCGTGTAGGTCTGCCATTGGTAACGGCCGTCGATGAGAATCTCGGTGCCATGGTAGCCGTAGGCCGAGTAGCGCACTTGGCCGCCGGTGCCTTCGAGGCGCGCGCGGATTGCCGCGCTGCCGTCGATCAGGTACTCGAAGCTGTTGGCCGAAACTTCGTCGAAGTTCTGCAGGATGAGCTTGCCCAGGTCGCTGTCGAGCAGTGCCTGCGACGACATGAAGCGCTCACCGCGCCCCTTGTAGATACGGTTGGCGATCGCGAGGAACACTTTGGCCTTGGGAATGCCGCCGGCCATGGTGTGGGCAAAGAACACGTTGCGGCCGTCGGCGACCATGTCGTCGAGGCGCGCCATCACCTCTGCCAGCGAGTCCTTGAAGCGTCTGATGCCGATCTCGCGGCACTTTTCGACGTGCGCCCAGTCGAGCTTGTCGCCCATCCAGGTCTTGAGCGTCATGCCGCCCAGCATCGCCGTCGGCGTCGGTTCGCCCGCCGGGGCGTCGAGGTCGAAACCCGCCATCAGGGGCACGTTGATGATCCGTCCGCCCAGATTGGCTTCGGCCGCGGCCAGCTCTTCGTCGTCGAGCGGGCGCAAGGCGTTGTCGTCGTCGCGGCGGCCTACGGTGATGCCGACGATCTCCATGCCGGCCTGGCGCGCCTCGTTGACCAGTCCGTTCGCGTAGCCGCGGCCGAACAGTTCGCCGAACAGGACGAACACATCGCCTTGGCGAAACAGGTGGTTTTGCGGAAGCCTGGTCAGCGGGGATGGGCTGTTCATGCGAATATGCTCCGGTTGATCCGTGTTTTCGAGAGACGGGTTGGGCTGAAAGGTGGCCGCGATTCTACCTTGACCGGCCGGAATCGCCGAAAGCCCCTCGCGCGCTGCACCGAACGTGCGCACGACGATCGCCTGAAGCCTGCGGGCTGATAGAATATCGCCCTCGTGGACCGTGCCCGGCCATTTGGTTTATCAGGTTGTGCTAATATTTTGCGCAGGATGATCAGAATGAACTTCGAACAAGCCCGCTTCAACATGGTCGAGCAACAGATTCGGCCTTGGGAAGTCCTCGACCAGGACGTCCTTGACCTGCTGATGAACGTCAAGCGCGAAGAGTTCGTGCCGGCGGCGTACAAGAATCTTGCCTTCTCCGAGATCGAGATTCCGATCGGCCATGGCCAGGTCATGCTCAAACCGGTGATCGAGGGCAAGATCCTGCAGGCGCTGCAACTCAAGCGCTCGGAAACGGTGCTCGAGATCGGTGCGGGTTCGGGCTACTTCGCAGCGCTGCTGGCGGGCTGTTCCGAGTGGGTGCGCAGCATCGAGATCGAGCCGGCGCTGGTCAAGCTTGCGAGCGAGAACCTCGAACGTTACGGCGTCGAGAATGTGCTGGTCGAAGAGGGCGACGGGGCGCAAGGCTGGGCGGAGCGGGGGCCCTACGACGTCATCGTGGTGTCCGGCGGAATCCCGGTGGTGCCCCAGGCGATGCTGCGGCAGCTCAAGCCGGGGGGACGCCTGTTCGCATTCGTCGGCGAGGCGCCGATCATGAAAGGGCGGCTCGTCACGCATGTCGCAGAGGGCCGTTTCAGCACCGAAGACGTGTTCGAGACCATGGTGCCGGTGATTCGCAACGCCCCGCGCAACGAAAACTTCAGCTTCTGACCACGATGCGTCACATTACCCCGACCGAGCTTTCGGATTGGTTGACGGACGCAGCGCGTGCCCGGCCGCTGTTGCTGGACGTGCGTGAGCCCTGGGAGTACCAGCTGTGCCATATCGCGGGATCGCAGCTGATGACGATGGCCACGGTGCCCGCGCGCCTGGATGAGCTGGATACCGACGCCGAAACGGTGCTGATCTGCCATCACGGCGGGCGCAGCGCGCAGGTCGCGATGTTTCTCGAGCGTCAGGGCTTTGCCCGGGTCATCAATCTTGAAGGTGGCGTGGCGGCTTGGGCCGCCCTGGTCGATCCGACCATGGCCCAGTACTGACTCACGGAAATTCGGATGGGGCGTGTGCCTATGTTGAGAAGTGTGATCGTGGCCTGCGCCGCAGGCCTGTTGTCGAGTTCTGCGTGGTCTGAAGACCTGCTTGGGATTTACCGTGAAGCGCTGGGCAGCGACGCGCAATTCAGCGCGGCGCGCTCACGGGCCGAAGCGGGGCGCGAATTCGCGGTGCAAGGGCGAGCGGGCCTGCTGCCTAACATTGGCGCCTCGGGCGACACCACGTTCAACAACGTTGACGTCGAAGGCCAATCGAGCCGCAACTTCAACAGCAACGCCTGGGGCGTGCAACTCACCCAACCGCTGTACCGCCGCCAGAACGTAGTCGAATCGCGCCAGGGCACGCTGCGCAGCCAGCGTGCCGAGATCGAACTCGCACTCGCGCGCCAGGACCTCATCCTGCGGGTGTCCGACGCCTACTTCCGGGTACTCAACGCCCAGGACGTCCTGCAAGCGGTGACGACGCTGCTCACCGCCTCGGCCGAACAACTCGAGATCGCCCGCACCAGCTTCGAGGTCGGCACCGTCACGATCACCGACGTG
>DDUE01000074.1 GCA_002344625.1 Rhodocyclaceae bacterium UBA2346 | reverse complement strand
CCCGGGGGGGGGGCCCCGGCCCGCCCCCCCCCCCCCCGCGCCGCCCCCGGGCGGCGGCGGGCCCCGCCCCAACCAAGCCCCCCCGGGGGTCGACACCGATTTGCGCCGGATTGTCATAGAGGTTGCCGCCCCCGCCGCAGGAGCGCGTGCTTCTGACCCATCTGGGCGCGCCGCGCTCGGCCAGTGCCTGATCGATGAGCCGTTCCAAACCGGGGCCGGCGACGTTGGCGCCAACAATCGCGTCGATGCCTGGAAACCGGGCGGCCACGCTCGCGAGTTGTTCCGCATCGGCGGTCGCCATCGCGCCCTCGGCAAGCCAATGACCGTCGGCGAGGATGCCCCACTTGATCCGCGAATTGCCTGCGTCGAGCAGTAGTTTCATGGCAACGGCCTCAGCGACACCTCGCCGGAGAGAATGCGGGTGATGCCGCTTTCAGTGCGCAGCAACAGCGCGCCATCTTCATCGACGCCCGCGCAGATGCCTTCGAGGTCGGTCGACTCGCCGCTGATGCGGACCGGCAGCTCGGCAAACGCGTTGCGTTGTTGCCATGCGCCGCGCAGCGCCGGAAAGCCCGCGCTGGCATAAGTTTCCAGCAGATCGTGCAACTCGCGCAGGAGCAGCGCGGTGAGCCGGTTGCGGTCGGGAAGCGTGGGAACATGGCTCGCGAGATCGGCGACACCGTCCTGATCGGGAATCCGCTCACCGGCCGGAAGCGCCATGTTGATGCCGATGCCGATGACCGCGGCCGGTGTGCCGCTGCGCCCCGGCAGGAGTTCGACCAGAATGCCCGCCACCTTCTGGCCCAGCAACAGCACGTCGTTGGGCCACTTGAGCTGGACGCCGGTGGCGCCCTGCTTTTCGAGGGCGCGTGCGACGGCGATGCCGGCCACCAGCGACAGCCCGGCCGGAACCGGTGCGCCCGCGGGAAAGCGCCAGAGTGACGAGAAGGTCAGGCTAGCGCCGGGCCACGAGAGCCAGGTCTTGCCGCGCCGGCCGCGCCCGCTCGTCTGGTGTTCAGCGATCACGACGTGAACACGGCCGTCGTCGGCCGGGCTGCCGTCCACCAGCAGGCTATTGGTGGACGAACATTCGGCCACGATGCGCAGGTCGAAGCGGGGCGAAAGCGCGCCCAGGGCAGCATCTATGTCGGCCGCTGCCAGCAGGATTGGGTTACAAGGCTGATTCAAGCCGATTCCATCGAGGCAAAAGCGGCATTATCCGCGATTGCCCCGCCGACTAGTAGTCCGGTGCAACAGATTGCTCAGACATCCACGCCCGTGTGTGGACGGCTCTCAGGCCGCATGGTCGAGGTCGGAGGGGTGCCCCTTGCCGTCGTCGATGCCGAGTTCCTGGATCTTGCGGGTGATCGTGTTTCGACCGATCCCCAGCAATTGCGCCGCTTCGATCCGTCGTCCGCCGGTCGAGGCGAGGGCCCGGCGTATCAGCGTGCGTTCGAAATCCTGGCTGAGCGCTTCGAATACCGAGCCGGGCGTCGCGGCGATGAGCCGGTCGGTCTCGTCGCCCAGCGAGTCCATCCAGTTCGACAAGGTGGCGACGCTCGCCTGTTCGCGCAGCTCCGGCGGCAGGTCGGCGACTTCGACGACCTGCCCCGGCGCCATGACGGTGAGCCAGTGGCACAGATTCTCGAGCTGCCTGACATTGCCCGGAAACGGCTGGCCCTGAAGGTACTTGATCGCCGATTCGGAGATGCGCTTGGCTTCCACGCCCAGGTCGTGCGCACTTTTTTGCAGGAAGTGCCGCACCAGGATCGGAATATCCTCCCTGCGTTCGCGCATCGGCGGCAGGCGCAAGCGGATGACGTTGAGTCGGTGAAACAGGTCCTCGCGGAACAGGCCGTTCCGGACCCGCTCCTCGAGGTCCTGGTGTGTTGCGGCGATCACCCGGACATTGGCCCGAATCGGTTGCTGCCCGCCGACCCGATAGAAATGGCCGTCGGACAGCACCCGCAGCAGGCGAGTCTGCAGTTCGGCCGGCATGTCGCCGATTTCGTCCAGAAACAGGGTTCCACCATCTGCCTGTTCGAAGCGGCCGCGGCGCAATGCGGCCGCGCCGGTGAACGCGCCGCGTTCGTGTCCGAACAGTTCGGACTCGAGCAGGTCGCGCGGTATCGCCGCCGTGTTGATCGCGATGAACGGCGCGTCCTTGCGCGGGCTGTGACGATGCAGGGCCCGTGCGACGAGTTCCTTGCCGCTGCCGGATTCGCCGTTGATCAGCACGGTTGCATGCGACTGCGAAAGCCGGCCGATGGCGCGAAAGACTTCCTGCATCGACTGCGCCTGTCCGAGAATTTCGGGGGCGACTGGTGTTTCGGCCTCCACGCCGTCGCGATGGGTGCTTTGCTCCAGGGCGCGCCGGACCAGTGCGATGGCTTGGTCCACGTCGAAGGGTTTGGGCAGGTACTCGAACGCACCGCCCTGGAATGCCGACACCGCGCTGTCGAGATCCGAGTATGCGGTCATGATGATGACCGGCAGATCGGGGTGCATCGCCTTGACGCGTTTCAGGAGATCGAGGCCCGATTCGCCCGGCATCCGGATGTCGGACACCAGCACCTTGGGAGGGGCGGGCGTGGATTCGAGCGCCCCGAGCGCCTCGTTGGCCGAGGAAAAGCTCTCGTGCGGGATGTCTTCACGACTCAGCGCTTTTTCGAGCACCCAGCGAATGGAGCGATCATCATCAACAATCCAGACAGTATTCATTTTATATGCACTAATTTGGTGCGACACAGTGTCGGGGCGCGCCAGGACGAGGAGCGATGAGCCTGGCGGGCTCAGGCACGGTCGGAAATGGGCAGCAGAATGGTGAAGCAGGTGTCGCCGGCATGGCTGTCGACCTCGATCATTCCGTGGTGCTGCTCGATGAAGCTCTGGGCGAGGGACAAGCCCAAGCCGCTTCCACCTTCCCGCCCCGTGACCAGCGGATAGAAGATCGTGTCGCGGATCTCTTCCGGGATCCCGGGGCCGTTGTCGATTACTTGCAATTCCAGTGCCAGTTTGAAACGGCGCTTGGCGAGCGTGACCTGGCGCGCGACCCGGGTGCGCAGCTTGATGTTGCCGCGCCCCTGCAGCGCCTGCGCCGCATTCCGGGTGATGTTGAGGATGGCCTGGATCAGCTGTTCGCGATCGGCGGTGAGATCGGGCAGGCTGGTGTCGAAATCACGCGTGATCCGGACATCCGGGAACTCCGCGAGCACGAGCCGGCGGACGCGTTCGAGTACGTCGTGGATGTTGAGCGGGGCGGGGCGCATCATGCAGTGCGAGCTCAGCATCCGGTTCATCAGGTCCTGAAGTCGATCCGCTTCGGCGATGATCACCTCGGTGTATTCGCGCAGCTGGGGGTCGCTCAGTTCCCGCTCCAGCAATTGCGCCGAACCCCGGATTCCGCCCAGCGGGTTCTTGATCTCGTGCGCCAGGTTACGGATGAGCTCGCGGTTGGCTTGCTGCTGCTGCAGCAACTGCTCTTCGCGGGCAACGCGCAGCTGAGCATCGATCAGCCGGAACTCGAGCAGCAGACACACCCCGGCGGCGTCGGCCGGACTGACGGTACAGTCGAGGTGCAGCGGGTCGGTATTGGGGCGGACGATGCGAAGATCCTGGCCGGTATAGCTCCAGTGGGTCTCGAGCGTGTTGCGCAGCGCGGGCTCAAGTCCGTGGGATTCGCCGAGCAGGCGCCTGAGGGGCATGCCCACGACCTTCTTCTGGCTGATGGCGAACAGGTTCTCGGCACCCGCATTGAGGTAGCGGATGGTGAACGCCTCGTCGATCAGCACCACTGCTGACGACAGTAGGTCGAGCCCCGCGAAGGGGCCGCTGTTCAGCGGGGGATTGGGCGTCTTGGCCATGCTCGCGTATCTGGTGGTTTGCCTGAAATTAGCAATAACCGCGCCAGAGTGGCGAGCTAGCGCAGGGTGCGCATCTCGCGTCGCAAGGCTTCGACGTTTCGCTGATGCAGTTCGACTTTGTCCTTGAAGGGCTGCAGGCGGTCGAGCACGCGCTGGAAGTTGCGCTCGTTGCCGGTCCTGATCGCTTCCTGCTCGGCGAGCGCAGCTTGGGCTTCAGCCAGCGCCCGCTCTTCCGCCGCCAGCTCGGTTTCGAGAATCTGGCGCCGGTCCGCATCGCGTGCGCGCTGGGTGTCCGCTGGCACGTTCGGAAAGCTCGAGGGCGAGGGCGCCTGCGGCGTGGCGGCCGGCGCGGCGCGGCGCGGCGGTGCCGGGATCGAGGAAACCGGTTGATCGGTACTGATCGCCTTACAGTCGCGGCCGAGGGACTTGTCATTCGTGTAGGTCACCCGGCCCTCCGTGTCGGTGCATTTGAACACGACCGACCATGTCGGGGTGCTGAGCAGGAGGGCGGCCAGAAAGGTCGCCGGATATTGAAGCCTCATGACAGGTTTGAGTCCCGTTAAATGAGTGGAGCCGAATGAATCGCGCTTTGCCGTTCCCGATTAGAACCCATAAAAAAGGGACGGGCAATGCCCGTCCCTCGTTAATGCCGCAAGTCCCTACGGGATTACAGGCTGTAGTACATGTCGAACTCGACCGGGTGGGTCGTGATCCGCATGCGATCGACTTCTTCCATCTTCAATTCGATATAGGCGTCGATGAAGTCGTTCGAGAACACGCCGCCGCGGGTCAGGAACTCGCGATCCTTGTCGAGATACTCGAGCGCCTGGTCGAGGCTGGTACACACGGTCGGGATCAGCGCGTCTTCTTCCGGCGGCAGATCGTAGAGGTTCTTGTCGGCCGGATCGCCCGGATGGATCTTGTTCTGGATGCCGTCCAGACCTGCCATCATGAGTGCGGCAAAACACAGATACGGGTTGGCCAAGGGGTCCGGGAAGCGCGCTTCGATACGGCGGCCCTTCGGGTTGGCCGTGTAGGGAATGCGGATCGAGGCCGAGCGGTTGCGGGCCGAGTAGGCCAGCTTGGTCGGCGCCTCGTAGTGCGGCACCAGGCGCTTGTACGAGTTGGTGCCCGGGTTGGTGATCGCGTTGAGTGCGCGCGCATGCTTGATGATGCCGCCGATGTAGTACAGGGCCATTTCGGACAGGCCGGCATAGCCGTTGCCCGCGAACAGGTTCTGGCCGTCCTTCCAGATCGACTGGTGGACGTGCATGCCGGAGCCATTGTCGCCGACGATGGGCTTGGGCATGAAGGTCGCGGTCTTGCCGTACTGGTGCGAGACGTTGTGGACGATGTACTTCAGGACCTGGGTCCAGTCGGCACGCTGGGTCAGGGTGCTGAACTTGGTGCCGATTTCGCACTGGCCGGCGTTCGCGACTTCATGGTGATGCACTTCGACCGGCACGCCGGCGGCTTCGAGCGCGAGACACATCGCGGCACGGATGTCGTTGAGGCTGTCGACCGGGGGCACCGGGAAGTAACCGCCCTTGACGCGCGGACGGTGGCCGGTGTTGCCGCCTTCGAACTTGTCGGCGGTGGACCAGGCCGCTTCTTCGGAGATGATCTTGCTATACACGCCCGACATGTCGACCGACCATTCGACCGCGTCGAAAATGAAGAACTCGGGCTCGGGACCGAAGAAGGCGGTATCGCCCAGGCCGGTGCTCTTGAGATAGGCTTCGGCGCGCTTGGCGATGGAGCGCGGGTCGCGGTCGTAGCCCTTGCCGTCGGACGGCTCGATCACGTCGCAGGTCAGCACCAGGGTGGTTTCGTCGAAGAACGGGTCGATGTAGGCGGAGGCGGCTTCGGGCAGCAGAATCATGTCGGACGCCTGAATGCCCTTCCAGCCGGCGATCGACGAGCCATCGAACGGATGGCCGTGCTCGAAGTGGTCTTCTTCGAAGGCGGACACCGGCAGGCCGACGTGCTGTTCCTTGCCGCGGGTATCGGTAAAGCGCAGATCAATGAAGCGGACTTCGTTTTCCTTGATCAACTTCATGACTTCTTGAGCGTTCATATTCACTCCTGGTGATGAGGCGATAGCGATTAACGGTAAAACTTCCGTTGCCCGGCTTTAGCAGCATTCGTGCCATGCCGTGGATGAGGACGCAAAATTGTGCCACAAGCGTGACCGACCTGCGCGGCCGGCCCGGTTCGGTGGGTTGGCCCGATCCAGGCAGCTTGTTGCCGCACGAGGGCCTGACCTGACGACGCCGGGCCGGACGAGCAGCGAGCGTTCTGCCTGGGTGGATATGCACCATTATGGTGCGTAAATGGATGCATACGTGTCAGGATGGTGCGATCTCGGCAAAGCAGCGGATGCTGCGCAGATCGGGACGCGTTTCGAGCAGGGCGCCAATGCGACTTTTCAGTGCGTCGGCATCGATTCGACGCACTGCGTCGGGTTGCAGCACGATCTCGATTTCGATCCGCTGGCCGAGGTAGTGAATCTGTATGCGCTGCAGCAGCGGGGCCGCGTCGCCCAGCACTTCGAGCACCAGCCGGTTGATTTCGTCCCGCGCTGGCGGCGGGCCGGGCGGCACGCCTTGGAGCCCGCCGTCTTCCTCTGCATCGATATGCACCAGCACGTCGCGGACGTTCGGATGCGCTGTGCGGATCCGGGTATATACCGCGTCGGAGATGCGGTGGCCTTCGGATACCGTGATGCGCGGATCGACGAGCACATGGGTGTCGCACAGAATCCTGTCGGCCATGCGGCGGGTTCTGAGATCATGCAGGTCGAGCACGCCGGGCGTCGCGAGAATGGTTTGGCGCAGTTCGTCGAGTTCGGCGTCGCTGACCCCGGTATCGATCAACTCGCGCACGGCTTTCCACGCAAGCTTGGCGCCCATGCTCACGATCAGGAATCCAACCACGGCCGCGGCGAGGGGCTCGAGAAACGGATAGCCGGCGAGTCCGCCGCCAATGCCGACGGCCACGACCAGCGACGATGCGGCGTCCGAGCGGGCATGCCAGGCGTTCGCTTCGAGCATCGGCGCCTGCAGGCGCTTGCCCGCGGCGAGCGAAAACCTGAACAACGCTTCCTTGGCGGCCAGCGTGGCGAGGGCCATGTACAGCGCCGCGGGGTGCAGCAGCGGGGACGCATGCATGTGCTGGAGGCGCAGGCCCGAGCTCCACAGGAATCCGGCCCCGACGCCGATCAGCACGATCCCGAGCAGCATCGAGGCGGCCGTTTCGATCCGGCCATGTCCGTAGGGGTGATTCCGGTCCGCCGGCTCGGCGCCCTGGCGGCCCGCAATCAACACCATGATGTCGGTGACGAGGTCGGAGAGCGTATGCACCGCGTCCGCCACCAGGCTGAAGGCGTTCGAAAACACGCCTACCACCAGCTGGGCGAGCGACAGCACGGCATTGGTCGAAATCGCAACCAGCGTGGTGTTGCGGATGCCCCGGGCACGGTCGGAGGGGGCCGGCGGCGGGGTTCGGGGTAGGGCGGGACGATTCATCGGCAATGGATGGTTGTATACTCCGAGTCCTGATTCTAACCGGATGGCGGCCATGGGAACGTTGACCGATCTACTCAATCTGGCGCAGACGCGCGCAAGCGCGCAGTCGCTGCCCTATGCCGGTGCGCTCACGCCGGCCGAGGCCAGCGAGGTGCTGAGGCTGGCCCCGGGGGCGCGGCTGGTCGATGTGCGGACGCGGGCGGAGTGGGACTGGGTCGGGCGCGTTCCGGGGGCGATCGAGATCGAATGGCTCAGCTATCCGGGCAACAAGCCCAACTCGGGCTTCATGGCCCAGCTCAAGCGCGAAGTCGATCCCGAATCGCTCGTCATGTTCATTTGCCGTTCGGGTGCGCGCTCGGACATGGCGGCTCGTGCCGCGCACGAGGCAGGTTATCTCGAAGCCTTCAACGTGCTCGAAGGCTTCGAGGGCGACAAGGATGCGAACGGCCACAGGAACCGCATCGGGGGCTGGCGCCATGCCGGGCTGCCGTGGGTGCAGGGCTGACGGTATCGCAACGCGAGCCGTCGAATCGGGTCAGAGTACCAAGTCATTGCGGAGATATCCCTGAACATGCAAGTCGCGACCATCGGCTTCGACCGTTTCAATACCCTGCAGGATGAAGAGGCGCAATTGCGCATCGAGGCGGCGCGCGCGCGGCTCGGCAAGCGCGCGGTGCTGTTGTGCCATCACTACCAGCGTGCCGACGTCTACCGCCATGCGGACCTGACCGGCGATTCGCTCAAGCTCGCCCGCCTGGCCTCGCAGACCGACGCCGAGTACATCGTGTTCTGCGGCGTGCATTTCATGGCCGAGGTGGCGGACATCATGTCCAGGCCGGCGCAGATTGCGATCCTGCCGGATCTCGCCGCCGGCTGTTCGATGGCCGACATGGCCAACCTGGCCAAGGTGACGCGTTGCTGGCGCGAACTGACCGAAGTGCTGGGCCGCCCGGATGAACTGATCACGCCGGTCACCTACATCAATTCGGCCGCGGATCTCAAGGCCTTCTGCGGCGAGCATGGTGGCATCGTGTGTACCTCGACCAATGCGCCGACGATTCTCGAGTGGGCGTTCGCCCAGCGTGAAAAGGTGTTGTTCTTTCCCGACCAGCATCTCGGGCGCTGGACGGGCTACAAGAAGGGCATCGCGTTGGACGAGATGGTGGTCTGGGACCCGGACCAGGAATACGGCGGGCTCAGTGTCGAGCAGATCCGCAAGGCCAAGGTGCTGCTCTGGAAGGGGCATTGCTCGGTGCACCAGATGTTCCAGGAAAGCCACATCCGCCGTTGGCGCATGCAGCATCCCGACGGGTTGGTCATCTCGCATCCCGAAAGCAGCCTCGATGTCTGCCTGAACTCCGATTTCGTCGGTTCGACCGAGTACATCATCAATACGATCAAGGCCGGCCAACCGAATACGCGCTGGCTGGTCGGCACCGAGCTCAACCTCGTCAACCGCCTTGCCGAGGAGGTCAAGCCCGAAGGCAAGATCGTTCAGTTCATGGCGCCGACGGTGTGCATGTGTTCGACGATGCAGCGCATCGATCCACAGCATCTGGCCTGGACGCTCGAAAATCTTGCGGATGGCAACGTCGTCAACCGTATCGAGGTGCCCGAACACGAGGCTGTGCTCGCAAAGGTCGCGCTGGACCGGATGCTCGCCATTTCGTGAGCGTGGGCGCCTGATGCGCCGCTTCGGCGGCTTTCTCGTGGAACGTGCCGGCGATGAAGCGACTGCGGATCTGCACCTATAACATTCACAAGGGTTTCTCGCAGTTCAATCGCCGCATGGTGATTCACGAGTTGCGCGAGCGCTTGCGCAATCTCGAGGTCGATCTGGTCTTCCTGCAGGAGGTTCAGGGGTTGCATGCGGGCCACCAGATCAGGCACGCCGACTGGCCGGGGGCGCCTCAGCACGAGTTCCTGGCGGAAGCGGTCTGGGGGCAGACCGCTTATGGCCAGAACGCGGTTTACGATCATGGCCATCACGGCAACGCGATCCTGAGCCGTTTCCCGATCATCTCGTCGCACAACCTCGACGTGTCCGACCATCGTTTCGAGCGCCGCGGCCTGCTGCACTGCGAGATCGCGGCGCCTGGCTTCGAGTCCCTCCATTGTGTATGCGTCCACCTGGGCTTGATGGCGGGTAGCCGCAAGCGGCAGATGGAGGCGCTGGCCGACCGCATGGAACGCCTCGTGCCGCAGGCTGCGCCGCTGATCATCGCCGGTGATTTCAACGACTGGCGCAATCGCGCCGAGCAGGTGCTGGCGCACCGCCTCGGATTGAGCGAGGCGTTTCACGCCAGCAACGGCGGCCGTCCGGCGCGCAGTTTCCCGTCGCGGCGGCCGGTGCTCAGCCTGGATCGGATCTATGTCCGCCACTTCCGGGTGGCCCGGGCGGACGTGCATTGTGGCCCGCTGTGGGCACAGATATCGGATCATGCCGCCCTGACCGCCGAACTGGAACCCGGCGGGTGAGCAGTTTCATCCCCGGCAACAGCGTGGTTCTGCTGGAGGGGGGCGGCAGGTTTTTTCCGGCGCTGGTGCGGGCGATCGAGGGGGCGGTCGAGGAGATCCATCTCGAAAGCTATATCTTCGAGAATGACGACACCGGTCGCCGTGTCGCCAATGCGCTGTGCGATGCCGCCCGCCGGGGCGTCAGGGTGCATGTGCTGGTGGACGGCTTCGGCGGGCGCGGTTTCGTCGCCACGCTGATGTCCGGGTTGGCCTCGGCCGGCGTCCGTGTGCTGGTGTATCGGCGCGAACTCGGGTCCTTCGTGCTGCGGCGGCACCGCTTGCGCAGGCTTCATCGCAAGGTCTGCGTCGTCGATGCCTGCCTGGCTTTCGTCGGCGGCATCAATATCATCGATGACCTGTCCCCGAGCGGGCTGCGCCGTCCGCGCCACGACTATGCCGTTGAGGTTCGCGGCCCGCTGGTGTCGGTGATCGCGGCGTCGTCGCGGCGCTTGTGGTGGCTGGTCTCCTGGGCAAGCCTGCGCCGCCGCCGAATGCCGTCGCCGCGCTCGGTCCAGGTGCCACCGGCCGCGGGTTCGGTGCGGGCGGCATTCCTGATTCGCGACAACCTGCGCCATCGCCGGGACATAGAAGACGCGTACCTGGACGCGATCGCGTCTGCGCGTTCCGAGATCGTGATCGCGTCCGCGTATTTCTTTCCTGGGCGACAGTTTCGCCAGGCCCTCACCGATGCGGCGCGGCGCGGTGTGCGCGTGGTGCTCATTCTGCAGGGCCTGTCCGATCATCCGCTGCTCGCGTATGCAAGCCGCGCCCTCTATCCGCATTTTTTGTCGTGCGGGGTCAGGCTGTTCGAGTACAACCGGAGCATCCTGCATGCCAAGGTCGCGGTGGTCGATACCCGTTGGGCGACGGTGGGTTCGAGCAATATCGACCCGTTCAGCCTGTTGCTCGCGCGCGAGGCCAATGTCGTGGTCGACGATGAACCGTTTGCGAGCCGGTTGCGTGCAAGTCTGGAGATCGCGATGACACAGGGGGCCGAGGAGCGCCATCTCGAATCATTGCGACGCCTGCCGCTCATCCGGCGCCTGGCCACCTGGATCGCGTATCAGTGCGTCCGGGCAGCGATCGGGATTGCCGGCTACGGCGGACGGCATTGAGGTCCGGTGGGCGTGCGGCACTCATCCCGCCGCCTGCAAGGCGCGCGGTACTCGGGCGAGGTTCCAGTTGGCGATTGCCCATTGCCATGCGTGTGCGACCGGTGCGCCGGTGAGTTCGGCCGGGGACGGGTGGCCGAGAAAGCGCAATGCGTTGCCGAGCGTGCGCGCAGGGTTCGCCAGGTCGATGGCGGCGGCATGCGTCTGCTTCGAGAGCTTCTCGCCAGCTTCGTTCACGACTACCGGCAGGTGGGCATAAGCGGGGGTTTCGAAGCCCAGCAGGCCTTGCAGGTAGATCTGCCGGCCGGTCGAGCAAAGCAGATCCGCGCCGCGTATCACGTGTGTGACACCCGCGTCGTGATCGTCGACGACGACTGCCAATTGGTATGCGAACTGGCCGTCGGCACGCTGGACCACGAAATCGCCCACTTCGGATTCGAGATCTTCATGCTGCCGGCCCTGTATCAGGTCGGTGAACTCGATCGTGCCCGCGACCCGCGCCCGCCATGCGTACGCGGGCTGGATGCGCCCGGGGCGGTCGCGACAGCTTCCGGGGTACAGGCGGGCGCCGTCGCGTGCGAGTGCCGAGTCCGCCATCTCGCGGCGCGAGCAACTGCAGGGAAACACGTGCCGCATTGCACGCAAACGTTCGAGCGATTCGGCATAGCGTGGCAGGCTGTCGCTCTGCCGGGTCACGACCCCATCCCATTCGAATCCGAACTTTTCCAGGATTTCGAGAATACCCTCGGTGGCTCTTGCGACATTGCGCGCCCGGTCGAGATCATCGATGCGTAACAGCCATCGCCCGCCCGCGCGGCGTGCGTCGAGATAACTGCCCACCGCGGTCACGAGCGAGCCGAAGTGCAGGGGGCCGGTAGGCGACGGGGCAAATCGGCCGACGTATGTGGATGATCGGGGTGTCGCTGTTGGCATGCAAGGCGTTGTGTCGGGAGTCGGGGGGGCGAGTCGGGGCAGGATGATGCCGTTCGCCGGTACCGATGGCTCCGGCTGCATTTCGGCTACAAGCCGAGCTTACCTCTGAATCCGGCTTCGAGTTCGGCGTAGCGGCCGCTGTTCTTGAGCGACTGCAAGCCGGCCTCGAACGTGGCCGAGAGCCTCTCGCCGTCGGGGTGCGCCTTCGAGAACGCGATCCAGAACCCGTCCATCGAAATCGTCCCGACTTTTCGGACTTTGCCGGCAGCGCCCGGTATGCGGCTGATCCTGAGGTAGCCCGGCATTTCATTCAGGAGCACGAAGTCGACCCGCCGGGCCGCGACCATCTGGATCAATTGATCATCGGAGGTTGTGGCGAAGCGGGTGATTTTCGGGTCTTCCATCAACTCGGTGGGATAGGTGTAGCCGAGGGTGTAGCCCACGGTCCTGCCCTCGAGGTCCGCCATCGTGACCGCGGATTCGCCCGCCTGCGCGTGGGAAAAAATCGCGAGTTCCTCGCTGAAGAGCGGTGTCGGGTGCCAGTGGAAGGTGTCGCGGTTGCCCTCGATGATCGTCGCGTTGAAACAGCCGGCGGTCACGCCGGTTTCCGCGTAGTGCAAGCAGCGGGCAAATGGGACCGCCACAAACTCGACGTCGACACCTTGAGTCTTGAAGGCCTCACGCACGATATCAACCGCAAACCCCTCGGGGCCGGATTTGTCGGCCTTGATCGAAGAGTAGGGCGCCCAGTCGTCCTCGGCAGCAATGCGCACCGTCTCGGACAGCGCGCTGGCGGCGAGCATGCCGGTGGACGCAATCAGGGCCGCAATCAACCAGCGCATGGTGGCTTCCTCGGGTACGGTCGGGCTGCACACGAGCGAGCGTGACGTCCGAACATCGGCATTGTTGCGATCGCGCCGGACACCGCATGCTCGAGTGCGTTGCGCTGCATCCTAGCATCGGCCACTCAGACAAACAAATTGACATCCCCGTGAGTGATGGTCATGTGGCGCAGCGCCAGACTTGGTCTTCGAAACCCTGAAGCCGTTTAGACGTTGAACAGGAAGTTCAAAACGTCGCCGTCCTTGACCACGTAGTCCTTGCCTTCCGCGCGCATCTTGCCGGCTTCCTTGGCACCGGTTTCCCCTTTGAAGGCAATGAAGTCGTCGAAGGCGATGGTTTGGGCGCGGATGAAGCCGCGCTCGAAATCGGTATGGATGACGCCGGCCGCCTGGGGGGCGGTGTCGCCGACATGAATGGTCCAGGCGCGGACCTCTTTTACGCCGGCGGTGAAATAAGTCTGAAGGCCGAGCAGTTTGTAGCCGGCGCGGATCAGCCGGTTCAGGCCGGGTTCTTCGAGGCCCATCGATTCGAGGAAGTCCTGCTTGTCGGCGTCGTCGAGTTCTGCGATTTCGCACTCGATTGCGGCGCAGACCGCCACGACGCCCGCGCCCTCTGCGGCTGCATGGGCTTTGACCGCATCCAGGTAAGGGTTGTCGGTAAAGCCGTCTTCGACCACGTTTGCCGCGTACAACACCGGTTTGGCGGTGATGAGGCAGAATTGCTTGATGCTGGCCCACTCTTCCTTCGAGAGTTCGAGTGCGCGCACCGGACGCGCCTGGTCGAGTTGCGCCGCGCACTTGTCGAGTACGCTGACCAGCACCTTGGCGTCCTTGTCTCCGGAGCCCGCGACCTTGCGATAGCGGTTGAGCGCCTTGTCGACGGTCGCCATGTCGGCGAGTGCGAGCTCGGTGTCGATGATTTCGATATCGCGAATCGGGTCGATGCTGCCGGAAACGTGCACGACGTTCTCGTCGGCGAAGCACCGCACTACGTGCACGATCGCGTCGGTTTCACGGATGTTCGCGAGGAACTGGTTGCCCAGGCCCTCGCCCTTGGAGGCGCCCGCGACCAGGCCGGCGATGTCCACGAACTCGACGATGGCCGCTTGAATGCGCTGCGGTTTGACGATCGCCGACAACTGCGCAAGCCGGGGGTCGGGTACCTCGACGATCCCCACGTTGGGCTCGATCGTGCAGAACGGGTAGTTTTCCGCGGCGATACCGGATTTGGTCAGTGCGTTGAACAGGGTCGACTTTCCGACGTTGGGCAGGCCGACGATGCCGCATTTGAGGCTCATAGACTTTTCTCGTTCCTGATTTTGGGAGGAGGTTCGGAAGCCGGACGCGCGTTGGCGCGCGTGGTCGCCGCATTCCAGTTGCCCTGTGCGATCAAGGGCCAGGTATCCAGGGCGCGATCGATGGCGGTGTCGATCAGGTCCTGCTCGTCGCGCTGGGGACGTTTCAGCACGAAGTTTACGACTTGACTGCGATCGCCCGGGTGTCCGATGCCGATTCTCAAGCGCCAGTAGTCCTGGGTGCCCAGATGGGCGGTGATGTCCTTCAGGCCGTTGTGACCGCCCAGGCCGCCGCCGAACTTCAGCCGCAATTGCCCCGGCGGGATGTCGAGTTCGTCATGCACGACCAGGATTTCATTCGGCTGGATCCGGTAGAACCGCGTGAGCGCGCCCACCGCCAGGCCGGACCTGTTCATGAACGTCTGCGGCATCAGCAACCAGGCACCCGCGGCGCGGGCGTTGGCTGCCAGGCCGTGGAATCGCGCTTCATGGCCGAAGGTCGTGCCGAGGCGCTGCGCCAGGCGCTCACAAAACCAAAACCCGGCATTGTGCCGGGTTTCGATATAGTCGGCCCCCGGGTTGCCGAGGCCGACGATGAGGCGTGGTGGATTCGCCGTCATGGACGATTGACTGCCGCTGCCTTGATCAGGCGCTGGCTTCTTCGCCCTCGCCTTCGCCGGCGCCTGCACCGGTCTTCAGCACGGTCGCCACGACCGGGTCGCCTTCGCCATGATGGACGACTTCGACGCCAGCCGGGAGGGTGAGCTGCGAAACGTGAACGGCCTGATCCATCTCGAGGTCCTTCAGGTCGACCGTGATGAACTCGGGCAGATCCTTGGGCAGGCAGGCGATATCGATTTCGGTGACCACGTGCGAGATCATCCCGCCGCCGAGCTTGACCGCCGGGCTGATTTCACCGTTGACGAAGTGCAGCGGTACCTTCAGGTGCATCTTCTCGGTGGCGCTGACGCGCTGAAAGTCGAGATGCAGGATCTGGGTCTTGAACGGATGCCATTGGGTGTCGCGCAGAATCACGGATTCCTTGGCGCCTTCGAGCTCGACGCTCAGCACGGAAGAGTGGAACGCTTCCTTGCGCATCATGTGGTACAGCTCGTTGTGGTCGAGCGTGATCGCCACGGCGTCCTTGTTCGCGCCGTAGATGACGCCCGGCAGTTGGCCGGCGCGACGCAGGCGGCGGCTCGCACCCGTGCCCTGATCCACGCGCTTGGTGGCCTTGAATTCGATTTGCATGTGTTGCTCCTGGTTGAATCAATCCGCCCGCGACCAGGCGGATGGGTTATACCGCCGGTTTGACCCAGCAGCGAAAGAAATCATCTCATTCCATGAACAGCGAACTGACCGACTCCTCGTTGCTGATGCGCAACATGGTGTCGGCAAGCAGCGACGCCACCGAAATCTGGCGGATCTTCGTGCAGGCGCGCGCTTCGTCGCCGAGCGGAATGGTGTCGGTGACGACCAGCTCGTCGAGGTCCGAGTCGGCGATACGGGCTGCCGCCGCGTTCGACAGGACCGGATGGGTACAGTACGAAAGCACCCGCCGGGCCCCGTTCTGCTTGAGCGCGGTGGCCGCCTTGCACAGCGTGCCGGCGGTGTCGACGATGTCGTCCATGATCACGCAGGTGCGGTCCTTGACCTCGCCGATGATGTTCATGACTTCCGAAACATTGGCCTTGGGACGGCGCTTGTCGATGATCGCGAGGTCGCATTCGAGCCGCTTGGCGAATGCGCGGGCGCGCACCACGCCGCCGACGTCTGGGGAGACCACCAGCAGGTCTTCGTAGCGCTGCTTGTCGAGATCGGCGATCAACACCGGTGCGGCATAGACGTTATCCACCGCGATGTCGAAGAACCCCTGAATCTGGTCGGCGTGCAGATCCATCGTCAACAGGCGTTGCACGCCGGCCGCCTGGAGCATGTTTGCGACGACCTTGGCGGTAATCGGAACGCGTGCGGAACGCGGACGCCGATCCTGGCGGGCATAGCCGAAATAGGGAATCGCCGCGGTGATCCGGCCCGCCGAGGCGCGCTTGAGCGCATCGACCAGCACCAGCAGTTCCATGAGATTGTCGTTGGTCGGTGCGCAGGTCGGCTGCAGCACGAAGATATCCTTGCCGCGAACATTCTCTAGCAATTCAACATTGACTTCGCCGTCGGAGAAGCGACCTACCGTCGCCGAACCGAGGGTTATGCCCAACCTGCGAACGACGTCCGATGCGAGCTTGGGGTTGGCGTTGCCGGTGAAGACCATCAGGCTGCCACGGGGCATGACCGAATCTCCGCTACCGAAAATAGCTGTTGTGACAGTAAAAACAACTCGGGCAGGCTCAAAAGCCTGCCCGCATTGTAGTGGCTGGGGAAGAAGGATTCGAACCTTCGAATGCCGGAATCAAAATCCGGTGCCTTGACCAACTTGGCGACTCCCCAAGAAACCTATTTCGCCGATCAGCGAACCCAGTCGAAAAGCGGATGACGCGCAATGCTTCGTGTCGTCCAAGCCCGCCATTTCGGTGGGCAGCTTTCAACGATCCGTGACGCCTGCGATTCGCTCGCGACTTCCGCGAATATACACGAACCGGATCCCGTCATTCGTGCCGGCGCGTGACGCCCCAGCCAGTCGATCGCAGCCTGAACTTCCGGGTATCGACTACAGGCGACGGACTGCAGATCGTTTCGAGTAATGCTCGTAGCGAAGTCCGTAATTTTGATGGCTTCAGAGTCGCGCGTCAACTCCTTTGCGGCGAAAATTTCACGGGTGGGGATGCCGACGCCGGGGGACAACAGGACATACCAGGCGGGCTCGAGCGGCAGCGGCTGCAGGTCTTCACCAATGCCTTGAACGAAGGCATCGCGGCCGAACACGAAGAAAGGGACGTCGGCGCCGAGCCGCAGGCCGAGCGAGGCCAGTGTCGGCCGGTCGAGCCCGGTCTGCCACAGCCTGTTGAGCGCGATCAGGGTCGTGGCGGCGTCTGAGCTTCCGCCGCCGAGGCCCGCACCCATGGGAATGCGTTTGTCCAGCTTGATGTCGGCGCCGAGGTTGCAAGCTGTCTCGCGCTGGAGCATCGCGGCGGCGCGAATGACGAGATCGTCTTGCTCGGGTACCCCTTCGACCGCGTTGGTGCGCCTGAGCACCCCGTCCGGGCGGACGTGGAACGACAAGGTGTCGGCCAGGTCGATCAATCTGAAGGCGCTCTGGAGAAGGTGATAGCCGTCCGGGCGCCGTCCGACGACGTGCAGGAACAGGTTCAGTTTGGCCGGGGCGGGGCAGTCGTCGATACGGGTCAGGGCTGGTCTGTCCATTGGTCGATTACCAGTCTGATCCGGGTTTCGCCCCAATGGGCCTCGAGCCTGCGCGGTGCCGAGCCGGGAGTGTCGTCGGTATAGACGGCGTAGTCGATGATCCAGCCCGCGTCGCTGATGCGGGTCGGACGGCCGAGCGCATCGCGCTGCAGCACGCGCGCGCCGTCACGCGGGACGGCCTGAACCCAGTAGGTCAGACCATCGACCGGCGTTCCGGCGCCAAACAGTTCCGGCAGCACGTCTTGTGCGCTGGGAGCGGAGCGCCGGTCGCCTTCGGCGGTTTCGAGGATCGCGCCTTCGGTCGTGCTGGTGAGCCGCGCGACGATCTGTCCCAGTGGGCTGAAGGCCGTCCATTCGTCGCCGTGGGGGGTGTGTACCCAGACGACCGGGCCATTCGCATTGCGTACGCCGTCGGTGGCGGCCAACCGTCCTTCTAGGGTGAAAGACTCGGAGAGGGCGCGCGTGGCGATCGGCCGCGACGCGTCGACCGCCGTCAGCGTGCAGGCCCCGAGGCTCAGCGAGAGTGCGATCAGCGCCGCGATATCACGCCCTTTCCGATGCCGGTATGGCGCACATCCATGCAGTTTTGCCATGTTATTGCGCCGGGAAGCGTTTGACCGTGTCGGAGAGCGCGGTATTGTCCGGGTGCTCGGCGAGGGCGGTGTCCCACATCCGGCGTGCCTCATCCTTGCGGTCGAGCGCCCACAGCACTTCGCCCAGATGGGCCGCGATTTCAGGGTCGGAGCGTATGCCGTAAGCGCGCTCCAGGTGGGCGAGCGCGCCATCGAGGTCGTTCAGGCGAAAGCGAACCCAGCCCATGCTGTCGAGTATGAACGGGTCGTTAGGCTGCAGCGCGAGCGCCTTTTCGATCAGGGTCTGCGCTTCGTCGAGCCGCAGGCCACGGTCGGCGAGCGAATAGCCGAGCGCATTGTAGGCGTGGGCATGGTCGGGTTGGAGTGCGATCAGCTTGAGCAGGCGGTCTTCCATCAGGTCGACGCGGTCGAGCCGTTCGGCAATCATGGCGGCTTCATAGAGTAGATCGGGGTCGTCGGGGTGGTCCTTGAGGGCCGTTTCGAGCACCTCGAAGGCTTCGCCATGACGCTCGGCGTCGCGCAACAGCGCGGCTTCGGCTATCACCGCGCGCTTGCGCCCGTTCTCGTCCGCCGCGATGGCCTTGAGGTGCAGGCGGGCTTCCTCGGTCTGGCCGGCGCGGGCAAGGATGAAGGCGACGCGCAGTTGTGCGTCGACATGGTGTCTTCCCGGGCCGACGGCCCGGTACCAGCGCAGGGCGGTGGTGTCGTCACCGCGGCGCTCGGCAATGTTGCCGAGATTCAGGCGGATGCCATCGGCCTCGGGATGCCCGGCGAGCAGCGTCTGCTCGAACAGGTTTGCCGCGGTCTCGAGGTCGCCGAGCTGAAATGACACCAGCGCGACCGCGAACAGCATGTCGCGATCACCCGGGCTGGCATCGAGCAGGATCTGGAACTGCTTGCGCGCCTCCGACAAGTTGTGGGCGGAAACCAGCGAGCGCGCATAGGCCAGCCTGACGTTGGCGTTGCCGGGCTCCTTCTCGACGAGTTCGGCCAGGACCTGATTGGCTTCGCCGATCGAGCCGAGCTGAATCAGGATCTGGGCCTTGACGATGCTTGCCGGCTCCCAATAGGGGCGAAGCTCGAGCGCCTTCCCGATCGATGCGAGGGCGCTGCGGTCGTCACCGGCCCCGGCGCTGGCCTGGGCGCGGGCAAAGTGCGCGGCTGGTTCGTTCAGGTAAGGTTCGGTGAGGCGATTGACGATCGCCCGCACGGTTTCCTTGTTCTGCAGGCGTGCGAGTGCGCGGTTCAGCCCGAGAAGGTTTTGCTCGAGCTGTTCGCTGTCGTTGGCGAGAATGCGCGCGAGCTCGATCTGGATTTCGTCGAGGCGTTCGCCGCCACTGCTTGCCAGGACTCCGGCCAGCACCCTGCGCGCCTCTTCGGATTGGGGTTCGGCTTCCGACCAGATGCGGGCGGCCTCGATCGCCAGCGGAGTGTTGCGGGCGAACAGGGCGATTTCGGTGGCGCGCCGGGCAATGAGCGGATCGTGCGTGCGCCGGGCCAACTGGGTGTAGGCCTCGACCGATACCTGGATTTCACCGCGGGCGCCTGCGATTTCCGCGAGCAGGAGCAGGTAGAGCGCTTCGGCAGTCAGCGGATGACCCGTCTCCACGCCGGTCACGGGTGTGGCCCCCGGCGGCTCCTCGGCCCACGCCGCGACCGGTGTCAGGCACAGTGCGAGGACAATACTGCGGAAAAGCGCTGAGAAATTGCGGTTCATATAGTCGGGGCTCTGGACGGAAATTGCACCGGCAAGGACAGAGCCTGCGCTCGATGTCGGTTTGCCGGTGACGCTTGACGCGATAGGATTCGCTTAGAGGCGTACCAAGCAATTGCGTTCGCCCCATGTTATGCACTTTCCGCTCGCGACGGCAAGCCCGATCGTAGCGCCCCCGTCAGCAATGGTGAAGCCATGCCCGAACTTCCAGAGGTCGAGACCACCCGCCGGGGCATTCAGCCGCTGCTTGCCGGGCGGGTTGTGACCGGGTTCCGGGTGCGCAATCCGCGTTTGCGCATTCCGGTGTCTCCGGACATCGCGGGCGCGATCGTGGGGCAGTGCGTGCGCGACGTTCGGCGGCGGGCCAAGTATCTTTTGATCGATTTCGATGCGGGTAGCCTGCTCGTGCATCTGGGTATGTCGGGCAGTCTGCGCTGGATGGATGCGCAGGCGGCGGCCGGGGCGCATGATCACATCGACTTGGTGTTCGATGCCGGCGTGTTGCGCTATCGCGACCCGCGGCGTTTTGGCCTGTTCGCGTGGCAGCCGGGTCCGGGCGAAGCACATCCGTTGCTGGCGCGGCTGGGGCCCGAGCCCTTGAGCGAGGGTTTCGATGGCGCGGCGTTGTATCGGGCGACCCGGACGACCCGCGTGTCGGTCAAGCAGGCCTTGATGGACGGGCAGCGGGTGGTCGGCGTCGGCAACATCTATGCGTCCGAGAGCCTGTTTCGCGCCCGGATCAATCCGCTCACCCCGGCATGCGACATCGGTGCGCAGCGTTACCGCCGGCTGGCCGACGCGGTACGCGAAACCCTTGCCGCGGCAATCGATGCGGGCGGAAGCAGTTTGCGCGATTTCGTCGGCGGAGACGGCCAGCCCGGTTATTTCCAGCAGCAGTACTTCGTCTATGCGCGTGCGGGCGAGCCATGCCGGGTTTGTGCCACGATGGTGCGAAAGGCGATCGTCGGGCAGCGCGCCACCTTCTGGTGTCCGCGCTGCCAGCGTGGCTGAGCGGCGCGCGCGGGGGCGCTGCGGCCCGCGTCCGTCGGATCGTGCCGGCCGGCCATCATGCGGGGGCTGGGTTTGGAGTGCGCCCGAATCGAGTCTATCCTATGCTATTGAATTGAGGTCATTCCGGTGAGTCCGGGCGCAGGAGTGGTGAACATGGGTCTGGTAGAGCAGATTTCCGCATATGGCGGCTGGCGTGACAGGGTGGGTGATTCGGTGCTGCGTCTGCGGCAATGGCTGTCGCGCAATGACGTCGGCGATGCCCAGGCCGACCTGCGGCTTCAGTACGTGCTCGAACGGCTGCGCGACGACAAGCTCACGATCGCGTTCGTCGCCGAGTTCTCACGCGGCAAGTCCGAGCTGATCAACGCGATCTTCTTCTCGGACTATGGCGACCGGGTGCTGCCCTCCAGTGCGGGGCGGACCACGATGTGTCCCACCGAACTGCAATGGTCTCCCGGCGCCAGCGCCGAGATCCGTCTGCTGCCGATCCGGTCGCGTGCCGACAGCGCCAGCGTTTCGGATCTGAAACAGAAATCCGGTGCCTGGGTCGTCGAGGCCCTCGACAGCGATTCCCTGGGGAGCTTGCAGGCAGCGGTTTCCAGGGTTGGCGAAACCGAACGGGTCACGGCGGACGAGTGCCGCAGCCTGGGGTTTGCGATCGATCCGGCCGGGGAGCGTGGCCTGAAGCCCGATGGCGACGGTCTGGTCGAGATTCCGAGCTGGCGGCACGCGGTCATCCAGTTTCGTCACCCCCTGCTCGAGCAGGGGCTGGTGGTGCTCGATACGCCGGGCCTGAACGCAATCGGCGCGGAGCCGGAACTGACTTTTTCGCTCTTGCCCAATGCGCATGCGGTGTTGTTCATCCTCGCGGCCGATACCGGCGTGACGCAGAGCGATCTGGCGATCTGGCGCGAGTATGTCGAGGGCGGCAAGGGGGGGCGCAAGGGACGCATGGTCGTGCTCAACAAGATCGATGGACTGTGGGACGGGCTGCGCGAAGAGGCGCGCATCGACGCCGAGATCGACCGTCAGGTCGGGTCGGTTGCCGAGATGCTCGAGGTGCCGCGGTCGAACATCTTCCCGGTTTCGGCACAAAAGGGCTTGGTCGGCAGGATCCGCGCCGACCCGGCGCTGGTGGCACGCAGCCGTCTGGACGTGCTCGAACAGGCGCTGTCCGTCGACGTGCTGCCGAGCAAGCAGCAGATCGTCGCGGAGAATGCGCGGGCTGAAACCCGGGAACTGATTGCCCAGACGCGTTCGCTCTTGAATGCACGCTTGAGCGGCGTCCGCGAACAGCTCACCGAACTGACCGATCTGCGCGGCAAGAATCAGAGCGTCATCGAATACATGATGCGCAAGATTCGCGCGGAAAAGACCGAGTTCGAGCAAGGTCTGCAAAAGTATTACGCGGTGCGTACGGTATTCTCGAACCTGACCAACAACCTGCTCGGGCACCTGGGACTCGAAACCTTGCGCGATGAAACCCGGCGTACCCGCGAAGCCATGCAGGAGTCGAGTTTCTCGCGTGGTTTGAGCGAGGCGATGGAGGGCTTCTTTGCGCGCCTGCGAAGCAACCTCGAAAAATCCAGCGCCGAGATCAACGAGATCACGGCGATGCTCGACACGATGTATCGCCGTTTCAGTGTCGAGCATGGCCTCAAGCTCACGCAGCCCGACGCGTTTTCGACGACGCTTTACGAACGGGAGCTCGACCGCCTCGAAGAGGTTTTCAATCGCCAGGTCAATTCGGCATTGACGCTGGTCACGACCAGCAAGCAGGCGCTGACCGAGAAGTTCTTCGAAACCGTGGCGGTACAGGCGCGGCGCACGTTCGAGATCGCGAATCGTGACGTCGAGCAGTGGCTGCGGGCCGTGATGTCGCCTCTCGAGACCCAGGTACGCGAGTATCAACTGCAGTTGAAGCGGCGGCTGGAGAGCGTCAAGCGCATTCACCAGGCGACCGATACGCTCGAGGACCGGATCGACGAGTTGAAGAGTGCCGAAAGCACCCTGCTCGCACAGCAGGCGGAACTCAACGTACTCGAGGCGCGTATTCTGGAAACGCTAGGCGAGGGGGGCGACGAGCGTGCGGTGCAGGGGGCCGGTTTCGACCGGGCGGCCTGACGGCGTGAGGCGGGGCATGTCGAGCGTGGCGCAGCGCTGTCCGGCCGCGCCGCATGGCGGAATCACTTGCTCGTCAGCTTCAGGAATTTCTCCATGAGCTGATCCTTGTTCTCGACGATGTCGGGATTCAGCGGGATACAGTCCACCGGGCATACTTGCTGGCACTGCGGTTCGTCGAAATGGCCCACGCACTCGGTGCATTTGTTCGGGTCGATCTCGTAGATTTCATCGCCCTGGTAAATCGCACCGTTGGGGCATTCGGGTTCGCATACATCGCAGTTGATGCATTCGTCGGTAATCATCAGGGCCATGGCTGTTGAATCTCCAGTATTTACGATTTGATCGGGTTGTTGCGACGCAGCCGGTCGAGAACCGGGGGCTGCACGAACTTGCTCACATCCCCGCCGAGGCGCGCGATCTCGCGCACCATCGTCGCGGAAATGAACATGTATTCTTCGGCCGGGGTCATGAACACGGTTTCGACGTTCGGGTACAGCTTGCGGTTCATCCCGGCCATCTGAAACTCGTATTCGAAGTCTGAAACCGCCCGCAGGCCGCGCAGGATCAGGCGTGCGTCGGTGGTATGCAGAAAGTCCATGAGCAGACCGTCGAAACCCGTCACCTCGACGTTCGGAAACGGTGCGAGGATCTCACGCGCGATCGCCACGCGCTCGGCGAGGGGGAACAGCGGCATCTTCGCCCGACTCTCCGCCACTGCGACGATCACCTTGTCGAACAGCAGCGCCCCGCGCCTGACGAGATCTTCATGGCCGCGGGTGAAAGGGTCGAAGGTGCCGGGATAGACCGCCACCGCTTCCTTCATTCGACTGTTCCTTGCATCAAGTGAAAATTGACCTGCCCGGCCCGGCCGCGTTTGGCGACTGCCCAGCCGCCGAGCCCGGTCAGTGCTGTTTCGGATTCGACATACAGCCAGCCTTCCGGCTCGACGAGCCGGCCGAGCAAAGGTTCGATGCGACCGAGCCAGCCCTGGTTGTACGGAGGATCGAGAAAAACGACGTCGAACCTGCGCGAGCACGAATGGGCGAATTCTAGCGCATCGCCCCGGATCAACTCTACTTGCGCCGCTTGTAGGGTTATTTGCGCAGCCCGCAGGGCCGCGCACACGCGCGGATTGTATTCGACCATGCTCACATGGGCCGCGCCGCGCGAGGCCGCCTCGAACCCCAGGATTCCGGTGCCGGCGAAAAGGTCGAGGCAGCGCAGGCCGTCCAGATCCTGCCCGAGCCAGTTGAACAGCGTTTCGCGCACCCGGTCGGGCGTCGGCCGCAACCCCGGAGCTTTGGCCACGTCGATCAGGCGCGAGCGCCACTGCCCGCCGACGATTCGGACACGGCTCAATTCGACGCGCCGGCCGCGGTGGGTGCCGTATCGCCGTCGCCGCCCGCGATCACCGTCACCAGATGTTCCGGTTTGACCCGCCGCACGAACGCATCGCGCACCTGCTCGGCGGTGACTTCCGCGATATGGCCCGGGTAGGCGTCCAGCCAGTCGAGCGGGAGGCGGTAGAAGCCGATCATGGCCACATATTCGAGAATGTTGCGGTTGGAATCCAGGCGCAGACCGAAACCATTGATGAAATTGTCGCGCGCCGCGCTCAATTCGGCCTCGCTCGGCCCTTCGGCGATGAAACCCCGCAGGACTTCATCCACGACCGCCAGTGCTGCCGTGGCCTGGCTGCCCCGGGTCTGGAGCCCGATCTGGAACGGCCCGGCGACCTGCAGCGGTTGAAAATTGCTGTAGACGCTGTAGGCGAAGCCGCGCTGCTCGCGCACTTCGCGGGTGAGGCGCGACACGAAACCGCCGCCGCCCAGCACGTAGTTCCCGACCAGCAGCGGGTAGTAGTCCGGGTCGTCGCGCGACAGTACCGGCATGCCGACGGCGATGTGGGCCTGCGCGGAGGGATGCGGGATGCGTTCGGTGCTGCGCGCGGGCAGTTGGGGGGCGGGCAACGCGGTCGGCGCGGTGCCCACCGGCAGTGCCCGGGTCAGTGCGCGCGCGATGGCGTCGGCGTCGTCGCGGCTGGCATCGCCGACCACCGTCACCGTGGCGCTGCCGGCGTTGAAGTGGGTGCGGTGGAACGCCACCAGATCGTCCCGCGAGATGCCTTGCAGCGACTCGACGGTCGTCGTCCGGGAATAGGGATGATCACCATAGATGGCGCTGTTGAAACGCCGCGCGGCGAGTGTGGCGGGCCGGGTCAGCGCTTCGCGCAGGCCGGCGATGCCGCGGCCACGTTCCCGCTCAAGCACTTCGGCCGGAAAGGTCGGGGCCGCGACCAGTCGCGCCGCGAGCGCGATCGCGGCGTCCCGTTCGGCCGCGCTCGAGAGCGTGCGCACCGACAGCGAACTGCGGTCGTTGTCGGCGCCGCCGCCAAACCGCGCGCCGGTATCGGCAACGGCGTCGGAGATCTCCTGCTCGTTCATGCCCTCGGTGCCGATATCGAGCAGGCTGCGGGTCAGCGACGCGAGGCCCGCCTTGTCCGGCGGTTCGTGTGCGCTGCCGCCGGCGAAGTCGATCTGTACATCGAGCATCGGCAGTGCGCGGCTTTCCACGAAATAAACGCGCGTGCCCGACTCGAGCGTCCAGTGTTCGATGCGGGGGCCCGCCAGCGTCGTGGTGGATGCGGCCGCGAGCGCCGTGGCAAACAGTGCCGAGAACAAGCTGCGTCGGCTGCGCTTTACAAGTGCGATGAGCGTCATGTTGTCAGTTTCTCTGTGCGACCGGGGATTGTCCGGCGGGGGTGTTCTCGAGCGGCAGAGGCTGGAGTTCTGCGCGGGTCAGCGTTGCATCGTCGAAATAGCGTAGTGCGACAGCGCGTACCTCTTCCGCCGTCACGCTGCGCAGGCCTTCGAGCATTGCCGCGTCGTCGCGCCACGAGAAGCCGGTCGATTCGAGGTAGCCGATCTCCATGGCCTGTCCCATCAGCGAGTCGCGCTTATAGACCTGGGCCGCGATCGCCTGGGTGCGCACCCGCTTGAGTTCGTCTTCGCCGATGCCCGATTCGCGTATGCGCTCGAACTCGGCCCGCAAGGCGGCTTCGACATCGGCCACGGTGCGTCCCGGCGCGGGCGTGCCGCTCAGGATGAACAGCGACGGCCCCCGCCCCGCGCCGTCATAGCTCGCACTCGCCGAGACCGCGACCTGATCCTCGCGCACCAGCCGCCGCGGCAAGCGCGCACCGTCGTAGCCGCTGAGCACGGCCGCAAGCACTTCGAGCGCGTAGGCCTCTCGATCGTTGTGCACGTCGCGCAGCGTCGGTACATGCCAGGCGAGTGCGATGTAGGGCAGTTCCGCGGGGGCCTTGACGATGGTGTGGCGTGGCCCGCGCTGCGGCGGTTCGTCCGCGATCCGCGCGCGGTCGAAGGCGCTGGCCGGAATTTGGCCATAGTGCTCCCGCGCCAGTTCGAACACCTGCTGGTGATCCACGTCGCCGACCACGACCAGGCGCGCATTGCCGGGCGCATACCAGCGCTTGTGCCAGTCGATCGCGTCGTCGACGGTGTAGGCGGCGATGTCGGGCATCCAGCCGATGACTGGGCGGCGATAGGGGTGGGCTTGAAAGGCGGTGGCCATGAGCTGCTCGAACACCAGCGCGCGCGGATTGTCGTCGGTGCGCAGGCGCCGCTCTTCCTTGACCACCTCGACCTCGGGCCGGAAGAGCTCGGCGGTGATCTTGAGGTTGGCCATCCGGTCGGCCTCGAGCATCATCATTTCGCCGAGATGTTCGGGCGGAATCTGTTGAAAATAGGCGGTGTAGTCGCGACTGGTGAAGGCGTTGTCGCGACCGCCGACCGCGGCGACCCGCTTGTTGAATTCGCCCGGAGCGATCTTTTCGGTGCCCTTGAACATCATGTGTTCGAGCATGTGGGCGATGCCGGAAACGCCTTCGGGCTCGTCCATCGAACCCACGCCGTACCACAGCATGTGCACGACCGACGGGGCGCGCCGGTCTTCCTTGACGATGACCTTGAGTCCGTTTTCGAGCGTGGTTTCGAAGGGGTTTGCAAGTGCCGGTGTGCCGGCAAGGAGGCCGGCCATCAGTACCGCGAGGGGGTGGCAGATCTTGCGAAGCATTTGATTGTCCTGCATCTGTTAGAATTCGAGGCCCGAAATCAGGCCGCTCAGGCCGTGATGATTGGCGAGCCGCATCTTAGCCGCAAAGCGCTTTCGGCGCGTGCCGAAGGTTAAACGTTCTAGAAGACTCCACCTGCCATGTTTGGTTTCCTCAAGAAAAAGCCGAAACCCGATCCCGTCGCGGCCGAGCCGCCTGAAGCGCTTGAGCCGCCCGAAGCGCCCGAAGCGCCCG
>DDUE01000017.1:4511-4694 GCA_002344625.1 Rhodocyclaceae bacterium UBA2346 | reverse complement strand
GGGCTTCTCGCGCGAAGGCTCAGGCTTCGTCCGCCGCGACGATGCCGCCCGCCGGGCGCCCGATGAGCGCAGCGCCGCGCCCCGTCGTCCCCGCGCGGATTTCCGCTGATCGTTCGATCGCGGGGGCCTGTGTAAGCGGGCGGTTCGGCTGAAACGAAAAAGGGGACCGCAGCGGTCCCCTTT
>DDUE01000017.1:4279-4399 GCA_002344625.1 Rhodocyclaceae bacterium UBA2346 | reverse complement strand
CGGAAGCACCTCGCTTCCTGATGGGGAGACATTGCCAGCGCCCGGGTCGGGCCGATGTGACCGGCATCACGGAATTGCCGATTGGCAGGGGCAGCCGCAGGATCGCATGCTCGACCGGCG
>DDUE01000017.1:552-4170 GCA_002344625.1 Rhodocyclaceae bacterium UBA2346 | reverse complement strand
TTTGTCGAGCACCCCGTTGACGAAGCGATGCCCATCGGTGCCGCCGTAGGCCTTGGCGAGCTCGATAGCTTCGTTGATGATGACGCGGTATGGCGTTTCGGGCCGGTGTTCGAGTTCATGGGCCGACAACAGCAGGATCGCATGCTCGACCGGCGACAGCTCATCGACGCCGCGCGACAGAAAAGGTGCGAAGCCGGCCTGGAGCGCGTCCCTGTTGTTGATGCACCCCCTCAGGAGTTCGATGAAAAGTTCGCGATCGGCCTTGTCGAAACCGCTGACCTGGGCGAAATGCGCCTCGATGCTGGTGGCCGAGTTGTTCGACAGCAGCCACTGGTAGATGCCTTGCAGGGCGAATTCGCGGGCGCGCCGCCGTGCCGCCTTGCCGCTCACTTGAGCGCCCGGATCAGATTGGCCATCTCGACCGCGGCCTGCGCGCAATCGCTGCCTTTTTCGCGCATGCGCACCAGCGCCTGGTCGTCGTCCTCGGTCGTGAGCACCCCATTGGCGATCGGCACGCCGGTGTCGAGCGTGACGCGGGTGATGCCGCTGCCCATCTCGTTCGAAACCAGTTCGAAATGATAGGTTTCGCCGCGGATCACCGCGCCCAGTGCGACGAGTGCGTCGAAACGGCCGCTGCGGGCCATGGTCTGGAGCGTCAGCGGAATCTCGAGCGCGCCGGGCACGGTCGCCACGCGGATCAGTTCGGGCGAAACCTTGAGTCCCAGCAACGCGTCGATGCACGCCGACAGCAGGCCTTCACACACGTTCTGGTTGAAGCGGCTCATCACGATGCCGATACGCAGGCCGTGGCCGTCGAGGTCGGGTTCGTATTCGGTGATGTTCTCGAAGCGGGGCATGATCGTTCAATCCTGTTCTACGAATCCGGTGATTTCCAGGCCGAATCCGGTCATGTTGGGGATCTTCTTGGGGCTGGCCATCAGGCGCATCTTGCCGACCTTGAGGTCGCGCAGGATCTGCGCCCCGATGCCGAAGAGGCGGGGGTCCCAGCGCGCCAGCTTTCTGGACGCGGTGCCCGAAAGGCTGGCGAGCAGTTCCTGGCCGGTCTGGGGGCGGTACAGCATCACCATCACCCCTTGCTCGGCCGCGCCAAGTTGCGCAAGCGCGGCGGAGACCGGGAAGCTGTGCTGGCCGTTGCCCGGATCCAGGAAGTCGACGACCGAGATCGGTTCGTGCACCCGCACCAGGGTTTCGCGGTCGGGCCGGATCTCGCCGCGCACGAGGGCGAAATGAATGTCGCCTGAGGTCTTGTCCTCGAACGCGGCGATGGTGAACGTGCCTTCGCGCAGGTTCACGACCTTCTCGGAGACGCGCTCGACCAGCCGCTCGTTGGCGGCGCGGTACTCGATCAGGTCGCGAATCGCCCCGATCTTGAGCCCATGCGTCTGCGCGAACGGCACCAGGTCGGGCAGGCGCGCCATCGTGCCGTCTTCCTTGAGGATCTCGCAGATCACCGCTGCCGGTTCGAGGTTTGCAAGCATCGCCAGGTCGCAACCCGCCTCGGTATGGCCCGCGCGGATCAGCACGCCGCCGTTCTGGGCCATCAGCGGAAAGATATGCCCGGGCTGGACGATGTCGTCGGGGCGCGCATGGCGCGCGACCGCGGCCTGCACCGTGCGTGCGCGGTCCTGGGCCGAGATGCCGGTGGTCACCCCTTGCGCCGCCTCGATCGAGGTCGTGAACGCCGTGCCGTGCGGCGAACGGTTGTTGCGCACCATCAGTTGCAGATCGAGCTGGCGGCAGCGCTGCTCGGTCAGGGTCAGACAGATCAGGCCGCGCCCGTGCTTGGCCATGAAGTTGATCGCCTCGGGCGTGACATGCTCGGCGGCGAGGACCAGATCGCCTTCGTTCTCGCGGTCCTCCTCGTCCACCAGTACCACCATGCGGCCGGCGCGAATGTCCTCGATGATCTCGGTGATCGGTGAAAGTGCACTCATTGAGCTGACTCCGCGCGCCATGCCTGCATGCGCTCGACGTAGCGGGCGATGAGGTCGATCTCGAGATTGACCTGGCCGCCGGCTGCGAGTTGTTTGAGATTGGTGACCGCCACGGTGTGGGGAATGAGGTTGATCGAAAAGTCCGTGCCTTCGACCCGGTTCACCGTCAGGCTGACCCCATTGACCGTGATCGAACCCTTGCGTGCAACGTAGCCGGCGAGCGCGCGCGGCGCCCGGATCACGAGTTCGTGGCTTTCGCCGACCGGTACGAAGCGCAGCACTTCGCCCACGCCGTCGACATGGCCGGTGACGAGGTGGCCGCCGAGCCGGTCGGCAAGGCGCAAGGCTTTTTCGAGATTGATCTCGTTGCCGACCCGGTCGAGACCGGTGGTGCAGTCCAGCGTTTCGCGCGAGACGTCGAAGCGAACGATCGCGCCGTCGATTTCGATCACGGTCAGGCACACGCCGCTATTGGCGATGCTGTCGCCGATCGCGACGTCGTCGAGATCGAGCCCGCCCGTATCGACCGAAAGCCGCACGCCGTCCTGTCGGGGGTCGATCGCCACGAGCCGGCCGCACGCGGCCACGATTCCTGAAAACATATCGGCGGAGTGTAGAAAGTGAAGAACCCGCGATTGTAGGGCAAAACGCCGATCACGGCCCATCGGTGCGCACGCTCAGCGTCTGGCGCGCGCGAGAATCGTCGCAAAGGGCTCCGCCTCCATGAACCCGACCACTCTCAATTCTTCGATTTCGCTGCCGTCCGGTGCGAAAAAGATGATGCCTGGCGGACCGAACAGCTTGAAGCGCTTGAGCAGGGCCTTGTGGTCGTCATCGTTGGCGGTGACGTCGGCCTTGAGCAGCAGCATCTGCGACATGTGTGCCGCGACCTCGGGGGCCGAGAAGGTGTAGCGCTCCATCTCCTTGCACGACACGCACCAATCCGCATAGAAGTCGAGCATCACCGGCCGGTCCGCCGCGGCCAGGCGCGCCTCCAGCTCGGCCAGCGAATTCACCCGCTCGAAGCCCGGTGCGACCGCTTCGGCGCCGGCGCCCTGGGCGCGCAGGACGACCAGCGGCTGCAGCGGGTCGCGCGAACCCGCGAGTGCGCCAATCAGGATCGCGCCGCCGCAGAGCAGCAGCACGACGCCGACCCCTTTCCAGAACCGCTGCCAGCCACGCGCGGCGTGGGGCAAGGGGTCGAGCGCATGCAGGAAGATGCTGGAGAACAACAGCAATGCGGCCCACGCCAACATGGTCAGGAGGGGCGGGACGACCGGTGTCACCATCCAGATCGCGACGCCCAGCAGCATCACCCCGAAGCCCTTCTTGACGCCTTCCATCCACGGCCCGGCCTTCGGCAGCAGCGTCCTCACCCCCAGTCCCAGCAGGATCAGCGGTGCGCCCATGCCGAAACCCAGCATGAACAGGGCCAGACCGCCCAGCGCCGCGTCGCCGGTCTGGGCGATGTAGAGCAGCGCGCCCGCCAGCGGCGCGGCCACGCACGGGCCCACGATCAGCGCCGACAATACGCCCATGATCACGACGCCGACGAGTTGCCCGCCCTTCTGGTGGCTCGCCGTGGACGAAAGCCGGCTCTGCAGCGAGGACGGGAGCTGCAACTCGTAGAATCCGAACATCGACAGCGACAGCAGCACGAAGA
>DDUE01000017.1:0-126 GCA_002344625.1 Rhodocyclaceae bacterium UBA2346 | reverse complement strand
CAGCAGCAGGCCGAAACCGAAGAAGCTCGCGAGGATCACCGGCAGGGTCGCGTCCTTCAGCAGGCCGGCGATGCGGCCGCTCTCGTCGCCCGACGGCAGCGGCGCGCGACGAGAAGATCGGAAGAG
>DDUE01000023.1:47393-47572 GCA_002344625.1 Rhodocyclaceae bacterium UBA2346 | reverse complement strand
CGGCAATGATCGACGAGAGTACGGCAAGGCTTGCCGGGCCGGTTTCCGCAGTCTCGGCCGTGGCGGCCTCTTCCGTGGTCGTTCCGTCACCCTGATCCGCTGCTGCCTTGGCTGTTTCGGTCGGTGCTTGCGCGGTGCCCGCGGTCTCGGCCGCGCCGCGCCCGCCGGTGGGCTCCGAT
>DDUE01000023.1:0-47133 GCA_002344625.1 Rhodocyclaceae bacterium UBA2346 | reverse complement strand
CCCGCGGCCCCCCCGCCCCCGCCGGTGGGCTCCGATTGGCTTGGCGATGCTTGGGTAGCGCCTCGATTCGAACGCTCGGCGTGCCGCTGCGATTCGGCCCGCGCGGGTTCTGCGGGCCGCGTTTCGGGGCGCCGGATCTCGGTCGGCGCGGCCGGGCGATCAGGCGCGGTGAAGCGCTGTTGCAGCATGTTGTCGAAGCTCGAGCTCCGTCTCGCGCCACCGTCGGCGGCCTGCTGACTGGTCAGCAGGTCTGCCGGTGCGGTGGCTTGAGACTGTTTGGAGACTTGGGGGATGATCATGACGCACTTCCTCTGACGACAGCGTTGCCAGGGGTAGTGCAAGCGCCATGCCAGATGCGGGCGGGCGCGACGTGCCTAGCCGTGGTCTTCGCGCTTGCGTTGATGCCGGTTGGCCGTGTGTTCGTCGAGCTGGCGCTGCTCCTGCTTGGCGAGAACATGCGCTTCACGCTGGATGTGGCGGGTGTGAAGGGTGTCGAAGGCCTTGAGCCGATTGCGTTCGTTCATCCACATCTGCTTGCCCTGGACGGTGAGGTCCCTGGATCGATCGACCTGGCTGGCCTGGGCATCGATGGCCGCATCGATGCGCGCGAGGAAGGCGGTGTAATTGCGCCATGCCTCGGGGCCCATGCCCTCGCGGGCGGCGTCCTGAAACCGTTCCCGGTATTCGTTGCGGTAGTTCTGCAGCAACTCGAGTTTCCGGTTGCCTTCGTTTTCGTTTGCAATCAGCTCGCCCAAGCGGCGGGTCGCATCGTCCAGGCGCGTATGGCTGAGATCGAGGAGCGGTTTGAGCGGAAACGATTTCGGCATGGGAAGGGGCGAGTGGGTTGCGTTCGTTTATTGTTAAAAATGATTGTACCGCCAACGGCTCCGCGCGGATGCCGGCATGGCGGTGGAATGCCTCAAGCGGCCGAAAACAGCCGCCCCAGTTGGTCGACCGAGTGGGTGTAGTCTTCCTGCTGGTCGATCGCTTGCTGCAGGAAGGCTTCGAGCCGCGGGTACATTGCGACGGCTTCATCCAGAAGCGGGTCGGAGCCCGCCTGGTATGCGCCCACCGAGATCAGGTCGCGCGATCGCTGGTAACGCGAGAACAATTGCTTGAAGCGACGAACGAGCTCGAAGTGTTGCTGCGTGACCAGGTTGTGCATTGCGCGCGAGATCGACTGCTCGATGTCGATGGCGGGGTAGTGGCCCTGGTCCGCCAGCGAGCGCGACAGCACGAAGTGGCCGTCGAGGATCGCGCGGGCGGAATCCGCGATCGGGTCCTGCTGGTCGTCACCTTCGGCAAGTACGGTGTAGAACGCGGTAATCGAGCCGCCGCCGTCGCGTCCGTTGCCGGCGCGCTCGACCAAGGCCGGCAGGCGTGCGAACACGCTCGGGGGATAGCCGCGGGTCACCGGCGGTTCGCCGATCGCCAGCGCGATCTCGCGCTGGGCCATCGCATAGCGCGTCAGCGAGTCCATGATCAGCAGCACCTGCTTGCCCTGGTCGCGAAAGAATTCGGCAATGGTGGTCGCGTAGGCGGCGCCTTGCAGACGCATCAGCGGGCTGGTATCGGCCGGCGCCGCGACCACGACCGAGCGGGCCCGGCCGCTGTCGCCCAGGTTCTCTTCGATGAACTCCTTGACTTCCCGGCCGCGTTCGCCGATCAGGCCGACCACGATCACGTCGGCGGAGGTGTAGCGCGCCATCATGCCGATCAGCACCGATTTGCCGACTCCCGAGCCGGCGAACAGGCCCAGGCGCTGTCCGCGGCCGACGGTGAGCATCGCGTTGATCGCACGGATGCCGACGTCCAGCACCTGGCGAATCGGCGCCCGCATGAGGGGGTTGAACGGACGGCTCTGCAGCGAGCGGGTTTCGTCGGTGGCGAGCGCCCCGAGGCCGTCGAGCGGCCGGCCGGCGCCATCCACGACCCGGCCGAGCAGCGCGTTGCCCACCGGCAGGTGCTTGGCACGATCGGAGGTGCGCCTGCGCAGCGCGATCGCCTCGCCGACGAGCGGCTGCCGCAGGGGTGGCTCGAGCGCATGGACCGGCGCGCCGGGCGCCAGCCCGAACACGTCGTCGGTCGGCATCATGTAGAGCTTGTCGGCATTGAAACCGACCACTTCGGCTTCGACCGTGCCGCCGCCCAAGGTGATGATCTGGCAGCTCGCGCCGAGCGGCAGCTTCAGGCCCTCGGCTTCCATGACCAGGCCGTTGATGCGGGTGAGCCGGCCTGACAGCTGGAAGGGCTGGATCGCCCCGATCATGCGGCGCGTGCCTTCGAGGTAGTTGCGCCAGATTGCCAGATGCTCGCCCATGCGCGCCTACGCCTCCCAGTTCGCGGCACTGCGGCCGAGGCTTTCGAGCGTGCGCTTCCAGCGGGTCTCCACGCTCGCATCGATCTGGCTGCCGGCCGCTTGCAGGCGGCAGCCGCCGCGGGTGATGGATTCGTCCTCGACGATGCGGTGATGGCCGTATTCGAGCGAATCGCCCAGGCTCTCGCGCACCAGGTGGGTGTCGTCCGGGTGAAGATGGATGCTGATCTGGTTCTGCGGCAGTTGCTGGAGTGCTTCGCGCACGGTTTCCGCCACCGCGCCGGGATGGTCGACCAAAGTGTGGTGCACCATCTGGCGTGCCACTTCGATCGCCAGCACCACGATCTCGTCGGCGACCTCGCCGTCCATCGCGTCGAGGGCTTCGTCCATCGCGCCAACGAGCGCGGCCAGCCTGGCGGCTTCGAGCCGTGTCTCATCCTGCCCCTTCCGCAGGCCTTCGGCGTGGCCCGCGGCGAAGCCTTCGGCGTGGCCGTGTGCCCGACCTTCCGCCCGACCTTCGGCGCGCGCCTGCTCGAACATGGCTTCGATCTCCGCGGCGGTGGGCAGCATGACCTGTGCGGGTATCGGGTCCGGGTCGTCGGGGGGGGCAGCTGCCGCAGTCTGCGGCGGCCCCGGGTCGGCTGGCGGTGCGATGTCGCCGGGGGGCGCTGCGGGTACGGTCTCATCGAAGGATTGCGGTTCCCAGCGCCGGTATGCGCCGACGGCCTGGTGTCGCGTTACGCTCACTGGACTGCCCTCCGGCCGCGAGCGCGACCACCTCCCCACGGGAGGAGCGCACCTCCTTCGGGCGGCCGGGCGGCAGCGCGGGCGGGATTAGAGGAAGGCATCGTCGCCACCCTTGCCGCCAAGCATGATCTGGCCTTCCTCGGCGAGGCGGCGGACCGTCTTGAGGATTTCCTTCTGCTCCGCTTCCACTTCGGACAGCCGCACCGGCCCTTTGGCCTCGAGGTCTTCGCGCAGCATTTCGGCCGCCCGCTGCGACATGTTCTGGAAGATCTTCTCGCGCAATTCGGGTGCCGCGCCCTTGAGGGCGATGACGAGCGAGTCGGACTGCACTTCGCGCAGCAGCGTCTGGATGCCGCGATTGTCGATGTCCATGATGTTTTCGAACACGAACATCTCGTCGAGAATCTTCTGCGCCAGATCAGGATCGTACTCGCGCACGTTGTCGAGCACCGCCGTTTCGGCGGCGGCGCCGACGAAGTTGAGGATCTCGGCCGCATGGCGCACGCCCCCCATCGAGGCCTTCTTGGAGGTGCTGGCGCCGGCAAGCATTCGGGTGAGCGCCTCGTTGAGCTCCTTGAGGGCGATCGGCTGCACGCCATCGAGGGTCGCGATCCTCAGCAGGACGTCGTTGCGCAGGCGGTCGGAGAACTGCTTGAGAATCTCGCCGGCCTGGTCGAACTCGAGGTGTACCAGGATCGTCGCGATGATCTGCGGATGCTCGTTGCGGATCAGATCGGCGGCGGTGGCGGCATCCATCCATTTCAGGCTCTCGATGCCGGCGGTGTCCGAACCGTGCATGATGCGCGAGATGATGTGAGCCGCGCGATCGTCGCCGAGCGCCTTGGTCAGCATTTCGCGGATGTGGGCTTCGTCCGGTTCGATCGGCGCGCCCTTGGCGGCATGGAGGTCGAGTTCGTCCAGGATCGCCTCGACCCGGCTGCGCGGCTGCGGCGGCAGGCCCGCCATGGTCATGCCCAGCTTTTGCACTTCGCGCGGGCCGAGGTGCTTGAGCACCTCCGATGCTTCGTCGGAGCCGAGCGTCATCAGCAGCAAGGCGCTCTTTTCGAGTCCTTCTTCAGGGGTGCTCATTTCTTACCCTCTTCCTTGGAGCCCATCCATTCCTTGATCAGGTTGGCGACCATCTTCGGGTCGGCCTTGGCAAGCTCGCGGGCGCGGGCGAGCTTTTCGTCGAATGTCAGCACGCGCGCGCCGGACAGATCGACGATCACGTCTTCGTCGTCTTCCTCGGCAGCGGTGTCCTCGGCTTCCTCGGCGGCCGCGGGCGGTGGCGGCGGCGAGACGGCCTTGATGAGCGGGCGGATAACGCCAAAATAGACGAACGCGAAGGCCAGCGCCAGCAGCAGGTAGCGGCCGAGTTCGGCGCCCAGGGCGAGCATTTCGGGATCCTTCCAGATCGGTACCGCGTCGCCGCCCGCGCTCACGGCGGCAAAGGGCGCGCTCGAGACATTCAGGCTGTCGCCGCGGGCCTGGTTGTATCCCATCGCCTCGCGGACCAGGTTGGTGATGCGGGTGATCTCCTCCTCGGGAAGCGGCACGACCTTGGTCGTGCCGTTCGGTTGGGTTTCGGTGCGCTGGTTGACCACTACCGCGACCGAAAGGCGCTTGATCTGTCCGGGCGCCTGGCGGGTATGCTGGACGGTGCGATCGAGTTCGTAATTGAGGGTCGCGCTGCGATTGCTGTTGAGTGGCGCGACCCCGTCCGGACCGATGCCGCCGCCGGGGTTGGGGTTGACGATCGGCGCGGTGGCCGGCACCGGTGGCTGATTCGTGAGCGCGCCGGGCACGCCGCCGGGCGCCTGGTCGCGCGTCTGCTGCTCGGTGGTTTGCTGGCTGCGAATGGCCTGGTCGGGCGAGGGGTTGGGGCGGAAAGTCTCGGCGGTCTGCTCGACCTGATTGAAATCCAGCTCGGCGGCGACCTGGGCCTTGTAGTTGCCCTCGCCGAAGATCGGCGCCAGGATGTTTTCGATGCGGCGAATGAAGCCCGCCTCGACCTCGCGCACATAGCTGATCTGGGTCGCGTCGAGTCCGGCGTTGCGCAGGGGGTCGGCACCCTGGGTCAGGAGGTTGCCGTTCTGGTCGACCACGCTGACGCGTTCGTTCGCCATGTGCGGCACACTCGACGAAATCAGGTGCACCACGCCCGCCACCTGCGACGCGTCCATCACCCGGCCGGGGTAGAGTGTGACCATCACCGACGCGGACGGTTTCTGCTCGTCGCGCAGGAAACCGGTCTGCTTGGGCATCGCGAGATGCACCCGGGCCGCCGAAACCGAGGAGATCGCCTGGATGGTGCGCCCGAGCTCGCCTTCGAGCGCGCGTTGGAAATTCACCTGTTCGAGAAACTGCGATACGCCCAGGCGCTGATTCTCCATGACCTCGAAACCCACCATGCCACCCTTCGGCAGGCCCTGCGCCGCGAGCCGCAAGCGAAGGTCGTGAACGGTTTCGCTCGGTACGAGTATCGCGCTGCCATTGGCCGAGATCCGGTAGGGAACGTTCTGCTGCTGCAATGCGGTAACGATGGCGCCGCCGTCGCGCTCTTCGAGATTCGAGAACAGCACCGCATAGTCGGGTGCGCGGCTCCACAGCCAGACCCCGACCAGCAACGCGATCGCCAGTGCGAGCGCGGCGGCGCCGGCCATCTTCTGGCGTTGCGAAAGCGCGTTGAAACGTTGCAGGGCCTGCGCGGCAGGTGAGGCCGTGTCGGTCGCGGAGGCTGTGTCGGCGGTCGCCATGTTCGGATCCCCGGTGCGTCGCATTGACGGATTGCGGCATTGTCGCTCTGGCTGCGCAATGCGGGCGCGGCGAAAAACGGCATTTTTTGCCGCCTATTTGCCGGTTACCATAAACGCCCCAGGCCGTACTCTGCGAGTCATTCGGAAAACCGGAGATCTTCGACCCATGTCCGTTCCCGGCACGTCTCCCGCCGCAAGCGCCCAGGCAGGCGAGCAGCGCCTCGACGCGGCGCAACTGGCCGAGGCATTTGCGCTTTTCTCGCGCGCGTCGGAGGAGTTGTCGAGTGCCTACAATGCGCTGCAGGGGCAGGTCGAGCAGCTCACCGAACGGTTGAACGTGCTCATGGCGGCGTTGCCGGCCGGTGTGGTGGTGCTCGATCGGGCATCGAGGGTGGTGCAGCTCAATCGGGCCGCCGAGGATTTGCTCGGCCGCGCGCGCGAGGGGCGGCCATGGTCGGAGGCGGTGCAGGCGTTCGAGCCCACCGGCACCGAAGGCGAAGTCACGATCGGGGCGGCGGGCAGCGTGCGCCGCGTCGCGCTGTCGCACACGGCGCTCGATTCGGGGGAGGGGCAGATCGTGCTGTTGCATGACGTCACCGAGACTCATCGCATGCGCGAGCAGGCCGAACGGAACGAGCGCCTGGCCGCGATGGGCGAGATGGTGGCGGGGCTTGCGCACCAGTTGCGCACGCCCTTGTCGGCGGCCTTGCTTTACACCGCCAATCTGCGCCAGGCGGAACTGTCGCCGGCCGACCGCGACAAGGTGGCCGATCGTGCGATCGAGCGTTTGCGCTATCTCGAACGGCTGATTCGCGACATGCTGCTGTTCGCCAGGGGAGACAGCCTGGGGCGGCAGCGTTTCGCCGTGTGCGAGCTCGTGCTCGAACTGGCGCACACGCTCGAGCCGGTCGCGCGCGCGCGCGGCGTATCGTTCGAGGCGACATGCGATTGCGACGACACGACCGTGCATGGCGATCGCAAGGCGCTGGGCGGCGCGCTCACCAATCTTCTCGAAAACGCCATCCAGGCGACTGCGGTGGGCGGTGACGTGGTGATTGCCGCCAGCCGGGAGGACGACGGGGTGGCATTCAGGGTTTCGGACACCGGTAGTGGCATGGACGCCGTCCAGGCGGCGCGGGTTTTCGAGCCCTTTTTCACGACCCGGGCGGAGGGTACCGGCCTCGGGCTTGCGATCGCGCGGGGGGTCGCACGCGGCCATGGCGGCGACATAGCACTCGAATCCTCACCCGGAAAAGGGTCGTGCTTCACGCTGCACCTTCCGCTGCTGGCCGAGCCGGATCGGGCGGATGGGGGCGAATTGGTCAATGAGGAACGATGATGAGCGATCAAACCAGAATCCTGGTGGTCGAGGATGATGCGGCGCTGCGTGACGCGGTATGCATGACCCTGGAACTCGCCCGGCACCACGTGGTGGGCGTCGATGGCGGCCCGGGCGCGCTGGCCGCGCTCGAGCGCGAAGTGTTCGACCTGGTGATCAGCGATCTACGCATGCAGCCAATGGACGGGCTCGAGTTGCTCGGCGAGATCCGGACCCGCGTCCCGCAACTGCCGGTGCTGCTGATGACGGCCTATGGCGATGTCGAGAAGGCGGTTTCCGCGATGCGTGGCGGCGCCTGCGATTTTCTGATGAAGCCGTTCGAGCCGGATGTCCTGCTGGCGCATGTGAAACGCTATGCCGCGGTTGCGATCGATGCGGCGGATGAAACCATCGCCGAAGACGTGCGTACCGGCAATCTGCTCGCAATGGCCGCGCGGGTTGCCGAGACCGATGCCACGGTGTTGCTGACCGGTGAGTCGGGCACCGGCAAGGAGGTCTTCGCCCGCTATATCCATGCCCATTCGCCGCGCAGGGCAGGGCCGTTCGTCGCGATCAATTGCGCCGCGATCCCAGAGAATCTGCTCGAGGCGACCCTGTTCGGCTACGAAAGAGGCTCTTTCACCGGCGCTCAAACCAGCCAGGCGGGCAAGTTCGAACAGGCGCAGAGCGGAACGATACTGCTCGACGAGATCTCCGAAATGCCTCTCGGTCTGCAGGCCAAGCTGCTGCGGGTCTTGCAGGAGCGCGAAGTGGAGCGGGTAGGCGGCAAGAAATCGGTCGAACTCGACATCCGGGTGCTGGCGACCAGCAACCGCGACATGCTGCGGGAAGTGGCGATCGGGCGTTTTCGCGAAGACTTGTACTACCGCCTGAACGTGTTTCCGCTCGAGATTCCCGCCTTGCGCGATCGCCCTGGCGATATCCTGCCGCTGGCGCGCCACTTCCTCGCCCGTCACGGCGAACGGCTGAAGCGGCAGGCGCGACTCGACCCGGCGTCCGAACAGCTGCTGTTGGGGCATGCCTGGCCGGGCAACGTGCGCGAGCTCGAAAACACCGTGCAGCGCGCCCTGATCCTTGCCAGCGGCGATAGCATCGGCGTCGCGACCCTGCATTTGTGCCTGCCGCACGGGGCCGTCCCGGCGTCGTCGCCTGCGGCCATGCCGATGGCGGCGCGCGCCGACGCCCGGCCCCGTTTTTCAATGCCAGCGAGCCTTGCCGTGCCGGCAGAATTTGCCGCCCACGGAGGCACGCTCACGGAGCCGCTGGAAGAGCTGCGCCCGAGCAACATGAAGGATCTCGAGCGTGATCACATCCTGGCCACACTCCGGGACGTGGGCGGATCGCGCAAGCGGGCGGTCGAAAAACTCGGCATTTCGGAGCGTACCTTGCGCTACAAGCTGCAGCAGTACCGCGACGAGGGCTATGAGGTCTGAGCGAACCTGCACTGGCCCGTCGTTCCTGGCCCCGGTGGATGGGCACGGCGCTTATGGCCTGGCACTTTGGCTCGAAACTTGCTGAATGTCGACCGAAGAAACCGTATGCCGAGAGAAGTTCGGTTTGCGGGAGCGCTTGGCGCTCTGCTAAACTGAACCTCAGCTACCCGGTCTGAGGGGTCGAGAAATGGACAGCCGCGGAATTGATCAGATGATTGGCGAACTGCGCGCGACTGCGCAGATCGCGTCAGGCAAGCCGGCCGCGCAAGAAGCGCGGGCAGCGGGCGAGGTCGACTTCGCCGAAGTATTGCAATCGGCCCTCAAGGACGTCAGCGCCGCGCAGCAAGAGGCCCGTGCGATGACACGCGAGTTCTCGGCCGGCGATCCCGACGTCAAGCTCCAGGATGTCATGGTCAACCTCCAGAAAGCCAGTCTGTCGTTCCAGCAGATGGTGCAGGTGCGCAACCGCCTGGTTTCGGCGTATCAGGACATCATGAACATGCCGGTCTAAAGGGTTTTCGAAGGCATGCTGTGGAAAAGCCGGTAAACGCTGTGCGTTGCCGGCTTTTTTCTTTCCCATCGAAATACGTATGTTCTTTTCGCACCAGATTTTATTGAGTGATCGCAAGGGGGTGTCCGGATTGCCCGAAAGAAAGATGGTGCGCTGCGATACACTGAGCAAGGCGCGCCGATGCTTGTAGAGCTGTAATACCCGTGCGTGAGCCGATGATACCCACGTCCCACATTTGTGTTTTAAAGTCAGGAGCAGGTCATGCAACAGTTCACCCCGGAAGGGCAGCAGTTCATTCAGGATCTTGCCCGGCGCTATGGCGTCAGCACCGACGCGGTGATCAGCATGTTGTACGCGGTCATGAACGGAAACGGCACGATGGCGCAGTTCAACGTGCCCGAGCTCGGTGGGTCGGGCCAGTGGATGCAGGGTGGAATGACGATGGTTGGCGACATGTTCAACTATGGCCTGAAGTCCAAGGTCGATGGGCTGTGCGTGGAGCTTTCGAATCAGTTGATGAACCAGCCGATGTACTTTCAGCCGGCGGCAAGCCAGTCGCAGTTTCATTCGTCGGGCGGGAATGCCAGCCTTTTCGTTTCTGCAGCCGCCGCCGGCCAGTGGTGGCCGGGTGATCTCGGGTTCCCGTCGTCTTCGGGGGGGCAGAACAACGCCCGTTATGCAGTGTTTCCCGGTTCAAGGCGCCTGGCGGTGGAGATCAACGGCCAGGTTACGGTTTACGACACGCTCGACCACCAGATCGGCGGGGTTTCGCAGCAGCAGGGCGGTAACGACTCGATGACTTTCAGCAGTCAGTACGGAACCCTCTACGTTTCGAACCTGCCGGTGATCAGTGTGAACGGCTATGCGCCGCCGCAGCCAGTGCCGCCCGACGCTTCACAGCAGGGGGCGGCGTACGGCAGCGGTTACGCCGATTCCGCTGCCCAGATCTCACCCTCGGGCCAGGGTAGCGACGTTTTCGCCAAGATCGAACGCTTGGCCGAGTTGCGCCAGAAAGGCATCCTGACCGAGCAGGAGTTCACCGCCAAGAAAATGGAACTCCTGAGCCAGATCTGAAGACGCTCGCCGGGCTCGGTGGCGCGTCGCCGTGGCGCGCCGTTAGGCTTGGGGCGTTTCCGGGGCGGGCGGGCGGTTTTCCGGCGGAACGAGCTTGGGCGTGTCGGGGTCGTCGGCGTAATGTGGTGACATGAGCGCAACGCCGTGTTCATTGAACACATCCTGAATGTTGCCGAGCAGCAGGCTGATGATCTCGCCGCGGTTGCGGTTTCCGGATGGTTTGGCATGGCACAGGACGCGGTAGACCGGATAGAAGTCGTCCAGCCGGGTCTGGATCACGCGCGGCTTGGGTGTCTGCAGTATGTCGGGGGTTCTTCGGGTGGCTTCCTCGACCATTGTCTCGACTTGGCGCCAGGGTGTGTCATAGCCGATGCCGAGCGTGGTATCGACCAGATAGCCTTTTCCGGCGACCGCGCGCGAGAAGTTCCGCGTGGCCGAGCTGACGATCATCGAGTTCGGTAGGTTGATTTCCTCGCCCGAGCCTGTCTGGATGCGGGTCGTGAGCATGCTGATCTCGCTGACCATGCCTTCGTGATCACCGATGCGAACGTATTCGCCTCTTCGGATCGAGCGCGAGTACATCAGGATCACACCGCTTGCGGCCTGGCCGACGATGCTCGAGGCACCCAGCGAGATCATCAGACCCAAAAGCACCGACATCCCCCTGAATGCCTCGGTTTGCGCGCCTGGTAGATAGGGGTAGGCCATGACCATCGCGAAGATCCAGATCAGCACGGTCGTGATGCGGCGAGTCGGGCGCACCGTGTCCTGATCGAGCCAGCTCGAGGTGCCGTGACCGCGTTCGATATGATCGAAGATCGGGCGGAACGAGCCGATCACGGCCTTGGCGATGACGAATATCACCGCGGCGATCGTGAGGTTTGGAATGGCCCCGATGATCGCGGAGCCAATCGTCGCCAGCACCCCGACCAGATAGACCTGCAGCTGTTCGCCCCATGGGCGGGTATACGGAAAGGCGTTGAGCACGACACTGAGCCATTGGTAGCACAGCAGAAGCGCGATCAGCCACCAGACGAGGTTCGTGGCGGCCCGCCCGGCCGAGCGAAGCCGGTCCCGCCGGAGCACTTCGGTGCCCGCCACCTTGAGCTTCTCGGCCTGATCGCCGATCAGGCGCAGGAGCCGGGCGAGCAGCGCGCGCTTGGCCCGGTTCAGGATCAGGATCGCGATGATGAACGCCACGGTCGCCACCGTCGCCACGATCAGGCTGCGTAATTGCGCTTTCACATCGCGGCTTTCGCGCGTGTCTTCGATGAACGCTTCAACGTTCTGCACCGTGAGTTCGGTGAGCTCTTCAAGGGTTTGGCCCTGCGTGGGGTCGGCGTCGAGCGAAGACAACATGATCGCGATCATGTTGTCGATCAGCAGCAGGTTGCCGAAGGATTCGTTCTGAACCCGCACGAGCCCCGGGCCGCGTTGCGCCAGGGCGCGCTCGATGTTGGCAATCGAGCGGCGTACCCGCTCCTGCGGTGTGACGCCTACGATGGTGGCGCGATATGTCGTCAGGTGGCGGTTGAATACGGCCAGTTCGGCCTCGTCGTCCTCCACGACGATCGACGAGGATATACCCTGGGCGATGGCAACGAACGGAAGCAGCAAGAGTGCGATCAAGAATAGGATGCCAAGCGGAATCCTCGGCGTGTGGCGCTTGCCGTGGACGCGCGTGTGGGTTGGATGGATATCAATGTTCGGGCCAATCATTGCGATGTTTCAATCCGCGGTGGGTGTGTGGCAGTGAGGTCGTGGTGTCGACGTGAGTACGCTCGCGCGGCGCAGATTCTGCCATGGCTAACCTGGTCCCGAGACTTGGTTTTGCGCCAACACATGTCGCCGGACAGAGGTGGTCGCGGCCGCGCCGGGCGGCGGCGATTCTACGGCTGTGAATACCCATTTCGGGTGGTGAGCCGCAGTTTGGCGGCGGACGAAACGCGCATGATGTTCTATTCTGGTCGTAGACTGCTAAAGAGATCAGAGATGGAAAATGCACTAATCTGGGTGGCGCTCGCCGTGGTTTTGTCACTGGTCTTTCTGCTGCGTGTCCGTTCCGCGCGACGCGACCAAGAGCGGAGCACCAAGGCGCGGTCGCGGCGGGGCGGTGCCTTTCATGCGGTCGAGATACGCAGCGAAGGTGATCCGTGCAGTGCGGCGCGAACCGTGGCGGGAAAGCGCTTCCTGTCCTCGGAGGCGCCGAATGTGCCGCTTCCCGCGTGCAGCCAGGAAGTCTGTTCCTGTGTTTACGTGCACTTCGAGGATCGACGGGCGCGCCAGCGACGCGATGCATATTTGCACCGGGCCTATGCGGACGGCGAGCGAAAGCAGGAGCGGCGGGTAAGAGTTGGGCGGCGCATGTCCGATCGAACGATGCTGGACGCGTGACAATAGGGGGTGCTTGAGTCAGGCGTGGCGTGATCCGCATCGTCGGCTGATTGGTGCACGCGGAAGCGCTACTGGCGTATATTCCCGGCTCTTTCAACAGCCTGTGTCGCCAGCCATCCGGACAGTTGCGCAGCGCGCCGGTCTGCGAAGCGGCACGATCGACGCCGACATGCCATTGCCCCGTATCGACTCAACCGATTACACCCGACAACTCGAAGCAAAGCTGGCGTGCTTCAAAAGCACGTTTGCCGACCTGTGCATTCCGGAGCCCGCGGTTGCGCGATCGGCGCCGCTGTACTACCGCCTGCGTGCCGAGTTCCGCATGTGGCACGAAGGCGATCGGGTCGACTATGCGATGTTCGACCCGACGGATCCAAAACGCCCAGTCGTGATCGAGCGCTTCGATGCCGCCACCGAAGTCATTCATGCGGCCATGCCGCGCCTTCGGGAGCGGATCTTGCGGGACGAGGTGTTGAAGCGAAGGCTGTTCCAGGTGGATTTCCTGGCCACGCTGAGTGGCGAGTTGTTGATTACCCTGGTCTATCATCGTCGCCTTGACGAAACCTGGGAGGTGGCTGCACGCGCGCTTGCGGACGGTCTTGGCGTGCAGATCATCGGCCGTAGCCACAAGCAAAAAATCGTGCTTGATCGCGACTGGGTGCTCGAAGAATTCGAGCTGGATGGCCGCTTGCTTCGTTATCAGCAGATCGAAGGCAGCTTTACCCAGCCCAACGGCGGCGTGAATCGCCAAATGCTGCGCTGGGCCCGCGAGTGCGCGACGGGGCTCGGGGGGGATTTGCTCGAGTTGTATTGCGGAAACGGTAATTTCACCGTGGCACTTGCGCCCTTGTATCGGCGGGTGCTTGCGACGGAAATCAGTAAATCCTCCGTGCAGGCGGCGCAATACAATCTTGCGGTGAATGGCATGTCGAACGTCGAACTCGTGCGCATGTCCAGCGAAGATATGAGTGGTGCGCTCGCAGGGCTGCGCCCATACCGGCGCATGCGGGACATTGATCTCGCCAGTTTCGATTTCTCGACGATCTTCGTCGATCCGCCGCGTAGCGGCCTGGACGTGCCAACGCTCGCGCTGGCACGCGGGTTCGCGCATATTCTTTACATCTCGTGCAATCCGGCGACCCTGCATGCCAACGTCGCTGCGTTACGGGATACCCACGTCGTGAAGGCGTCGGCTGTCTTTGATCAGTTTCCCTACACCGATCATCTCGAGTGCGGCCTTTTGTTGAGGCGGCGCTGATCAATCGTGCCGACCCATCGAGGTGTCGGCGGGCTTTGGTACGCATGAATGCTGCAGTGCACAATTAATTCTTGACAGATTGTTGCAGACCACTATAATCGAGTCATGCTGCAACGCAACATTTACCAGTTGTACAAATTGATTGTGCCTGCAAACAATGATCTTCATGTACTCTCACAAAGGAAGCCGACCATGACCACCTTCACCACGCCCGAACAGTTCGTCGCCGCCAACAAGGCCAACGTCGAGACCGTTCTCAGCCTTGCAAACAGCACCATTGCACGCGCCGAGCGCCTGACCACCCTCAACCTCAATACGGCGCATTCCGTGCTTGAGGAGAGCGCGGCCAGCACCAAGACCCTGCTGGCGTCCAAGAACCCGCAAGAGTTGGTCGATCTGCACGCCACGCTCGCGCAACCGATCGTCGAGAAGGTATTCGCCTATGCCAGCAATGTTTATGCGATTGCTGCCGAAGGTCAGCAAGAAGTGTCGAAGCTGTTCGAAGCCCAGATTGCGGAGCTGAACAAGAATTTCGCGATTGCGCTCGACAATGCCGCCAAGTCGGCCCTTCCCGGGTCGGAGCCGGTTTTTGCTGCGGCACGTTCGGCTGTCGAACAAGCCAACACCGTTTACGACAACATAACCAAGGCAGCGAAACAGGTTGCCGAAACGGCCGAAGCCAATGTGGCCGCCGCGACCTCGGCGACACTCAAGGCCGTCAGCGCGAAGAAGTAAACGCGACAAGTGTGGAGGCTGGCGGATAAGAGTCCGTCAGATAGGCGACGCCGCTCAACACTGCTTGAGCGGCGTCGCGCGTTAACGCGGCTACCATTCAATTCTATTGAGCGATCAACAAAGAAAAGGGCCCGGAGGTAAGTCCCGAGCCCTTGTATATGGTGGCGGAACACGGAACCGAACCCGCGTCCGTTTGCCGAGCCAGATAGTAACGCCTTGGCCTTGAGGGCGTGGATTCGATGATTTGGCCCGCTGGGATGGATGCGGCGGCCTTACCTTATCGCTGCTACTTGTCTGCGGTCACCGTGCGTTTCAATGCCACGAGGAGTTGAGCCAGCACTGCGTTGCGGCTGCAAGTCTCAGAAACGTTGACATAGAAGCCCGCCATCACGGCTTTCTCGACGCCCTTGAGTCTGACCTTGATCGGCTGGCCTGCGCGATCCTGAGCCTCTTCGAGGCATATCGCCCATCCCACCTTATCCCGCCAAAGTAGGTCACCCTGCTTGTGGGTGATTGCACGCGCTCCTTGATCGCGCATCTCCGACTCCCACACTGGCCGTAGCGTGCTCTCGATCTCACCCAGCAGCCGAGCCAGTGACGCGGCCAGACGTCGCCGAGGCAAGCAGTTGGGGCGCGGAGAACACTTCCCTGAGCGCGACCGCCTTGTCGATGTCGGTGCCGACGCCATGCCAGCTTGTGCCTCCCAGCGTAGCGACTAAGACCAGCCACAGCGTTCCGTCGCCGAGCACATCATCAAAGGTGTCCCTCTGGCCGTTCTCGACATATCGGTGTTCCACGGCACGCAGGAGTCCACCAGCCCCCGGCCCCTGGCCCCGAAACAGGATCGAAAAGACTTCGAGCGCCCACCTCTCGGCGAGTTCATCGGGGACCCAACCCTTGCTGCGTCCCCGCAATGAGACAGCCAACGGGAAAGCGACCGCCTGCACCATCTGCGTGGCAGTGCAGCGCGCAGCGAAATCAGTTGCCGACATTTCCGTCAAGAACGTGTTGATCTGCGTCGCTAGCCGCTCGCGGAACCGCGCCTCGATGACCGTACTGTCGGTGGCAGCATCGGCCGGATCTTCCTGGTCGGTTGGCTTCGGCGGGGGCGGCGTGTCCTGCATCTGCCCTTCATCGATGTCCTCGTCACCGGCTGCAGCGGGCGTTCGACCTTCTTCTGTCTCTGCTTCGAACAGCAGACGAAGAATTCCCGTCAGTGACAACGACCCCTGCTGTGCAGACGCGAAGTGAGGCAGCCCCTCTGGCGAATCATCGAGGTGAACGAGTAGGTCATTCGGATTGACGGGCTCCGCAGGTCCGTCACTCTTCTTGCGTTCACTCCCGCCGAATCCAGGATCACGGAAAGATGCCGGGTCGTTGAAGAGGGTCTGCGCCACTTCCTGCAACTCATCGAGCATCTGGCGCTGCTCGGCCGAGCTCGTACTACGGTCCAGCGCCTTGAACGGCTCCAGAAGCCTCGCCGAGTGACTGGCATGTTCGAGCGCGGCGAGGTCGTCGATCCACCGGGAGCCCGTCGTCCAAGAGTCGGCCCCCAGGGTCACGATGACCGATGCAAACATGGTCGCTGCGTCCAGCCCTCCGGTGATCTCGCACATCCATAGAGCCTTTGGCCCGTGCACCCGCTCCATTGGCAATACGTGCTCGCCTAGATGGACGCCAACCTGCGCGGCAGGATCCGGCGCGGGGAAGATCTCGGCGACCAGGCAACGCGACGCGTTGCTCCACTGCAGACTCCTGATCCTGAACAATGCTTGGTGGGCTGTCGGCGCCTGGTCGTGGATAGTGCGCGGAACCAGGATGTCGGCTGGCGCCTGTCCGGGAACCGCAAACAGCCGCAATGCCGATTCGAAGTCTTGAGCGTCTGGTCGGTCGTAAGCGACGATGGACTCAACATTGCCAGCGTTTTCTGGCGCGAGGAGCCATGCGGCGGCCGAACAGTTCGCGGAACCCATTAACGCCGCAGGACCATCAGCTCCCTCGAACCAATAGAACTTGGCATGCAACGGGCGGTCTGCTGGTGCCTCGATCAAGCGTAGCTCCAGTGGCAGATCAACCAGCTTTCCCGCCACAAAGCTCGCAGATGCGGGCGTCAACGCGATGGTAGCCCGTGTGACGCCGAACGTCGTCTGCGCCCAACGCAGGAACGCTCCGGACTCGTCAGTCGATCCTGTCAGGATCTTGACCTCATCGAATCGTCGACCTGACCAGCGTCGGGCCAGTTCTGTGGCGAGGGATCTTGTTCCCCTGTTATGCATTAGGGGACTGGTTTTGTTGGCGTCGGCCGGGGTCAAACTCAGCCACGGAACATCCTTGAATCGACGAACGGCGTCACGCTCAAGATCCCCTTGGCACCACGTCAGCACATCGTCGAAGAAGGGGGGTAGCCAACCGCCTTTGTCGATATGGTCTGGGCCAACCATCCACGCAGCACCCAACTCCTGGTTGCCGCCCCACCCTGAACTCGTGATGTTCCCGCTGCCAACCATGACGATGCCGTCTTTCGGACCCAGCCGAACGAAGACCTTCGGGTGAAATGCTCCAGCGACATCAGCCCCAGCAAGCAGGTATTGCTTACCGAGATTCCAAAGTTGCCCCGCAGCGGACTGGAAGGAGGTGTCGATCTCACCCCTGTCGCCAATGACCAAGATGTCGCTGGAACGACCGGCCCACAGATCGGGAAGAACGACCTGCTCGAAGAAGATCGGATCAAACGAATAGGTCAGCAGGAGCGCCTTGTGATACGCGCGCTCACGGCAAAACAGGCGGGGATTCATGCCGTATCCCCTTCAGCCAAGGTGGCGAGTACGCTTTGCAGAACGACCGCACCGTCGGCGGTGATTCCGTTAGCGTCGATCAGCTTGAGCTGGTGGAGCCACCCGAGTGCTTGCTGGATGCGAGATGCTGTGCGGCCGGCGACGAAACCCTTGCGGCGAGCGAACCACTTGTTTCCCTCAGCGGTCAGCAACGCTACGTCGCGTCTGAGATCAACCTGCAGGCGAGACCATGTGATCTGCAGATGCTGTTGAACCGTACGAACCGCCATTTCCGCCACGACGTCGCGCAGGGGGCGATCCTCACGCCGGAAACGCTCCAGCTCCGGGAGCACGACCTCGCGCAATCCCTGTCGCCGCCGTCCCTGGTGCGACAGACTTCGGAACTCTTGCTTATCCTCGCGCACAGCGTTGCCGACGCGTATTGCTGCCATGACCCAAGCGACGACTGTCAGCGTTAGGGCACCTGCGCCAGATTTCAGCGCGCGCCGGTACAGCAGGGGCTCAACAAGACTGTCAGGCCATCTCATCACGCCAGGCGCTGCGCCAGCGACGAAGAGCCGTAAACGCAGGCGTTCCTCCAAAGCTCTGAACGTCAAATCCGCCACGGATTCGCCGGACGACAGTAGATTTAGGTCGCGCAGCGCCGAGTCGTGCTCTTCGACGCGTTCCATGAGTGCTTCGATGACGACGCGCCGCTCCACGCCAGAGAGCCCGCCATCGGGTTGGCCCAGCACCTCGCTCATCACGGCGGCGAGTACGCCCTCCTGAGTCACCGCAATGGCATCCCGCACACAATACGTCACCCAGCCGTCTGCAACTTGGTCAACGAGCGGCTCGCCGAAACGGTCGGGTGAGCACGCGGCGTCGAAGAATTTCCCCTCGTTCGGTGCCGACCTCTGCTGAGCCGCCATCGCGAGAAGCGCTGCATAGGTCCTGATCCGGTTCCGCTCCGTCGGTCGTGGCGCGGACGGCATGATCGCAGCGAGCAGAAGCTCCCTTTCTTCATCGGGAATCTGATCGATCCTCACCTTGCTACCGAGCTCGCGTAGGTCGTCAACCGAAGCTGCGCCCAGGTCATCGTCAAAAATCAGTCGCTCGATAAGTGGGGCTGTCGTCAGTCGTTGATCCACGGCCTTGGCGAGAGGAAGTCCCCGCTCCATGACAAGCGCAGGTACCCAGTTGCCTCGGCTCTTGCTGATGCCGAGTTGGTCAGATGGGCCTGTGTAGATCGTTGACGCTGGCGATTTGACCAGACTCGAGAGCTGAACTTGGGTATTACCAAAGGCAAGACGTTCGAGTGCCTGATCGGACCCGATGAGTCCGCCGATCGACGGATCTTCGATGAGGTTTCCGAGTACCAGCGCGGATTCGACACGCGACGCGAACTCGGTGAACGTCTGCCAGCTATCAGCTCCTCCGCGTTGACCATATCGATGAATCAGCCAAGCTCGAAACGCGAGGTACCGGACCGACGGGGTAACCGTGGTGACGCCATCAAGAAGCGTGCCTCCGATCGTCTGGACAGGGAGTCTCAGACCAAGCAGGTCCAGTCCGCCAGTGATGGTCGCGCCGCTGCTGATCCATTCGGGGGCTTGAAGGGCTTTGGCGATCACCGTCATATTGCCCCTGGTGCACAGAAGGTGAAGACCCCTCCGAGGGTTCGACTGAGCCGGTAGCACAACTTGTCGATGAACGTCCGGTCGCCTTCGTCGTGTGTGGCAACGAAGGCCTTGTGGATCAAATCCAGCACGTCAGGTCGCCATGCAGCAGCGAGCCGTCGCGGTGGAGGCTGTTGGCTCGGAAAGCATCGGCAGACCTTGCTTGTGTCTTGTTCTGAATAAAGGGCCATAGCATCCCCAGTGACGTTCGTAGGTTGAAAGCGCAGGCAGGCGCTACGCCAAGTCTCCGGCTGCCAGCAGCAGTTGGGAGCGACCTTGGCTTCCAATTCCTCCCGATGTAATGTAACATTCATCACATTACATTGTCACGAACTCCCCCATGAGCATCGGTAGCAGCGGTCGCATAGTCATTGAGGTCGAGCCGGACGTTAAGCGGCAACTCTATGCTGCGCTCGCAAGGGAGGGGATGTCGCTTAAGAAATGGTTCCTGAGGAACGCTGAGGCGTATTTGGAAGAAGGGGGGCAATTGTCGTTGCTTCTACCCAAGCGCATAGGTGCTGACAAAGCTGAGCAGCCCACTGAGAACAACGCGCAGCCAGATGGACAAGAGGAAAAATGGAAGTCACTTTGAAAGAATCACTGGATGGCGGGTTCCGAGCAACTGCTCCCCGCGTTTTATCAACTCAAGAGCGACTTGAAAGGATTGACTGGAGTTTTCGAGAGCGCGCCGACGTCCCCCCCGTTTTCAGTGGCAGTAGGCTTTAGAGTTCAAGAGTAATTTACCTGATTTCTAGGTGAGTGATTTGGCATAGGCTGCTGGGGTCAATCCGCCGAGTGATTTCTTGGGTCTCTCTTCGTTGTATTCCCTGTGACATGCTCAAGAGGACAAGGCCGGAAACCGCGCCAACACTGGGGGAACGGGCAAAAAAATCCCAACCGGATAAGGGTTGGGATTTTAGTGATTGGTGGAGCCGGGGGGAATCGAACCCCCGTCCGCAAGTCATCCACAGACAGATCTACATACTTAGCCTGGCTATTTGGGTTTAACCCCCGGCTTAGCCGCCCGGCAGGCCGGCAAGGGGCGAGTTACCTAACCTTTAGCTGCAACACCAAGTAACCCAGCGCTGCTCGCGATTCCCTGTGAATGACACTGCAGCGGCTCAGCTTGCGCTAAGACCACCCGGCCCAGAGACCTGCCGGTGCAGCGCTAACCGGTATTAAGCGGCTAGAGCGAAACGCTCGTCGTTGGCGTTTGTAGTTTTCCAGATGGATTTACGAGGTCACTGGCCCTCGGTATGCACTGCGCTGCTTCACCACCCACGTCGAAGCCAGGTCGGCCCCTTGTGAATCATTACCTATATGGTGTCAATCACCTATCAATCAAGGCCGATCTTATCATGATTTGTCAGATAAGTCGGAGCAGCTTGAGCAGCTCGTCCGGAGATTGGATTATCGCATCAGCGTTCCAGCGCTCGATAGGAGTGTCGAGCCCCAAGTAGCCGTACGCCGCCGCGACGGTTTTCATACATGCGGAGCGGCCGGCCTGAATGTCGCGCAAGTCATCGCCCACGTAGATACATTGTTCAGGGCGTACGCCGGCAAGCGCGCACGCATGCAGCAGGGAGTCCGGTGCCGGCTTGGGATGAGGTGTCGAGTCACCGCTGATCACACACGCCGCACGCTTGGCGAGACCGAGTGCGGCGATCAGGGGGTTGGTATATCGACTCCGTTTGTTGGTCACGATGCCCCATTTGATGTCTTGATCGTCAAGCGCATCGAGAACTTCAGGCATCTGATCGAACAGGCGTGTTTCTACGCACAGGTGGTGCTCGTAATGACTCAGAAAACGTTCGGAAAGCGCAGCATACGGCGCGTCGCCGGGCATGAGCCCGAAAGCGGCATGCAGCATTCCGCGAACGCCACTGGAAGTATGGGGCCGGAGTACTTGCATGGCCAAGGGCTCGAGACCCTCTTCGAAGCGCAGCATATTGGCCACGCGACCGAGATCGAGCGCGGTGTCGGCAAGCGTTCCGTCGAGGTCGAACAGGATTGCTTCAGGCCGCGCGTCTAGTATGGACAAGGTAGTTCACATCGGTGTCGGAAGCCAGCGAGTACACCTTTGTCAATGGATTATAGGTAAGGCCGATGATCTGCTGAGGGTCCAGGCGCGCAGCACGGCAGTAGCGGGCAAGCTCGGAAGGGCGTATGAACTTCGCGTACTCGTGTGTGCCCGCCGGCAAGAGCTTCAGGACGTATTCCGCTCCGATCACTGCCAGCAAATAGGATTTCAGATTGCGATTCAGTGTAGAGAAGAACACGTGTCCGCCAGGCTTGACCATGCGGGCACATGCGCCGATCGTGCTGGCCGGATCGGGAACGTGTTCGAGCATCTCCATGCAGGTGACGACATCGAAGCTCTCAGGGTGGGATTCGGCGAAAGCTTCGGCGCTGACAAACTGGTAATCGACTTCGAGTCCGCTTTCGAACAGGTGCAGGCGTGCGACGCTGAGCGCTTTTTCTGACAGGTCGATACCGCTGACGTTGGCGCCGCGTGCCGCCATGCCTTCAGCCAGGATGCCACCGCCGCACCCTACATCGAGCACCCGCTTGCCAGCGATGGCTGCGATGCTGTCGATCCACTCGAGACGTAGGGGGTTTATTTCATGGAGCGGTTTGAACTCGGATGCGGGATCCCACCAACGGTGAGCGAGATCACTGAATTTTTGAAGCTCCGCCGGGTCAGCGTTGGTTGTCATGGTTAATCCGGTGTTGCCGATGGGTTCAAGGACTCGAATGAGGCACGATCAGTTCGGTCGACAATCTACACCAAAACAAAAAGCCCTGCCGAGGCAGGGCTTTTCGACTTCCGTGGGATCGGGATTACTTGGTGCCGATCACTTCGACTTCAACGCGGCGGTCGGGTTGCAGGCACGAGATCAGTGCCGTGCGGCCCTTGACGTTGTCGCACTGGGTGCCGGTCACCGGCTGGGTCTTGCCCTTGCCTTCGGTGTAGATGCGGTTGCTGTCGATGCCTTGCGAGACCAGATAGGTCTTGACGGCAGCAGCACGGCGCTCGGACAGTGCCTTGTTGTACGCGGCCGAGCCGATACGGTCGGTGTGGCCAACGGCCAGGATCACTTCAAGATTGACTTGCTTGGCCTTGGCGGCGAGTTCGTCGAGCGCTTGCTTGCCAGCCGGCTTCAGGACGGCCTTGTCGAAGTCGAACAGGGCATCGGCAGACAGCTTGATCTTGTCGGCGGACGGCTTGGCGGCCGGTGTCGGAGCAGGCGCAGCGGCGGCTACGGTGCACTTGGCGGCGGGAACGATGTCGCTGTCGCATGCGCAACCAACGGGGAACTGGCCAGCCATCGCGGTTTCGGCGGCGGCCGGGCTCCAGAAGCCGGTTCTCCAGCACAGGCCGAAGCCGCTACGGGCGACGACGTTGCGGGAGTCGATCACGTAGGGGATTTCGCCCGTCCCGTCGACGACCACGTCTTGGACCTGTGCAAAGGCGCTAGGCGCAGAAAAGCCGAGCGAAGCAATCGCGGCCAGGAGCAGCATGTGTTTCTTGGTAGTTTTGATCATGTTTTCCTCGTCGAAGGGAAGAATCACTAAAAGCGAATGGAATTTGCGAACAACAAAATGCTTGATGTTTGTTCCCTAATAACATCGCATGTTTTGTCATTCACCCACTAGCTTATGTTGCCACATAGCCGTTATTCCCGGCAAATCACTGTTGTGCGTTTGCAACAGTTGTTTGCCGCTATTTACGCGCGTTTCGCCGTCAATCCAGACGTGCGAGACATGCTCACGGCCGGCCACAAAAATCAGGTGGGACACCGGGTCGAAACAAGGTCTGGTTTCGATTGCCGACAATGATACTGCACATAGGTCTGCTTGTTTGCCGGGAGTGATCGATCCGATCGAGTCGTCCAGGCCGAGCGCCTCGGCAGCGTCGAGTGTGGCCATGCGCAGTACCCGGTGAGCCGGCAGGGCGGCAGCGTCGCCGGTCGACACTTTTGCGAGCAGGGCGGCCTGGCGCATTTCCTGAAAGAGGTCGAGGCGGTTGTTGCTGGCGGCGCCGTCGCTGCCCAGTCCGATGCGCAATCCGCGTTGTTCGAGCGTGCTGACCGGTGCGATGCCACTTGCCAGTTTCATGTTGGAGCTCGGGCAGTGGGCGATGCTGCAGTTGTAGCGGCTCAGCAAGTCGATGTCGGCGCTGTCGAGGTGTACGGCGTGCACTCCGATCATGTGCGAGCCGAGCACGCCTAGCCGTGCGAGCCGCGCGATCGGGCGCAGTCTGTGCTTCGCGATCGACTCCGACACTTCGATGCCGGTTTCGTGGATATGGATATGGATCGGGATGTCCAGTTCGCTGGCCAGCATCGCGATGCGTTCCAGTGGCGCGTCCGAGACCGTATATGGCGCGTGCGGTGCCAGCGAGAAGCCGATCCGGTGATGGTTCCGCCACTGGTCGCGAACCTTGAGTCCTTTCGCGAGATAGTCGTCCGGATCGCTCGCATAGGCGGTCGGGAAGTCTAGAACCGGCAGACCGATGACTGCGCGCATGCCGACATGGTCGAAGGCTTCGGCGGCCGCTTCGGGGTAGAAATACATCTCGCTGCAGGTGGTGATGCCGCCTGCGATCATTTCGGCCGCGGCAAGGAGCGTGCCGTCATAAACGAACGGATGCGATACGTGTTTCGCCTCGGCGGGCCAAATGGCGTCGTTGAGCCATTTCATCAGCGGAAGATCGTCGGCGATGCCGCGCATCAGCGCCATGGCCGCATGTACATGGAGGTTTACCAGACCGGGGATGAGCACATGCTCGTTCAGCTCGGTGACGGTATGCGCCTGAAAGCGCGCACGTGCCTGTGCTTGCGGCAGCAACGCGACGATCTGTCCGCCATTCACGGCGACGGCGTAATGATCCAGCACCTGTCCGGCCGGTTGTACCGGCACGATCCAGCGGGCATTGATCAGGAGGTCGACCCGTTCGGTCATCGCTTCGCACCGCAACCCTGACGCGGCGCGCGTGCGCCGCGTGCGAAACCTCTCAGTCGGGGAAGGTCCGGATTCCGACCACGAGCCGGCGATGCGGGGCGAGGCATTCGATCAGCTCTCCGCCCCACTACGGGCCACGACGTTGCGCGAATCGATCACGTAGGGTGTCACGTTCCCGGAGTTGATGGCGATGTCCGCCGCCCCGATACCGGAGACGGTGGTGGCAAGCATCGTGCCGACCACGAGCTTCCGTGAAGCAGATTGCGAAATCATTTTCTCCTCCGCTGGATGCCGGGTCGGCAATGTTGGCGCATGTGTTGAACGGATTTAAACATACCGCAGATTGATTGGACAGCCGGTGTCCGCGCGGTTGTTGTGTGTCGTTGGCAGTGCTGGCTGCGGGTGCGGCGCGATTCGGGAGGCGGTGGGCCGGCGTGGTATCATTTAACGTTTTTTCGTCCCGGCAAAAGCCGCCAAAGTCAGATGACGCCTTTCGCAAAGGAAACCCTGCCGATCAGTCTCGAAGAGGAGATGCGGCACTCATATCTCGATTACGCGATGAGCGTGATCGTCGGACGCGCTCTGCCGGATGCCCGGGACGGCCTCAAGCCCGTGCATCGACGGGTGCTGTTTGCGATGCACGAGCTCTCCAACGACTGGAACCGGCCTTACAAGAAATCGGCGCGTATCGTCGGAGACGTGATCGGCAAGTATCACCCGCATGGCGATTCGGCGGTTTACGACACCATCGTACGCATGGCGCAGAATTTTTCATTGCGCTACATGCTGGTCGACGGGCAGGGCAACTTCGGATCCGTGGACGGCGACAATGCTGCCGCGATGCGCTACACCGAGATCCGGATGGCGCGCATCGGCCATGAACTGCTGTCCGACATCGACAAGGAAACCGTCGATTTCGGACCCAACTACGACGGCTCCGAGAAAGAGCCGCTGATTCTGCCTGCCCGCATTCCGAACCTGCTGATCAATGGATCGTCGGGTATCGCGGTGGGGATGGCGACCAACATTCCGCCGCATAACCTGCTCGAGGTCGTCGAGGCTTGCCAGCGCCTGCTGGCCGAGCCCGCGACCGATATCGAGACCTTGATCGGGATCGTCCGGGCGCCCGACTTTCCGACCGCCGCGCTGATCTATGGCCTCGCGGGCGTTCATGAGGGCTATCGTACCGGACGCGGGCGGGTGGTGATGCGTGCGCGTACCCACTTCGAGGACATCGGCAAGGGCGATCGTCAGGCCATCATCGTCGATGAGCTGCCGTACCAGGTCAACAAGCGCACGCTGCTCGAGCGCATGGCCGAGCTGGTCAACGAGAAGAAGATCGAAGGCATCAGCGAGATCCGGGACGAGTCGGACAAGTCGGGCATGCGGGTGGTGATCGAACTCAAGCGCAACGAAATGCCCGAAGTCGTGCTGAACAACCTGTTCAAGCAGACCCAGTTGCAGGACACCTTCGGCATGAACATGGTGGCGTTAGTCGATGGCAAGCCGCGCACGCTCAATCTCAAGCAGCTTCTCGAGTGTTTCCTGTCGCACCGGCGCGAGGTCGTGACCCGCCGCACGGTCTTCGAGTTGCGCAAGGCGCGCGACCGCGGGCATGTGCTCGAGGGGCTTGCAGTGGCCTTGTCGAATGTCGACGAAATCATCGCCCTGATCAAGGCGGCGCAGACGCCGGCGGATGCCAAGCGCGATCTGCTTGCCCGCACCTGGCGGTCGGCGCTGGTCGAGGAAATGCTGTCGCGCGCGATGGCCGACGCCTACCGGCCCGAAGGTCTCGCCCCCGAGTTCGGCCTCGCGGCCCAGGGCTATCGCCTCTCCGACGTACAGGCGCAGGCGATTCTCGAACTGCGCCTGCAGCGGCTCACCGGACTCGAGCAGGACAAGATCCTGGCCGAGTACCGCGAGGTGATCGACATCATCACCGATCTGCTGGATATCCTGGCCCGGCCGGAGCGTATTACCGCGATCATTTCGGAGGAACTGGCGGCGGTCAAGAACCAGTTCGGCGATCCGCGCCGCTCCGAGATCGTGCTGAGCACCTCCGAAATCAACATCGAAGACCTGATCGCGCCCGAAGACATGGTGGTGACGCTGTCGCATGCCGGCTATTTCAAGCGCCAGCCGCTCGCCGACTACCGTGCCCAGCGCCGTGGCGGCCGCGGCAAGCAGGCCACCGGCATGAAGGACGACGACTTCATCGATCGCCTGTTCGTCGCCAATACCCATGACCACATACTGTGTTTCTCGAGTCGCGGAAGGGTGTACTGGCTGAAGGTCTACGAGGTGCCCGAAGGTGCGCGCAATGCGCGCGGCAAGCCGATCGTCAATCTCTTTCCGCTCATGGAGGGCGAGAAGATCAATGCGGTGCTGCCGGTGCAGGGCTTCGACGACAATCACTTCGTGTTCATGGCGACTTCCGAGGGGACGGTCAAGAAGACCGCGCTCACCGCGTTCGCCAACCCGCGCAAGGCCGGCATCATCGCGGTCAACCTCGACGATGGCGATCATCTGGTCGGGGTCGCGATCACCGATGGCGAATGCGACGTGATGCTGTTCTCGGATGCGGGCAAGGCCGTGCGCTTTCCGGAAGACGACGTGCGCCCGATGGGACGGGAGGCGCGTGGCGTGCGCGGAATGAATCTCGAGGACGGCCAGAGCGTCATCGCGATGCTGGTCACCCGCGACGAGTCGCTCAGCGTTCTGACGGCGACCGAAAACGGTTATGGCAAACGCACGCCGGTGGGCGAATATACCCGGCATGGCCGTGGGTCCAAAGGCATGATCGCGATTCAGTCTTCGGACCGCAATGGTCGGCTGGTTGGCGCCTGCCTGGTTGAGGCGCGGGACGAGGTCATGCTGATCTCGACCGGCGGGGTGCTCATCCGTACCACCGTGCAGTCGATTCGCGAGATGGGACGGGCCACGCAGGGCGTGACCCTGATCAGTCTCGACGAAGGCACCTATCTCGCCGGAATCGAAAAGGTTGCCGAATCCGACGCCGACGAGAGTCTCGACGAGGCGGGTGATACTCCTGCCGCTGGCGCCGCCGGTGCGGCAGCCGACCGGCAGGCGGCGCCAGGGGAAGGCGGCGAGGTGCCGCCGCAGCCGGATTCGGATGCTTCCTGAACGGAATCGAGAGGACGATTCAGAATGAGCCGTGTATTCAATTTCAGCGCCGGGCCAGCGGCGCTGCCCGAGGCGGTACTGAGCCGCGCGGGTGACGAGATGCTCGATTGGCATGGCGTCGGCTGCGGCGTGATGGAAATGAGCCATCGTGGCAAGGCCTTCACCCGCATCGTGGAGCGGGCCGAGGCTGATTTCCGCACGCTGCTGAAGGTGCCGGACAACTACAAGGTGTTGTTCCTGCAAGGCGGGGCCACCCAGCAGTTCTCGCAGATTCCGATGAATCTCCTGGACGGAGGCTCGGCTGATTACCTCGTGACCGGATCATGGTCGCACAAGGCGTTCAAGGACGCCGAGCGCATGGCCCGCAACATTGGCGGTTCGATCCGGCTGGCGGGTTCGACTGCGGCCGATTCGGTCGGGCGTGTCGTGCCGCATGCCGAAATGTCGCTCGACCCGGCCGCGCGCTATGTGCACCTCTGCACCAACGAGACCATCCACGGGATTGAGATTCAAGATGCGTCTCAGTTGCCGCTCACGGGCGTTCCCCTCGTCGCGGACATGTCCTCGCACATCCTGTCGCGCTTGATCGACGTCTCCCGCTTCGGCCTGATCTATGCCGGTGCGCAGAAGAACATCGGCCCTTCCGGGCTGGTGATCGTGATCGTGCGTGACGACTTGATCGGGCGCGCCTGGGCGGGTACGCCGCCGGTCATGGACTACAAGGTGATGGCCGACAACGGATCGATGCTGAATACACCGCCGACCTACGCAATCTATGTGGCCGGACTGGTATTCGAGTGGTTGCTCGCACAAGGGGGGGTGGAGGCGATCGAAAAGCAGAACATCGAAAAGGCGAAACGTCTGTACGCCTGCATCGACGCCAGCGATTTCTACGCCAACCCGGTGGATGAAGGGAGCCGCTCGCGCATGAACGTCCCGTTCAAGCTGGCCGACGAGGCCTTGAACGCGGCCTTTCTTGCCGGCGCCGAATCTGCCGGCCTGACGCAACTCAAGGGGCACAAATCGGTCGGTGGAATGCGCGCCTCGATTTACAACGCCATGCCGCTTGCCGGTGTCGATGCGTTGATTGCGTATATGCGCGATTTCGAATCGCGGTGCCGATGAAACCCTGACGAGAGAAACAGTCATGAACGACGAACTGCTCAAGTTGCGTGGCAACATCGACCGGCTCGATCAGGAAATCCTCGATCGCCTCGCCGAACGTGCCCGCTCGGCCCAGCGCATCGGCGAGATCAAGCAGGGAAACCTGTATCGCCCGGAGCGCGAAGCGCAGGTGCTGCGGCGGCTGGCCGAGTCCAACCCGGGTCCGTTGCCCGACCATGCGGTGCAGCGGGTCTTTCGCGAAATCATGTCGGCCTGCCTCGCGCTCGAGCATCCGCTGCGCGTCGCTTATCTGGGACCGGCGGGAACGTTTTCCGAGAGCGCGTCGCGCAAGCACTTCGGTGCGGCACCCACCTTTCTGGCGCGCGCGACGATCGACGAAGTGTTCAGGGCGGTCGAGGCGGGGGTTGTCGACTATGGCGTCGTGCCGGTCGAAAACTCGACCGAAGGCGCGGTCGGCGGCACGCTCGATCTGCTGCTTGCGCATTCGCTCCAGGTATGTGGTGAGGTGCGGCTGCGCATCCATCAGAATCTGCTGAGCCGCGCCGACGGCATCGGGGCGGCGAAGCGCCTGTATTCCCATGCCCAATCGCTTGCGCAGTGCCACGAATGGCTGAACCGCAACCTCGCAAACCTGCCGCGCGTGCCGGTTGCGAGCAACGCCGAGGCCGCGCGCCTCGCGTCCGAGGACGCCGAGTCCTGCGCCATCGCCGGCGAGGCCGCGGCCGAGCTCTATGGACTGAACGTTCTGGCCGCCAACATCGAGGACGATCCCAACAACACGACCCGTTTCCTGGTCATTGCGCATCATGACGCGGGTGAATCGGGCCGCGACAAGACGTCGCTTGTTTGTTCCGCGGCCAATCGCCCGGGCGCGATGCACGCATTGCTCGAACCGTTTGCCCGCCATGGGGTCAGCATGACCAAGCTGCAATCGCGGCCGGCCGCGGGGGGCTTGTGGGAATATGTGTTCTACATCGACATCGAAGGCCACAGGGCCGATGAGGGCGTTGCCCAGGCACTTGCCGAACTCGATCAGCGTGCGGCCTTCCTGAAAGTGTTGGGTTCGTACCCGGTAGCGGTGATCTAGGCAACCGACCGAAGACAAAGAGCAAGGAGATGAACATGAAGCTGGTTGACGCGTCGCTGGAGTACGTACGCTCGATTTCGCCGTATCAGCCTGGCAAGCCGATCGGCGAACTCGCGCGCGAGATGGGCTTGATCGAAGCGTCGATCGTCAAGCTTGCTTCGAACGAGAATCCGCTCGGTATGAGCCCGCGCGCCCGCGAAGCAGCCGTGAATGCGGTTGCCAGTGTCGAACGTTATCCCGATGGCAACGGGTTTCTGCTCAAGTCTGCGCTGTCGGCGCACCTTGGGGTGGCGCCGGAGCAGATCGTGCTCGGCAACGGGTCTAACGACGTGCTCGAGCTCGCGGCACGCGCGTTTCTCAGCGCCGGTCGGTCGGCCGTCTACGCGCAATATGCCTTTGCCGTCTACCCGCTGGCGACGCATGCGGTCGGGGCACGCGGCATCGAAGTGCCGGCCCGCGATCATGGCCATGATCTGGATGCGATGCTGGCGGCGGTGTCCGCCGATACGCGGGTGGTGTTCATCGCCAATCCCAACAATCCGACCGGCACTTTCATACCCGGCGCACGGATCGAGGCTTTTCTCGAGCGGGCTGCGCCGGACGTGCTGGTGGTGCTGGACGAAGCGTATACCGAATATCTGTTGCCGGAACAGGCCTACGACAGCATCGCCTGGCTCGACCGCTTTCCCAACCTGCTGGTGTCGCGCACGTTCTCGAAGGCCTATGGCCTGGCGGGGCTGCGAATCGGGTACGGCGTCGGCAGCCGCGAAGTCGTCGACCTGCTCAATCGTGTGCGCCAGCCGTTCAACGTCACCAGTGTGGGCCTGGCGGCCGCTTGTGCCGCGCTCGAGGATCGCGAGTTCCTGGAGCGGAGCGCGCATATCAACCGTCGCGGGATGGAGCAGATCACGGACGCGTTCAATGAACTGGGCCTGGAGTGGATTCCGTCGGCGGGCAATTTCGTGACTTTCCGCGTCGGTGACGCCGCCGCGGTCAACCAGGCGTTGTTGCGTCAGGGCGTCATCGTGCGTCCGATTGCCGGCTATGGTCTGCCCGAGTGGCTGCGAGTCTCGATCGGCCTGCCCGAGGATAATGCCCGCTTCATCGCCGCATTGAAGACCGCCCTGGCTTGATCGGCTTGCGGGTTGAGGCCGTCAGCGCCTGCAGCCGCGCAGGCGCCCGGTCGGCTCGGCGGAATACGGAGGTTTGGCAATGGTTTCGATCAACAAGCTTGTGATCGGTGGCGTCGGCCTGATAGGGGGCTCGTTTGCGCTCGCGATTCGTCGTGCTGGGCTGGCCAAGCATATCGTTGGCGTCGGGCGCCGGCCGGAGTCGCTCGCGCAGGCGCTCGCGCTTGGCATCGTCGACGAAGCTGCCGCTTCGTGGGAGGCTGCGCTCGACGGTGCGGACTTCGTGCTGCTCGCACCCCCGGTCGGACAAATGGATGCGATCATGGCCCAGATCGCGCCGCATCTCGGTCCGGATACCCTGGTCACCGACGCCGGCAGCACCAAGCGCGATGTCATGGAAGCGATCTATCGCCATCTCGACCGCCAGCTTGCCAACGTGGTGCCGGCGCATCCGATCGCGGGTGCCGAGAAGAGCGGTCCGGAGGCGGCGTTCGAAACGCTGTTCGATGGCCGGAAGGTCGTGATCACGCCGCTCCCCGAAAACGAGCCGTCCGCCGTGCTCAGAGTGAGCGAAGTGTGGGCCGCCTGCGGTGCGCTGATCCACGAGATGCCGCCGCAGGACCACGACCGGGTATTTGCCGCCGTCAGCCATCTACCCCATCTGCTGGCGTTCGGCCTGGTGCACGATCTGGCCGGACGGGCCAACGCCGAACAATTGTTCGGCTATGCCGCCAGCGGTTTTCGCGATTTCACCCGGATTGCGGGCAGTCATCCCGAAATGTGGCGCGACATCTGCCTTGCGAACCGGCAGGCGCTTCTGGCCGAGCTCGATCAGTACCTCGCCGAACTGGCGTACTTGCGGGCGTTGCTGCTGTCCGGCGACAGCGAACGGCTGGAGCAGCACTTCGAGGAGGCGCGCACGGCGCGCAACGCGTGGGCCGAGAAGTATCTGGCCAAGAACATCGATAGCGAGTGAGCATGGAACATCTCGACCTACCCCCTATGCTCGGCGCCAGCGGGCGGATTCGCCTGCCCGGCTCCAAGAGCATCTCGAACCGCAGCCTGCTGCTTGCGGCGCTGGCCGAAGGCAGCACCCGCATACGCGATCTGCTGGCATCGGACGATGTTGATCGTATGCTCGAGGCGCTGAGCGCCCTCGGCGTGCGGTGGTCGCGTGAGCCCGCGTCCGACGACTTCGTGGTGCAGGGCGTGGGCGGCCCCTTTCCGGTCAAGCAGGCGACGCTGTTCCTCGGCAACGCCGGCACCGCATTTCGACCGCTGACGGCGGCGCTCGCACTGTCGGGCGGCGAATATCATCTGTCGGGCGTCGCACGCATGCACGAACGCCCGATCGGCGACCTGGTCGACGGTTTGCGCCAACTCGGTGCCGATGTGCGCTATCTCGGTGCCGACGGCTTCCCGCCGCTCCATATCATGCCAGCGACGATCGCGCCGGGGGGCGCGGTCAGCGTCCGCGGCGATGTCTCCAGCCAGTTTCTGACCGCGCTGTTGATGGCGCTGCCGCTGACCGGCGTCGCAACGACGATCGAGGTCGTGGGTGAGTTGATTTCAAAACCCTATATCGCGATCACGCTGGACTTGATGGCGCGTTTCGGGGTCGTGGTCGAGCGTGATGGCTGGCGCCGCTTCACGGTGCCGGGCGGGGTGCGCTACCGCAGTCCAGGCACCTTGTATGTCGAAGGCGATGCCTCGTCGGCGTCGTATTTTCTCGCGGCCGGTGCCATCGGTGGTGGTCCGGTGCGGGTCGAGGGCGTCGGAAAGGACAGCATCCAGGGCGACATCAGGTTTGCCGAAGCGCTCGAGATTCTCGGCGCCCGTATCGAGATGGGCGACAACTGGGTCGAGGCGCGCGCCCCCGAAGCGGGACGCCTGAAGGCGTTTACGCTCGATCTGAACCATATTCCCGATGCCGCGATGACGCTCGCGGTGGCGGCGTTGTTTGCCGATGGCCCATGCCGCCTGAACAACATCGCCAGTTGGCGGGTGAAGGAAACCGACAGGATCGCAGCGATGGCAATCGAGCTGCGCAAGGTCGGCGCCACGGTCGAAGAGGGGGCGGATTATCTGGTGGTCACGCCGCCGCGGCAACTCGTGCCGGCGGCGATCGACACCTATGACGATCACCGCATGGCGATGTGCTTCTCGTTGGTCGGCCTGGGTGGCTGCCGGGTGCGGATCAATGATCCGAAGTGCGTGGGCAAGACCTTTCCGGCCTATTTCGAAGCGTTTGCGTCGGTTACCCGTCCGGTGCCGGTGATCGCGATCGACGGTCCTTCCGCGTCCGGCAAGGGGACGGTGGCTGCACGGGTCGCGGCGGCGCTCGGGTTCGCCTTCCTCGACAGCGGGGCGATGTACCGTCTGGTTGCCTTGGCGGCCGCGCGCGAAGGCGTCGGGCTTGACGACGAGGCGGGTCTCGCGGCGCTGGCCGCGACGCTTCCGGCGCGGTTTGGCGAGGGGCGCATCTGGCTGGGGGCCGACGATGTGAGCGATGCCATTCGAACCGAAGCGTGTTCGGCCAGCGCATCACGGGTGGCCGCCGTGGCGGCGGTGCGGGCGGCTTTGCTCGACCGCCAGCGCGATTTTCGTCGTGCCCCCGGTCTGGTCGCGGACGGCCGCGACATGGGTTCGATCGTGTTTCCCGATGCGGGCAACAAGTTCTTTTTGACCGCGAGCGTACCGGTGCGCGCCGAGCGCCGCTATAAGCAGTTGATGGATAAAGGAATGCATGCTAACATGGAAAGTCTTTTAAAGGACCTCGAAGAGCGGGACCGCCGTGATGCGTCCCGCAGCGTGGCGCCTTTGAAGAAGTTGCCGGATGCGATCCTTCTGGATACCACGACGATGAGTATCGATGAGGCGGTTGCGTTTGTGCTCGAAAAGGCTGGTTCCTGACGAAAACAGCCTGTTTCACGCGGTTCGGGAGCGGATTGTGCTCCCGTTTCATTTCAATTAACGACTGGTTGCCGCTTGAACGCGGTATTTGGATTCTCCACTTTTATGACAACTGCCACCCCTGTTTCCGATTCCATGGAAAGTTTTGCCGCCCTATTCGAGGAAAGCCTCGCACTTCAGGAAATGCGCACCGGTGAGGTCATCACCGCTGAAGTGGTCAACATCGATCACAACTTCGTGGTCGTCAATGCTGGCCTGAAGTCCGAAAGCTACGTACCCATCGAAGAATTCCGCAATGATCGCGGCGAACTCGAAGTCGAGATCGGCGACTTCATCCATGTGGCCATCGACGCGCTCGAAGATGGTTTCGGCGAAACGCGCCTGTCGCGCGAGAAGGCCAAACGCATCTCCGCATGGAACGACCTGGAGAAGGCCCTCAACGAAGGCACCCTGGTGAAGGGGGTCGTGTCGGGCCGGGTCAAGGGTGGTCTGACCGTCATGACCAACAGTATCCGCGCGTTCCTGCCGGGCTCGCTGGTCGACATGCGTCCGGTCAAGGACACCGCTCCGTACGAAGGCAAGGAATTCGAATTCAAGGTCATCAAGCTCGACCGCAAGCGCAACAACGTGGTCGTTTCGCGTCGCGCCGTGCTCGAAGAGACCATGGGTGAAGAGCGCGAGAAGCTGCTCGAAAACCTCAAGGAAGGCATCGTCGTCAAGGGCGTGGTCAAGAACATCACCGACTACGGCGCGTTCGTCGATCTCGGCGGCATCGACGGCCTGCTGCACATCACCGACCTGGCTTGGCGCCGTGTCCGTCACCCGTCGGAAGTGCTCAACGTCGGCGACGAGATCGAAGCCAAGGTGCTCAAGTTCGACCAGGAGCGCCAGCGCGTTTCGCTCGGCCTCAAGCAACTCGGCGAGGATCCGTGGGTCGGCATCGCGCGTCGCTATCCGCAAGGCACCCGCCTGTTCGGTAACGTGACCAACATCACCGACTACGGCTCGTTCGTCGAAGTCGAGCAGGGTATCGAGGGCCTGGTGCACGTGTCCGAGATGGACTGGACCAACAAGAACATCCATCCGTCCAAGGTCGTTCAACTGGGTGACGAAGTCGAAGTCATGATTCTCGAGATCGACGAAGACCGCCGCCGCATCTCGCTGGGCATGAAGCAATGCATGTCCAACCCGTGGGACGATTTCGCCGAGAACCACAAGAAGGGCGACAAGGTTCGCGGCCAGATCAAGTCGATCACCGATTTCGGCGTGTTCATCGGCCTGGAAGGCGGTATCGACGGCTTGGTCCACCTTTCCGATCTGTCGTGGAACGATACCGGCGAAGAGGCGGTGCGCCGCTTCAAGAAGGGCGACGAAGTCGAAGCCGTGGTGCTGGCGATCGACGTCGAGCGCGAGCGCATCTCGCTGGGTGTGAAGCAACTCGATGGGGACCCCTTCACCAACTTCATCGCCACCCACGAGAAGAACAGCCTCGTGAGCGGTACGGTCAAGTCGGTCGATGCGCGCGGCGCGGTGGTCGCGCTGAATGAAGATGTCGAAGGCTATCTGCGTGCGTCCGAAGCCGCGCCGCATCGGATCGATGACCTGACCACGGTGTTGAAGGTCGGTGACGAGCTCGAAACGATGATCATCAACGTCGATCGCAAGACGCGTTCGATCAGCCTGTCGATTCGCGCCAAGGATCAGGCCGAGCAGAGCGAAGCAATGAGCAAGCTCGCGTCCGACAGCGCAGCGTCGAGTGGTACCACCAACCTCGGTGCGCTGCTCAAGGCCAAGCTGAACGAACAGAAGCAGTAAGCCGATTCATCATGACCAAGTCGGAATTGATCGCTAAGCTGGCGACCCGTTTTCCCCAGCTCGTTGCCAAAGATGCCGATTACGCGGTCAAGATGGTTCTCGATGCGATGTCCGAAGCGCTCGCGCATGGCGATCGCATCGAGATACGTGGCTTCGGCAGTTTTGCGTTGAACTATCGCCCGCCGCGAGTCGGGCGCAACCCGAAGTCGGGTGAGCAGGTTCATGTACCGGAAAAATTTGTCCCCCACTTCAAGGCGGGCAAGGAATTGCGCGAGCGAGTTGATATCATTGAGTGACCGCGCGACCGTCGGGTCAAGGTTATGATCTGTGGAAGGCGGCGAAAGCCGCCTTCTTTTTTGCCATCAGTTCGGAGTGTGATGACTCTTATGCGCATCCTCATGTGGGTTTTTCGGATCTTCCTGTTTCTGTTCCTGTTCGGGTTCGCGGTGAAGAACGATCAATTGGTCACCTTGAAGTTCTTTTTCGGAACCGAGTGGCAGCTTCCGCTGGTATTCGTGATTCTTGCGGCTTTCGCTGCCGGCGCGATGCTGGGGGTCACGTCGACGTTCACTTCGTTGTTGCGCAAGCGCCGCGAGATCGGTCGTCTCAAGCGGGACTTGTCGAGGGCCGTCTGACCCATGGAGATCGAGTTCTGGTGGCTTCTCGCGCTGCCCCTGTTTTTTGCACTGGGCTGGTTGGCCGCCAGAATCGACATCCGGCAGGTGGTGAGCGAGTCGCGAAGCCTTCCGCTGTCATATCTCACCGGCCTCAACTGCCTGCTCAACGACCAGCAGGACAAGGCGATCGACGCCTTCACCGAGGCGGTCAAGATCGATCCTCAGACCATCGAACTGCACTTCGCCCTCGGCAGTCTGTTTCGCCGTCGCGGCGACACCGCGCGCGCGACCCGCGTGCATCAGAATCTCGTAGACCGTGAGGATCTGAGCGATGCCCAGCGCCTGGAGGCGCTCGCGGCGTTGGGCCAGGACTACCTCAAGGCCGGCTTGCTCGATCGTGCCGAAACGGTGTTCCTGAAGCTGCGGGGCACGCGCTACGACGAGTCATCGACCCGCTATCTGCTCGAGATCTATCAGCAAGAGAAGGACTGGGCCAAGGCGATCGAAGTCGCCAAGGCGTTGCCGGACAACCAGAGTGTGCACTGGCGCACCGAGGTCTCGAACTTCTATTGCGAACTGGCGTCGACCGCGCTTGCGAATTCGATGCGCGACGACGCCCGCCAGCACATCGATGATGCGTTGGCGATCAACCGCCGATGCGTGCGCGCAAGTGTGTTGCTGGGCGATCTGCTGACATTCGAAGGGCGTGACGAGGAAGCTGTCGAAGCCTGGAAGCGGGTCGAGAACCAGGACCCCGAGTACCTCGTGCTGGTCGGCGAGCGAGTCATGGCGGCGTCGGTACGCCTGGGGCGCGCCGAGCAAGGACTCGTCCTGCTGCGTGCCTGGCAGGACAAGCACCCGTCCGTGGATCTTCTCGATCAAGTATTCAAGGGCGTGCTCGAGGCGCAGGGGGCGCATGCGGCCTATGATCTGGTGCGCGCGGAACTCAAGCGCAACCCCACCCTGCTGGGGCTCGAGAAACTGCTGGAGGCGGCGAATCTGACCGCGTTGCCGGAGCAGCGTGGGGACGTCGAGTTGGTCAAGCAACTGATTCATACCCATACCCGCCGGGTGGCACGTTATCGCTGTGCCAGCTGCGGATTCAAGTCCCGCCAGTTCCAGTGGCGCTGTCCCGCATGCGGGGGCTGGGAAACCTATCCGCCGCGCCGATCCGAAGAGTTCGATCTCGAGCCCTGATGCGCCAGAACCGCATCGTGCATTCTTAGCTTATGCCGGCCAGGCGCTTTTCAGCGGCGCTGGGCGGCGCTTACACTCTGGCGGTCATCTATATCGGGCTGGGTAAAATGGAATTCAAGATTCTTGAGGATTACGTCGGCAACACTCCGCTGGTGAGGCTCAAGCGTATCAATGCCGGCACCAACAACGTGATTCTGGGCAAGCTCGAAGGCAATAATCCAGCCGGTTCGGTCAAGGACCGGCCGGCGCTGTCGATGGTGATGCTCGCAGAGGCTCGCGGCGACATCAAGCCGGGGGACACCCTGATCGAGGCCACCAGCGGGAATACCGGGATCGCGCTGGCTATGGCCGCGGCAATGCGCGGCTACAAGATGATTCTGGTCATGCCGGAGAACCAGAGCGTAGAGCGTCGCCAGTCGATGCGGGCGTTCGGTGCCGAGCTGGTCCTCACCGCGCGCGATGGCGGCATGGAGATGGCGCGCGACGTCGCCGAGCGGATGCGCGACGATGGCAAGGGCATCATCCTCGACCAGTTCGCCAACCCCGACAATCCGCAGGCCCACTATGTCGGAACTGGTCCCGAAATCTGGGAGCAGACCGGCGGTCGCGTGACCCATTTCATCAGCAGCATGGGCACCACCGGCACCATCATGGGGGTGTCGCGCTTTCTCAAGGAAAAGAACCCTGCGATCCAGATCGTGGGCTGCCAGCCGGAGGAGGGATCGCAGATTCCCGGCATCCGCAAGTGGCCCGAGGCCTATCTGCCGAGAATCTACGAGAAACCGCGGGTCGATCGGCTCGAGTATGTCAGCCAGGCCGATGCCGAAGCCATGACCCGGCGTCTGGCGTGTGAAGAAGGTATTTTCGCGGGGATCTCGTCCGGCGGTGCAATGCATGTGGCGGCGAGAATCGCCGCCGAGGTCGACAATGCGGTCATCGTATCGATCGTATGCGATCGCGGTGATCGCTATCTTTCGACAGGCGTTTTCCCCGGCTGACGTGGCGCGGGCTGCGGCTGGCGCGGCCGGATTCGATTCGCGTCTCTGTCGGGAAAGACACCCCCGTCGGTCATGGCGGGGAATCCTGACCGGAGCGGGCTTGCTTGTGACTGCCTTGCAGGCGGTGGCCGCTTCGCTCCCGCCGGTCCCGGGCCAAGCCGGGCTGAAGCTGGAGCTCGGTCGTCTCGCGCATCCGGCCGCGACGCTCGAGGGGCTGGCCGTGTACATCGGCGGAGAAAAACTGCCGGGCGCCGTCGAGCTCAGACGCCTCATCGTCTCGGGTCATGTGATCGAGAACCTGCGCTTCGATTGCCCGCGGCTCGAAGTCGGCGATGCCGGTGTTGGGTGTCGCGGCGCACGGCTGACGATTCCGGGTTTGCTCGACGACGCGCGTGTCGATCTCGGTTTCAATCCGGCGGATCGGTCCGGATTCATCCTGGCGCGGGATCCGCAGTGGGGCCGGCTCGAGGCCCGCCTGCATGCCGACGGCAAGGCGGAGGTCGACGTGCAGGCGCTGCCGCTGGAGGCGCTCGGCCGATTCGTGCTGCCGTTGGCGGCCTACGCTGCCGGCGGCGTCCTTGCGGGCAAGCTCGCCTATCGCAGTGAGCATGGCGAGCATGTGATCACCGCCGAAGGGGGGGGTGACGCAGGACGCTTTTCGACGGCGGATGGTCTGCAGGCGGGCGAGAATCTGCAATTCTCGTTCGCCCTCGAGGCCCGTTCGCGCGACGAGACCTGGCACTGGCAGGCGGGCCTGGACTGGTCGTCCGGCGAGGCCTACCTCCATCCCTTGTATGTCGTGGCGGGCCCGTCGCTGCGCGCGCGTGGCCGGCTGGCCCCGCGGCGGCTCTTCATCGACCAGGCCGCGCTCGTGATCCAAGGCATCGAGTCATTCGAAGCCAGCGCCGAGATCGACCTCGACACGGCTCGGATCGGCAAGGGGTCGGTCACGGTGGAACGGATCGATCTGGCACAGATCGGGCCACGGTTCATCGCGCCGCTCGTGGCACCTGCGCAAGCCGAGTCGATCCGCTTTGCCGGATTCATGGATCTTGGCGTGGCAATCGACGCCAGTGGGCTCAGCGCATTCGATCTGAGCTTCGATCAGGCCGGCTTCAGCTTCGCCGATTCGGCCCTTGCGGTCGGTCCGTTGAGCGGGGTGGTGCCATGGCGATCGGTGGGCGAAACGCGCGTTGCCCTGCAGGTCGACGGCGGTCGCTGGCAAGAACTCCAGCTCGGCGCCTTCGGGCTCAAGGCCGTCGTCGATGGTTCGCGTGTGCGCGCGCGCGAGATCGCGATCCCGATTCTCGATGGGCGCTTGCTCTTCACCGACCTGGATCTCGTGCACGCGCGTGCCGGCTGGTCCGGGCGGGGCGGCATGGTGGTCGAGCCGATTTCGATGAAGCTTCTCACCGACGCCGTCGGGCTGCCGCCGATGTCGGGGGTGTTGAGTGCGTCGATGCCGGGCCTGAGCGTGCGGCCCGGCGAAGTCGCGCTGGAAGGGGCGTTGGTGATTTCGCTCTTCGACGGCTATCTGCGCATTACCGGCTTGCAGGTGATCGAACCCTTCGGCAGCGCGCCTCACCTTTATGGTGATATCGAGGCGCGCAACCTCGATCTGTTCCAGCTCACCGAGACTTTCTCGTTCGGCAGCATCAGCGGGTTCGTCGACGCCGACGTTCGCGGGCTCGAGCTCGCACGTTGGGCTCCGGTGCGTTTCGATGCCGAGGTGCGCAGCAGCCCCGGGGATTTCGCCCGTCGCATCAGCCAGCGCGCGGTCGAAAACATCGGTGCGCTGGGCGGGCCGGGGGCGGCGCTGGCCATCCAGCGCGGTTTCCTGAGTTTTTTCGACAGCTTCGGTTATCGCGAAATCGGACTTTCATGCAAACTGAGCGGCAATGTCTGTGTAATGGGTGGGATCGCGGGTGAGCGCGGCGACGCGGGGTTCACGATCGTGCAGGGCGGGGGCGTCCCGGCGCTCAATGTCATCGGCTACAATCGACGTGTCGATTGGGTCGAATTGGTCGATCGAATCAAGCGGGTAGTCGAATCCAACGCGGCGCCTGTCATAAAGTAACGTGTCCGGCCCCGCGCGCATCCGGCGGGCGAGCAAAGACCGGCGCAAACGGAGATCAGGCATGACAAGACTGAATGCCGGGCTTGCCCTTGCATGGGTGGTGATGGTGACGGCGGGGTGCGTCACCATCAATATCTATTTCCCGGCCGCGGCGGCGGAAAAGGCCGCCGACCGGATCATCGACGAAGTATGGCAGTTGCGCGAGGGGCAGGCCGCACCGGCCACCGGCGCGAACACGGAGGGAGCGCCCAAATGAATCCATTCAAGATGCTGCGGCGGGCCTTCGTGGCGCTGGCGCTGGTGATCGGTACCGTCGCATTCGCTCAGGGCAACCTGGAGATCAACACACCGGCGATTTCCACGCTCAAGCAGTCGATGCAACAGCGCCATGTGCAGCTCGCACCCCTGTATGCCAGCGGCGCCGTCGGCCTGGCGGCCGATGGTACGGTCGCGCTGCGGGATGCCTCCAGCGTGCCGCTGGCACAGCGTGGGCAGGTGAATGCACTGGTGGCAGCGGAGAATGCCGACCGCGCGGCCCTGTATCGTGAGATCGCGCGCGCGAACGGACATCCGGAGTGGGAGGCGGAGGTACGCAAGACCTTCGCCCAGCGCTGGATCGAACGTGCGCAACCCGGCTGGTGGGTGCAGGGCGCCGGCGGCTGGGCGGTCCGTCGATGACGGTGCTGGTTTTCGACAGCGAAACCGTCCCCGATGTGGCTGGCATCCGCCTGTTGAACGGGCTGCCGGAATCCTTGCCGGATGCCGAGGTCGCCGAGTTCGCGTTCGCCCAGCGGCGGGCTTCGCACGGCAACGATTTCCTGCAGCATCATCTCCAGCGGGTCGTGACCATCTCCTGCGTGCTGCGCGACCCCAAGGGATTCAGGGTGTTTTCGCTGTCGGAGCCCGAGAGCGGCGAGAGAGCGATCATCCAGCGCTTCTTCGATGGGGTCGAACGCTACTCGCCGCAGATCGTGTCGTGGAACGGAGGCGGGTTCGATCTGCCGGTGCTGCACTATCGGGGGCTGATGCACGGCGTGGCCGCGCCGCGCTACTGGGACCAGGGGGACGGTGATTACGGCGACTCGCGCGAGTTCAAATGGAACAATTACATCAGCCGCTACCACAACCGCCACCTCGACCTGATGGACCTGCTCGCGCTGTATCAGGCGCGGGCCAACGCGCCGCTCGACCAGCTCGCCAAGCTGATGGGCTTTCCCGGCAAACTCGGCATGGATGGGTCGGCCGTGTGGCAGGCCTGGCAGGATGGCCGGATTGCCGAGATCCGTGACTATTGCGAGACCGACGTGGTCAATACCTATCTGGTATACCTCGGTTTCCAGCGCATGCGCGGTGCGCTCGATGCCGCGGGCTTCGACGCCGAATGCGCGCGGGTGCGCGTGGCGCTCGAAGGTATCGATGCACCCCACTGGCGCGAGTTCCTGGCCGCCTGGCCTCCCTCCGGCACGGAGACATGAAACATGGATCTGATCTACACGATTCTCATCGGCATCATCGTCGGGCTGGTCGCACGCCTGCTCTTTCCCGGCAGGCAGGTCACCGGCCTGATCATGACGGCGCTGCTCGGCATCGGGGGCGCCATGGTCGCCACCTACGGCGGCCAGTTCGTCGGCTTGTACCAGCCCGGCCAGACCGCCGGGTTCATCGGCGCGGTGATCGGCGCCTGCATCCTGTTGTTCGTGTTTTCGCAGCTCAGGAAGTGAGCTGCGCTTTCGGTATCGACGCCTGATGCGCGCATAGCCTTGTCCGATCCATGCTGATCAACTGTGTCGTCTACAAGAGCGGCCACAAGGTGGCCGATGTCGCCATCGCGAGCATCCGCGAATGGCTGCGCGAACCCGATTGTCTGGTGTGGGTGGCGTTGCGCGATGCGAGCGACGAAGAGCTGACCCTGATGCAATCCGAGTTCGGCCTGCACGAGCTCGCGGTCGAGGACGCGCGGCATGGTCACCAGCGCCCCAAGCTCGAGGAGTACGGCAAGATCGTGTTCGTCGTGATGCAGCTTCCCGAACTCGAAAACGGCGAACTGCGCATCGGCGAGGTGGCCGTGTTCGTCGGGCCGAACTTCGTGCTGTCGGTGCGGCGCGGCAGCAGCCATCACTTTCTCGGCGTGCGCGATCGCTGCGAACGCGAACCGCATTTGCTCCAGCACGGCGCCGGTTTCGTGTTCTACGCGCTCATGGATGCGGTCGTCGATCGTTATTTTCCGCTCATCGACCATATCGAATCCGAACTGGACGAGATCGAGGCCGGCATCTTCGAGGCGGGCCAGGCCCGCCCCAGCATCGAGCGCCTGTATACGCTCAAGCGGCGCGCGACGGCGCTGCATCATGTGGTCGCACCGCTGCTCGAGGTCACCGCCAAGCTTCACGGCGGACGCGTCCCGCCGGTGTGCGCGAGCACCCAGGAGTACTTTCGCGACGTCCACGATCATCTGTCGCGCATCAACATTTCGATCGACACCATCCGCGACACCATCGGCACCGCGATCCAGGTGAATCTCGCGCTGGTCGCGATCGAGGAGTCCGACACCACCAAACGGCTTGCGGCATGGGCGGCGATCTTCGCGGTATCGACCGCGCTGGTCGGCGTCTGGGGCATGAATTTCGAGCACATGCCCGAGCTCGACTGGCAGTACGGCTACCCGATGGCACTCGGGCTGATCGCCGCCGCCGGCGGGTTGCTGTTCTGGCGGTTTCGCCGGGTGGGCTGGCTGTGAGTGCGCGTTCCGGCGTGCTCCGCCCGCTCGAGAGCCTGGTCGAGCCCGGCGGCGCTTCCCGCCATGGCTGCGTGATCCTTGCCTTGTGCGCGCAATGGTGTGGCACCTGCCGCGAGTTCGAGCGCGTGATGGCATGTCTTGCCGCCGATCATCCCGAACACACTTTCGTCTGGGCCGACATCGAAGATGCCGCCGAACGGGTGGGCGACATTGAAGTCGAGAATTTTCCGACGCTCGCGATCTACGCCGGCGGCAAGCCGGTGTACTTCGGCGCGGTGTTGCCGCAAGCGGCCGTGGTGGAGCAACTCGTTCGCGCGCTGGCGACGGGGCATCCCCTGTCGGCGATCCCGACCGAGGTCGAAGCACTTGGCACCGCGCTGCGACTGGGTTGATCCGGGTGCGGCCCGCGCCGGGAACGGCCGTAGCGCGGTAGCCGGGCGGTGGCGCGCGCGGACTCGGTCGCGTTGCGAGGACAGGACGGGATGAATCAGGACAATTCGGCGCACCGGGGTGGTGGCGGTTTGGGGGGCTGGCTCGCGGGCCTCGTCGCGCGCTACGACGAGCGCTTGCTGCAGGCTTCGCTTTCTACCGATGTTCCGGCGCTCGGTGTCGCCGCGCTCGAACCGGCGCAGGTGCGCGCATGGCAGTCCCTGCAGGCATGGTGCTTGGCCGGCGCGGGACCGGGGCGGAGCCCCCCGTGGTGTCCATGGGCACCGCCGGCGGTCGAACGGCGCTGGTCGGTTGCGGTTCTGACGGGCGGTGGACCGGACGGCCGCGCGCGCGTCGCCGAGGCCTTGTGCCGGGAGCTCGACGGGGCGTTGTTGCTCGCCGCCTGCCGCAGCCGGGCGGCCGGGCTGGCCTTGCGCCTGAAGGTCAAGCTTTCGGATGCCGCCTGGTGGCGGGCACGCCGGCCTGCCGACCCCTGGGATAGCGGCTACCTTCGCGCGGATTCGAACGTGACCGGCGCACTCGCCGGGTTCGTGCCACGGCGCGCCACCTTGATCGTCATGGTCGAGCCGTCCGATGATCTTCAGCGCACGACGATCGCGCAGTTGAGCGCGCGCCGCGCCGCCTTCCGCCATCCGGTGCGCTTGTTGATCGTGGCTGCGGCGCCGGGTTTCGAACCCGGTGCCGGGCCTGGCGACCGGCACGGCGGGGCGGGCGCGAGCGGTCGCGACGAAGCGGGCGATTTCGTCATTCGCGAGAATCCGCCGCCCGATCGTGGGCCAGGCACATGAAAGGGCTTGGATTCGAGTTCGATGCAATGGGCTTCGGGCGGCGCGACCGGTCGCGCGCCTGGACGATTTCCCTGGACGCACACCTTTTCCGAAATTTGCAGACATGGACATCCTGATTCTCGTCACCTTGATCGTGTTGAACGGGCTTTTCGCGATGGCCGAGATCGCCCTCATCACCGCCCGCCGATCGCGTCTCGCCCGGCTTGCCGATGGCGGCGACGGTGGCGCTCGCGTGGCGATGCGGCTTGGCGAGGAGCCGAACCGGTTCCTGTCGACGATACAGATCGGGATCACCTCGATCGGCATCCTGAGCGGCATCTTCGGCCAGGCGGCCCTGGCCGAACCGCTCGCGCTGTGGCTGCAGGGGTTCGGTTTCGAGCCGCGGAACAGCGAACTGGGGGCCACCGCCCTGGTGGTGGTGGTCGTGACCTACGTGTCGATCGTGATCGGCGAGATCGTTCCCAAGCGCATCGGACAGCTCAACCCCGAGCGCATCGCGATACTGGTGGCGCGACCGATGACGATGCTGGCGGCGCTGTCACGGCCGTTCGTCTTCCTGCTGTCGATATCCACCCGGCTCGTGCTCAAACTGCTCGGCCAGGACGACCGGCCGGCGCCCTGCGTGACCGAAGAAGAGATCCACGCGATGCTCGACGAAGGGTCGGAGGCCGGCGTGATCGAGAAAAGCGAACACAACATGGTTCGCAACGTGTTCAGGCTGGACGACCGCCTGATCGGCACGCTCATGGTGCCGCGCGCCGACATCGTTACCCTCGACGTGATGCTGCCGCTCGAGGACAACCTCCAGCACATCGCCGACTCCTGTCACGCCCGTTTTCCTGTTTGCCGCGGCAACCTGGAAGAAATCCTCGGCACCATTTCGGCCAAGACGCTGTTCAAGCAGATGCTCGGAGGCGGAACCGCCGACCTGACCGCCCAACTCGAACCGGCGGTGTTCGTGCCCGAGTCGCTGACCGGGATGGCGCTGCTCGAGCAGTTTCGCGCCTCGCGCACCCACATGGTGTTCGTCGTCGATGAATACGGCGAGGTGCAGGGTATCGTGACCCTGCAGGACGTGCTCGAAGCCGTCACCGGCGAGTTCCAGTCCGAAGAGCCGGACGAAGCCTGGGCGGTGCAGCGTGCGGACGGTTCATGGTTGCTCGATGGCCTGATCCCGGTGCCCGAGCTCAAGGACAGGCTCGAGCTCAGGGCGACGCCGGAAGAGGGCAAGGGCCGTTTTCACACCCTTTCGGGCATGATCATGTGGCTGATGGGCAGTCTTCCGCGCACCGGGGACATCGTCGAGTGGGAAAACTGGCGGCTCGAGGTCGTGGACCTCGATGGCAAGCGGATCGACAAGGTGCTGGCCAGCCTCAAGCCCGAACCGGTCGCCGCGAGCCCGGCCGTCGCGGACGATGAGGGCGGAGCCCGGCCTGGCGAGTGAGCGCCGGGCCGCCCGCCTGGCGAAGCGTCAGCCCTTGCCGGTCGCCCACGGCGGCACCGGCTGAAAGACCTGGGTCAATTCATCCAGAAACACCCGCACCTTGGGCAGGCGCACCCGGCTGGGGGTGTAGCAGGCGTAGAGATGGCGGCCGAAGGTCGAGCTGGGCTCATGGTCGGCGAGCACGGTCTGCAGCCGGCCGTCGGCGAGTTCGGCGGCGCACACATAGGTCGGCAGGATGGCGAGGCCGTGGCCTTGCAGCACCGCCTCGAGTATGCAGTCGGTGTTGTTGTGCTGGATGCGGGCGTGGACCGGGACGTCGGTCTCGAGCCCGTCGCGATTGCGCAGCCGCCAGATCCGCTGTTCGCGCTGCAGATAGCTGAAACACTGGTGGCGAACGAGATCCTGCGGCAACTGCGGGGCGCCGTTGCGCTCGAGATACGCGGGAGCGGCGCAGATGACCCGGTCGAGATCGACGATCTTGCGTGCAACCGCGTCGTCGGGCGGGGCCTTGGTCATGCGCAGCGCGAGGTCGATGTTGTCGTCGATCAGCGCGAGCATGTCGTCGCTCAGGATCAGCTCGCACTCGAGTTCGGGGTGGCGGGCCACGATGTCGGGAAGCAGCGGGGCGATGTAGCGGCGGCCGAAGCTCAACGTGGCGCTGATCCGCAGCGTTCCGCGAGGCTGGTCGCCCAGGTTGCGCACCGCGAGTTCGGTGCGGTTCATCTCGTCGAGCGTGCGCTGGGCATGTTGCAGAAAGATCTCGCCGGCCGGCGTGAGCGTCAGCTTGCGGGTGCCGCGCTCGATCAGGCGGGTGCCGAAGCTGCGCTCGAGTTCGCCGATCTGCTTGCTGACCTGGGCCCGGGTGCAGGCGAGGCTGCGCGCCGCGGCCGCCATGCTGCCGCCCTCGACCACGCGAACGAAGCTCTCCCAGGCCGGTAACCAGCTCATGTCAATGATCCGTTGACGCAACGAACCGGATTATCGGCTTATCCGGAAGCAATAAGAAGACTATCCTCATCAACGCTTTCCATTGCGAATCTTCATGAAGGAGCCCCAGATGAGCGCACTGCGTCCCGAAGTCAGCATCCACACCCTGAACGAGGCCGGCGGCGAGTACCTGCCCGGCTACCTCGGCATCGAGATGCTGGCGCTCGACGAGCGCCGGCTGAACAGCCGGATGCCGGTAAAGAAGCTGCACGCGGCACCGAACGAGTTCCTCCACGCCGCGAGCGTCGTCGCGCTGGCCGACACCACCTGCGGCTACGCGACCATCGCCCACCTGCCCGCGGGCGCGGACTCCTTCACCACCATCGAGCTCAAGAGCAACCACCTGGGGACGGTGCGCGAGGGCGCGATCGCATGCAGCGCGACCGCCCAGCACCTCGGACGCACCACCCAGGTGTGGGACGCGACCGTCACCGACGAGGCCAGCGGGCGGGTGATCGCGCTCTTCCGCTGCACGCAGATGGTCCTCTGGCCGCGCGGCTGAGGCGGCTTCACCGCCCGGTGGACGCAACGGGGGCGCCCCCCCTCGCGGGAGACGCCCACGGTTCTTGCGAGCGCGGATCGCGTGTTCAGGACACCGCGAGCATGCGGTCGAGCGCGATGCGGGCGAGCTCGGCCTCGTGC
>DDUE01000013.1 GCA_002344625.1 Rhodocyclaceae bacterium UBA2346 | reverse complement strand
GCGCCGCGGTCCGGGGTTCGTCGGCGCCGCAGGCGGCCAACACCGCGGACACGGCCGCCGCCAGGACCAGTTGTTTGGATAGCATCGCGATTCTCCTTGCATTGACGGGTTGCGCGTCCTCGCGGCGAGATGCCGCGAGGACCGATGTCCCATGCTATCCAGCCTGGCGACAAATTGGATTGATACCGGTCAAGTCGGCGCCGCGGCCTCGCCCGCCAGGCCTGCGCTAGTCGCGCTTCAGGCACCAGAAGTGGAAGAGGCCGTCGACGACCACCGCGCCTTCGACCTCCCGCTCGAAGCCCGGGAAGGCGCACCCCCAATCCTGTACGGCGCGGATGTAGCGTATCCACGGTCCGTCGTCGGGCCCCATGTTTTCGCCCGGCATCACGATCGGAATGCCGGGCGGGTAGGGGATGATGCCGACCGCGGTCACGCGGTTCGCGCTCGCGTCGAGCGGCACCAGTTCGGCTTCGCCCGCCTGCAGGCGCTGGAACGCGATCCGCGGGGTCGTGACCGGTAGCGGCAGGCTGCCGAAGGCCTGCGCCTGAAGGTGGTCCATGCGGCTGCGCGCCATGTGGCCGAACATCTCGTCGGAAAGCTCGCGCAGGCCTCGCTTGCGGTAGCGCGCCGGATGGGCGGCGACCAGGTCGGGCAGCACCGCGGCGAGCGGCGCATTGTCGTCATAGAGGCGCTTGAACGACAGCAGCACGCTGATCAGCGTGCCCCACTTGCCCTTGGTCACGCCCATCGTGAACAGGCACAGGATCATGAAATCGGTCGAGCGCGACGGAATGATGTTGTTGCGGTAGAGGTAGGCATTGACGATCGCCGCCGGGATGCCGAAATCCTGGAGGCGGCCGTCGGCGCCCATGCCGGGCATGATGATCCCGGCCTTGACCGGATCGAGCATGCACCAGCCGGGGTCGAGGCCCTCGAAGCCGTGCCAGTCGTCGCCCGGTTCGAGCATCCAGCACTTCGGGTCGGTGGCGAGCTGGACCGGGTCGGCGTCGGCGAACGCGAGCGGCAGTCCGCTGGCCGCGTCGGTGATTTCCGGGGCGTTCCAGGGGGCGAAGAACCAGTCGCCGCGGCTGCTGAATTCCCGGTGCGCGCGCGCGAGGGCCTGGCGAAAATCGACGGCCTCGTTGATGACCTCCTGGGTCAGGGTGGTGCCGCCCGGGCCGTCCATCATCGCGGCGCCGATCTCGTTCGACGCGAGCAGCACATACAGCGGCGACGTCGACGCCTGGATCACGAAGGATTCGTTGAAGCGCGAGTGTTCGACCGGATTGCGGCCGTTGCGCACATGGATGTAGGACGCCTGCGACAAGGCGGCCAGCAGCTTGTGGGTGGAGTGGGTGGCGAACACCGTCGGGCCGTCGGCGGGGTGCTCGGCCGGGTCGCCGCGCATCGCGAAGCGGTCGCGGTACATCGGGTTGAAGCGCGCATAACCGAACCAGGCTTCGTCGAAATGAATGCGATCGACGCTCCGGGCGAGCAGCGCCTCGGCCTGGGTGGCGTTCAGGCACATGCCGTCGTAGGTGCAGTTGGTCACCACCGCATAGTCGGCATCGGGCCGTGCCGCCTGATCCCGCAGCGGATGGGCGGCAAGCGCGGCCGCGATCGCCTCGGGCCGGAACTGCCCGGCGGGAATCGGCCCGATGATGCCGTAACGGTTGCGGGTCGGCACGAAGTAGACAGGGATGCCGCCGCTCAGCACCAGCCCTTGTTCGACCGATTTGTGGCAGTTGCGATCGCACAGCGCGAACTGGCGCTCGCCGACACAGGCCATGAACACCACCCGGTTGGATGCCGAGGTGCCGTTCAGCACCGAGTACGAGGCATGGGCGCCGAACACGCGTGCGGCGTAGTCCTCGGCTTCGCGGATCGGGCCGCTGTGGTCGAGCAGCGAACCGAGCGCGGTGCGCTCGATGCCGGTGTCGGTGCGAAACAGGTTCTCGCCGAAGAAGTCGAAGAACAACCGCCCGACCGGCGACTTGGTGAACGCGATGCCGCCCTGGTGGCCGGGCGCGGCCCATGAGTATTCGTCGAGGCTGGTGTAGCGCAGCAGCGCATGGGTGAAGGGGGGCAGCAACTGCGCCAGGTAGCGGTCCATCGCCGACATCGCCCGGCCGGCGATGAACGGCGCGGTGTCTTCGAGCAGCCACACGAACTCGTCGGCGAGCTCGAGCGCCTCGGTGGTAAGGGTTTGCTTGGCCTCGCGGTCGGCGGTGAGGAAGATCGGCACGTTGGCATTGCGCTTTCTCACCGTGCGCAGCAGGTCGATCGCCAGCGCGTGCGATTCGCTGTCGTTCATGCCGAGAGTCCAGTCGATGAAGATGCCGTGGAGGGCGGCGTCGGAGATCACCGCGGCCTGGCCGTCCTCGAACGAGCGGGCTTCGATCACGACCACGCCACGGCGCCGGAACTCCTGCACGATGTCGTCGAGCGCACGGCCGCGGGTACACACCACCGCCTCGCCGAGCTGGTCGTCGACGATCAGCAGGCGCCGCGTGAGTTGCTTGTTGGTGCGCTCTAACATGTTTCTCTCCGAAGGCTGGGAAGGGGGTGCGGAAATCCGGTGCGTCTTTGCGGGGGGCGTCGCGCGGCCTCAGTCGGCGCGCCCGATCGCGATCGTGTGGCCCGCGGCGGCCGGACGCGGCAGCTGCGCGTGCGCCGCTTTCATCGCATCCACGCGTGCCTGCACTTCGGGCGGAAACGCCCGCGAGCGTCGCCGGGTCAGGTCGATGTGCATCGTGATCACCTCGTTGCTTGCGGCCAGCCAGCCTTCTGTCGCGTGGTGCATCTCGTGGAACATGTGAATGCGCTTGTGATCCGCGTCGAGCACGCGCGACGTGATCAGGTAAGGCTCGGCGTGGCCGATCTCGCGCTTGTAGGTCACATGCATCTCGAGCGCAAACGTCGAATGGGCGGTGCGGCCGCGATAGTCGGCGTCGAGCCCGAAGAGGTCGAGCAACCCGTCCGTGCCCTGGTCGAACGCAAGCACGTAGTAGGCAACGTTCATGTGACCGTTGTAATCGATCCAGTCGTCCCGGACCAGGCCCCGGCCGGTTACGGGCAGCGCGTCGCTGCGGATGTCGGAGGGTGGGTGCATCTGGCGTCTCCCGGTTTCGCCGGCGGGCGGCAAGAGGGTGTATAAATTGCCGGCAAGAAGCGACCGTGTGCCGGGCCTGATCGCCCGCAGTGTGCACCAAAGTGCGGGTCGGGGCTCGCCTCGTGCCGGTGGTGGCCGCTAAAATGGGTCGTCCGCGCATTGCCAGCCTGCCCGCGGAGATCGGCACGGCCGATTTCCGGCGCTGGCACGAAACTCGCAAAAGACCTCGATGAGTACGTTGCGGCGATGTTCGCCGGCGACTCGGGGAGCCCCCAGCCATGCTCGATTCGATTCTACGTCCTGTTGCGGTGCCGCCCGGGCTGCTGGGCCAGCCCGCGCCGTGTGATTTCTTCGATGTGCGCGGTACCTTGCTGCTGCGCGAAGGGGCCACCATCAACCACTCGATCGGCGCGGCGATGCCCGAAAGCCGCCGCCTGTATTGCCGTGCCTCTCAGGCCACCCGCGTTTCGAGCGGGCATCCGCTGCGCACGCTGCGCGACGTGGGCGAGGCGCTGTCGATGCTCGACGAGTTGCTGGTGGCCGGCCGCATGGTCGAAAGCGAAGCTTTTATGGGCTTGGCCAGCGAGACTTTCAGCGCCTGGGTGCTCGACCCGGATGCGTGCATCGGCTTCGCCCGCATGGTCTCGTTCAATCGGCCGAGTGTCTGCCATGCGATCATGGCTGCGTTGTTCGCCGCCGAGCTGGGCAGCGCCAATGGCTTGGCGGCGCAGGAGGTCATCAAGCTGATCGGTGCGGCACTGACCATGAATCTCGGCAGCATGCGCCTGCACGACGACATGTTCGCGCTCGGCGGCGTGCCCGACCAGGATTCGCGCGATGCGCTGTCGGTGCATCCCGCGCATGCCGAACGGCTGCTGGCGCGCATCGGCGGTTTCCCCGACGAATGGCGCCTCGCGGTGGCACAGCATCATGAGAACCTCGACGGCAGTGGCTACCCGCTGGGGCTGATGCGCGGCGAGATCATCCTGCAGGCGCGCATGCTGCGGGTCGCCGACGTGCTGGCGGCGCGTCTGCGCGGGCGCAAGCGGCGCGCGCCGCAGTACTGGAGCATTCATCAGGCGCGCGATCCGGCGAGACTCATACAGCATGTCTTCAGCGCCGACCTGGAGCGGCTCGACCAGACCCTGGTGAGGTTGCTGATGGGGCGGCTCGGCAGTTTTCCGCCCGGCAGCGTGGTGCGCCTGTCGAATGGCGAGATGGCGATCATCAGCCGGCGCGCGCACGATGCGGGCGGAATGCCGAGGGAGGTGCTGGCCTTTCTCGACGCCAACGGACGGCCGCAGGATACGCCGCGCACGCGCAAGATCGGCCCGCGCGATTGCCGCATCCAGGGCTATGCGCACGACGACCAGCCGCGCCTGCCGGCCTATGACTGGCAGCCGCTGTGGGGCTATCTGCACTGAGCGCGCCGCACCGCCGCGGCGTGGTCAGCGCAGCGCCCGCGCGATGAACTGGCGGGGCACGCGAGGCCGCGGCACGCGCTCGGCGAACCAGTTCCGCACGTCGCTCTCGAGCCCGATCCCGTGCATGTAGTTGTACAGCGCCCGGTTGAGCGCTTCGCCGAGGGCATCGTGATCGACACCGGCCGGGTCGATGAAGCCGATGTCGTTCTTCGCGAAACGCCCGGGCGGCAGCGGGATCAGCTCAATGCCATATTCCTCGGGGTTGAGGCCGACCGGGGAATGGACCGTACACGCGAAGCGGTGAAAGAAACCCGACTGGATGCAGCCGGCCTCGAAGAGCTGCCGTACGTATTCGAGGGCGTCGACTGTGTCATGCACGGTCTGGGTCGGAAAACCGTACATCAGGTAGGCGTGAACCAGCACCCCCGCCTCGGCGAAGGCATGGGTGACGCGTGCCACCTGGTCTACCGACACCCCCTTCTTCATCAGCTTGAGCAGCCGGTCCGACGCCACTTCGAGGCCGCCCGAGATCGCGATGCAGCCGCTGTCGGCAAGCAGGCGGCACAGCTCGGGGGTGAAGGATTTTTCGAAGCGGATGTTGCCCCACCACGAGATCGCCACGCCGCGCCGCAACAGTTCCAGCGCCAGGGTCTTGAGCGCCTTGGGGGGCGCGGCCTCGTCGACGAAGTGGAAACCGGTCTGGCCGGTTTCGGCGATGATCGCCTCGATCCGGTCGACCAGCGTCTCGGCCGATGCGCCGTCGTAGCGCGAGATGTAGTCGAGGCTGACGTCGCAGAAGCTGCATTTCTTCCAGTAGCAGCCGTGGGCCACGGTGAGCTTGTTCCAGCGTCCGTCCGACCATAGCCGGTGCATCGGGTTGAGCATGTCGAGAATCGACAGGTAGCGGTCGAGCGGCAGGCCGTCCCAGGTCGGGGTGCCGACTTCGGCGAACGCGATGTCGGGCTCGGCCAGGTTCACATAGCGCACCGCACCGCTTTCCGGCTCGCGCAGGAACGTGCGCACCAGTCGCGTGGCCGAGCGCGCCCCGGACAGATGCGCCAGCAGCGCCAGCAGCGGTCGCTCGCCGTCGTCGAGCGTGACATAGTCGAAGTGGTCGAACACCCGCGGCTCGGCGAGTTCGCGCAGTTCGGTGTTCACGAAGCCGCCACCGAGCACGGTGACGATGTCCGGCGCCGCCGCCTTGATCGACTGCGCAATCCGGAACGCGCCGTAGACCGCGCCGGGGAAGGGCACCGACAGCAGGACCACCTGCGGGCGGTGGCGCGCGATGCTTGCCAGCGTGAGCGCATGCAAAGTGGTGTCGACGAGCGTGGCGGGGGCGGCGAGCGCCTCCGCCAGCGCGTCGAAGCTGGCCTGGCTGCGGGCAAGCGATTCGGCATAGCGCACGAATTCGAAGCGCGGATCGACCGCTTCGCGCAGTACGTCGGCGAGATCGTTCAGGTAGAGCGTGGCCAGATGGCGGGCGCGGTCGTGTACCCCGAGCGCGCCGAAGGCCCATGCGAGCGGATCGCCGCCGTCCGGGTCGATATACGCGTCCAGCGCCGCGAAGCGCGGTCCTTCGGGCAGAAAGCTGCTGCTGGCGATGCGGTGTGCGATGGTCGGATCGCGACCTTGCAGAAAGGCGATGCCGGTCGCGACGGTACTGCGGTAGCGTGGGAATTCGGCGAGAAAATGCGATACCACCGGCGCGCGCGCATGCTCCGGCAGTGCGGTGGCGCAGGCGCGGATCGAATCGAGCCCGGCGGGCGAAAACAGCGTCAGCACCAGCGCGAGGGCCAGGTCGTCCTGCACCGCATCGATGCCGCGCGAGCGCAAGAAGCCGGTGAGATAAGCCGTGGACGGATAGGGCGTGTTGAGCTGCGTCATCGGCGGGATGATGGAAAGCACCCGGGGGGCACTTGGCAAGCGCTTAATGATCTTGGTCCTGAGCGAATTCATGAATCACCGCACTATAGCCGCGCGGGTCGATCCGGGATAATACGCGTTGTGTGCCGTGGTGGTCGGTTCGCGGTCGGGCGGTCTGCCCGCGCGCGCCGCGCGCATGGCGCGAATCTCACCTGCAACCTGCGAAGTACCCTGGAGAATCAAGCATGTCAGCAATGACCGAGGGCAAGAACACTTACGTGCTGCGCGCGACCTGCGCGGGCGCTATCGGCACGATCGCCCGGATATCGGGATTCCTTGCGCGCAACCGCTGTTACATCATGGAGATGGCACAGTTCGACGACGTGCTGACCGGACGTTTTTATGCCCGCGCAGTGTTTTCGACCACGCCGGGCGAGACCCCCCGGCTCGATCAACTGGTCGAAGCCTTCGGCCCGGTCGCGGCCGAAGAGAGCATGGAGTGGGACCTGCACGACACCCTGGTCAAGCCGCGGGTGGTGTTGATGGTGTCGAAGTTCGACCACTGCCTGAACGATCTGCTGTATCGCCAGCGCATCGGCGAACTAAAGATGGAGGTGGCGGCGATCGTGTCGAATCATCCCGACCTCGAGCCGCTCGCCCGCTGGCACGGCGTGCCTTTCCATCTGCTGCCGGTCACGCCCGGGAACAAGCCGCAACAGGAGGCGCGTCTGCTGGAGCTGATCGCCGAGACCCGTGCCGAGCTGGTGGTGCTGGCGCGCTACATGCAGGTGTTGTCGGAGGATCTGTGCAGCAAGCTGGCCGGACGGGCGATCAACATCCACCACTCGTTTCTGCCCGGCTTCAAGGGCGCGCGGCCGTATCATCAAGCGCATGACCGCGGCGTCAAGCTCATCGGCGCGACGGCCCACTATGTCACCTCCGATCTCGACGAGGGGCCGATCATCGAGCAGGCGGTCGAGCGGGTCGACCACACCTACCGTCCCGAGCAACTGGTGGCGGTGGGCCGGGATACCGAATGCCTCGCGCTCGCGCGCGCGGTGCGCTACCACATCGAGCAACGGGTGTTTCTGAACGGCAACAAGACGGTCGTGTTCCGCTGAGCACCGCATGGCGATGCTGCCGGACCTGCTGTCGGCACCGGTCGCCGGCCCCGCCGACGCCTGGCGCCTCCTCGATTGCCTGGCGCATGGGCCAACTCCGACCCCGGCCGCGCGCGAGGCGCGACCACAGCATGCGGTCGCCGCGCTGCTGGACGGGCTCGGCAATCCGCACCGGCGCCTGTGCGCGATCCACATCGCGGGTTCGAAGGGCAAGGGTAGCACCGCGTTGCTGACCGAGGCGATACTCGAGGCGGCAGGGCTGAAGACCGGCACATTCACGTCGCCGCATCTGGTGCGCTGGACCGAAAGAATCAGGGTCGGCGGTGCCGAGATCGAGGCGCAGGCCCTGGCTGCCGCACTCGAAACGCTCAGACCGGTGCTGCGCGGATACTGCGCGCGCCATCCCGATCATCCGCCCACCTTCTTCGACGTATTGACCGCGGTGGCGTTTTACCTGTTCGAGCGCGCCGCGCTGGACGTCGTCGTGATCGAGGCCGGTTTGGGCGGGCGCCTCGATTCGACCAATGTCGTGGTGCCGCGGGTGGCATGCATCACCCGCATCGAGCTCGAGCATACCGACCGGCTCGGCGCCACGCTCGCACAGATCGCGGCCCACAAGGCCGGCGTGATCAAAGCCGGCGTGCCCGCCGTGATCGGCATGCTGCCCGAGCCGGCGCACCGCTGCGTGATCGAGCGATGTGTGTCGGTGGGTGCGAGCGCCTGGGTGGAGGGGCGCGAGTTCTCGGTCGTGGTCGGGGATCTGGCCGATGCCGCGCTGGCGCTCGACCTGCACTTGCCCGGCATGCGCTTTCCGGCGGTGCTGCCGGCCCTGGGAGCGCATCTCGGGCACTGCGCCGCCATCGCGCTTGCATGCGTGGCGCGCAGCGGCCTGGTCGCGGCCGGGCAGCTTGCCGGTGCGGCGAGTGCCGG
>DDUE01000046.1 GCA_002344625.1 Rhodocyclaceae bacterium UBA2346 | reverse complement strand
TTTTGTCATTTGTGAACAGACCCTAGCGATCGTCGTCGAATCGCGGATCTGGGTCGTCGTTGTAGTTGATCGGGTCATAGAAGACGCTCTTCTTGTGATCCGCCTGATCGCCGACTGCCCACTCTTCTGGTTCCGTTTGATCCACGCCACGAGCCAGCCAAGCCGCGGAGGCGACAAGCAACAGTAGGAGCGCCAGCCAGAACGCTACGTAAAGCAACACGCCGATCACCGCGAGCTTGATGATCCAGAGAATCGCCTTGGCACCCGAAATCGGCAGGCCCTTGCCAACCAGCCACCGCACGACATGGGCCTCTCGACGCATGGCTGCTCGGTAGGCGCGGCCGAGAGTTCGGCCGGCGCCCTCCGCCCTCGTCATTTTTAGAGAGGCTTTCATCGTGACTACCTCATGTGTCTGCCTATTTTGGTTTCTTGGATGCGGCCCAGTCCGCTTGGCTTGCCGCGACCAGGGCCGCCCAATCGTCGGGCGGATTGCCTCGCCCCAGCATCTTCTCGAACACCGCATACGGATCGGACTTGCTGCCCGCCGATCGCAGGGTCTGCTCGTCGTTGACCCAGGCGTACACGATGGCCTTCACCTTGGAGTCGTAGCGGAAGAACAGACGGAAGCGTCGTCCGATCTTCGCGCGCCGCCAGTGGCGGTACGCCGCACCCAGGGTATTGCCCTGCCGGAACTCGTCTCGCGCGGGGTCGCTCGGCACGACTTCCAGGATCAACTGGCTCAGCGCCCGGAACAGCTTGACGTTGGCGTTGCCCTCGAATCCCGCTGGGTCGTTCTGCTCGGCACGCTGCGCCGCCACGTGCAGCTTGCGCAACTGCTCGACCACGCCATCGTGGAACAGCAGCGTCCAGCCATGCCGCTGCATCAGAGCTCCACTTCGCCTTCGATGTCTTCATCGAGGTTCACCGCGTGCCCAATGTTCGCCAGCATCGCTCGGGCAAGATCCTCCGGCAGCGGCTGGAGGTTGCGCCCCGCGCGGATGTCCGCCTCCAGCAAGCCGAGGAAGGCGCCAATCGCCGGGTCTTCGTGTTCGTCGGCTCGGGTCACGATGACTTCGCCCCCGCGCAAGTCGAACGCCACTTTTCCGCCGGTGTCCACGCCCAAGGCCTGCCGGATGGGCTTGGGCAGGGTGATCTGACCCTTGGAGGTCAGCGTCGCGACTTCATGGATTTCGGGCATGGCAGTTCTCGGGATGACAACGCCCGCATGGTAAGGAATTTTCCTTACGCTGTCAATCTGGATCAGCATGGCACGCCTCCGGTCGGTCAGAAGGACTCATCGTAGGGTCGGTACAGCCTGCCTTCCCGTTTCAATCCGGACTGGGCCAGCACCGCATTACCCGTGGCTGCCCGCTTGCGGTTGAACGCTCATGATCCCCAGAGTCTGGCGCCGGAAGAAGAACTCACCGAGGAGTCCACACCTGCAACGACATCTGCGACATTGGCGCCTGAATCGGCGCCGACGCTTCAGAACGCCCGCGGCGCAATGCCCTCTGGTGAAAACTTCGTGGAGTGGCTGAGACAGGGCCTCCAGTCCCATCGGCTCATCCTCAACGATGCGAAGGCGCTGGTGCATACGGTGGCTGACACCGCGTACCTGGTCAGTCCCGGCGTTTTCCAGCGCTACGTTCAAGAACATCCGCAGGTCGCTTCACTGGCGAAGCAGGAGAAGCTGGCCGATTGGCAATGGGTGCAGAAGCAGTTCGAGCGGCTGCACCTGCATCGCAAGCAGGACAGCGGATTAAACATCTGGACCTGCGAAGTGACCGGGCCGCGCAAGTCGCGTCGGCTGCACGGCTATCTACTGGAGGAGCCGACCCATGTGCTGTCACAGATCATCGCCAACATCCGTATCTGAAGCTGATCGACGGCAAATCCGTGATGGCCCCTTGAGATCGATGGGCCGGAGGCGACAAATGGGGCGCGTCAGTTCGGGCCGGCCGATTCCGATTGGTCGGCCAACCGGGATTCGGTAGTCGCGATCAGTGAAGCGGCGCTGCACCCCAGCGCGTTGGCGATCCGAAGGATCAACGCCAGGTTCGGCATGTGCTCGCCCCGCTCGATCTTGCCCATGTGCGAACGCTCGATACCTGCCAGGCCCGCCAAGGTCTCCTGGGCCACACCTTGCACGGTCCTTGCCTCACGCACCGCCACGCCGAACGCGCGCGCAGGCAAGGCTTCATAGGTCGTTGTTCCTGCGGGTCGTCCGCGCTGTATCGATCGCTTCTGCATCCATGAAAGCGTCGAATATCACGCCGACTTAAACCACGTTAAACTTAACTCACACGAACCCGGCTCTTGGATTTATTAGCGTCAGGTGCTGAGCAGGTGTTGCGATGACTTCCCTGGATACGCTGCACATCGCTTTGTCGGACAGCCTGGTCTATCCCCGGCTGACAGCGCTGCTGACGCTGCATCGCCAGCACGAACCTGGCGTGCGCGTTCGACTCCGGGAGGCTTCCGTAGCGGAACTGATCCAAGGACTGGAGGATGGCACCTTCGATGTGGGCCTTTGCCAATCCGCTCCCGTCTCACGTGGCCTCAGCGCTACCCCCGTCTGGCGCGATGCGCTGATGATGGGCGTTGCGCGTCGGCATCCATTGCTTGCCCACGAATCAGTGTCGCTTGAACACATGATGCCCAGTGTCTGGATCACCCTGGATGCACAAGCTGGCGCGGGCTATCGCGCGCAGATCGGGCGGCTTCTGGCGGCGACTGACGCATCACCCTCAAGCACGATCGAAGTGCGGTCGTTCGACCTGATGATGACGTTGGTAGCCGCAGGCTATGGCGTATGCTTGGCGCCCGCGGCCACAGTGGAGTCATACCGGCCGCTCGGTGTTGTCGGTCGCCCCTTGGCACATCGGCCCGTGGAGATCACGACCTACTTAGTTCGTCCCGACTCCGCTTCTTCTGCCTCCGTCGACCGTCTGGTCGAACACGCGCGGGCGATCGGGGCGTAGACCTGGGTGACTCTGTTGCCCTGGCCGCTACGCCACCTGCAGAGGCGTCCATTCGCTTTCCTTCACGGCGGTCGATACGACCATGATGGCCTTGTCGAGATTGTTCGCGGTGACGGCTTCGATGGCTGAGCGACGACCCAGCATCGGGTGCAGCTGCAACAGCGCGTGGTAGATCCGCCAAGGGTCGGCGTCGCGGTTCAACTTCATCACGGCCTGGATCAAGGCGTGCTTGTTCGGGTCAAGATGCCAGTCGGGTACGCGCTGACCGCGGTTGCCGACGTTCAGCGCCAGCAGGTTGCCGGCCTTGATCTCGTAGCTGATCCACCGACGGGATTTTCCGGCCATCTTTGCGTACGCGGCGACCAGCAGGTTGTGCGGTGACTCGAAGACTTCGATCAGTTCCATCCGCTCGCGCTGGACATCAGAGAGTGGCGTCGGCACCGCAGGCTGAGGCAACGCAACGGCAGACAGTCGATGCGTGGCGGCGGAGACCAGCGGCATCGCATCGCCAGGCTTCGTCACCAGCAGGATCGGAGACGTCGTGGCTGTCCTTGTTGGCGGGCCGTTGGTTGCCTGCTCGTTAGCGATTGCGGGTCCGCCTTCCAAGTGAATGGTCAGCGGCATGCTGGCCACCTCGACCATGTTCTGCTCGAAGAGGTCGAGCCGGTCAGCCCAGTCCTGCATCATGCGCCGGCGTTGCTCCACGTACTCGGCGTGGTTGTAGGTGGCGCTGACCTTGTTGGGATCGACATGGGAGAGCTGCGCATCCACCCAGGCTTTGGGATAGCCAAACTCGTTGAGCGCGGTGGACATCGTGGCGCGGATGCCGTGCCCCGTCAGCAGATCGCGATAGCCCATGCGCTTGAGTGCGGTGTTGAGCGTGTTCTCGCTCATGCGCTTCTTCAAATCGAAGTCGTGTCGGAACAGATAGCGTTGCGCCGGCTTGAAGTGCTCCAGCATGTAGCGGACGACCTCCATGGCCTGCACAGACAACGGCACGATGTAGGGCGGGATGTCCTTCGCTTGCTGACGCTTCCTGCGCATGTCCATCTGCAACTGCTTCACGACCTCGGGCGGGATGATCCACAGTCCTTGGTCCAGGTGAAACTGGTCCGGCGTCGCGAGCCGCAACTCGCCGGTGCGCACGCCGGTCAGGAACAGCAGCCGCAACCCAAGCTGCGTCTGCAACCTGCCGCGATACTTGCGTACCCGCTGCAACAGCTTCGGCAGGTCGGCCATGCGCAGGAACGGGTTGTGGTTCACGGGCGGCAGCGGCACCGCGACCACATCGAGATCGGAGGCCGGGTTCTGTTCCAGACCCGGCACGGCCACCAGGGCATAGCGGAACAGTTGGTTGAACCAGGTCCGCACCTTCTCGGCGACGGACAGTGCCTTGCGTCGCTCGATCCTGGCGATGACTTCCAGCAAATCAGGGCGCTTGATCTCGTAGATCGTGCGCTTGCCCAACAACGGAAGAACGTCCTTGTCGAAGATGCGTGGGAGTACCGAGGCGGTGCACTGCCGGCCCTTCTTGAGACTGAGTTCGCGATGGGCGAACCACTTCCTGTACACAGCTTCGAAGGTGTTCTCACCGGCGAGCTTGGCAACCGAACGCTTCTGCTTGCGGTGAACACGGGGATTGATGCCCTTGGCGACCAAGGCCCGTGCTTCGTCGCGAAGCGCACGGGCTTCGAGTAGCGACACCTCCGGATAGGTGCCGAACGACATCCGCTTGCGCTTGTTCAGCCAGTAGTAGCGGAAATGCCAGCTCTTGCCACCGTTGGCGGTGACGGCCAGGTACAAGCCCAACGTGTCGTAGAGGTCGTAGGCCTTGCCGGTGGCTTTCGCGCGCCGGACAGCCATGTCTGATAGCACCATGCTCTAGCTCCTGAACATTCGTCAGGAACTGCATGCTGGTCACATCAGCCTCGCGCCTCTAGCAACAATCCGGAAGCCGCCGTACCCGTGAAAATGGGCCCAAAAATGGGCCCAAAAGTCCCGGATTCAGGTGGATTTCAGTGGACGGCCCCGGAACGCTGCTTCGATGAAAAGTCGTTTGGCGATAACGACTTACAGCGCTTCATGGACCTCCACGGATTTCCGTGGATTGATGCAGTGGAGCGGGTGATGGGAATCGAACCCACGTATGCAGGAGGGTAAGGAGATTACCTCACGATAATCTCCTCCCCTAAGAACCGTACGTGCAAGTTTCCCTGCATACGGCTCAAGCAACCCACAAACGCCTCATTTGTACATCGAGACGCCAGCAGGGCCGTACTTTCCTTCTAAAACATGGTGCTGCATGTGGCAGTTCGGATGTAGCAAGACCAGGTTGGTCGGCTTGTCCGAGCCCCGTTCAGACCGCTTGACGATGTGGTGTAGATGCCACCCCGTCTTACGGGTGATTTTCTGGTCGCAGATCGGGCAGAGTCCTTCCTGCCACCACCACAGCCAGCGGAGCTTGCGGCGACCCTCTAGCATGATCTCCATTTTCTGTCCAAGCCTTCTGGAGAAGTACTCGTCATACTTCGGGTCGTAGGGATTCGCCTCGCCCATAATCTTGATGTGACGCCGTTTCCGGTGCTCACTCAAGCTGGGCAGCAGCTTGTCCTTGTCCGCAAATCGCCAATCGCGCCCCTGCAGGGACTTGAAGTAACGCTGTTTGATCCACCGCTTTCCCTTGTTCGGGTGACGGCGGCACGCCCAACGCCACAGCATTTGCCAGATTTGATGATCGCATCGTGCAAACGTCCGGGATACCATCTGACTTCGATGGTAGTTGGCCCAGCCCCGGATGACGGGGGCGAGCGTGTCCACCACTTCGGTCTGCGCGGCAGCCTTTCTTTCACGCAGCAGCGTACGCACCTTGTCGAGGAACGCCTTGATATTCTTCTTCGACGGCTGGGTGACCAGCACGCGATTGAAATACCTCACATTCCACCCCAGGAAGTCGAAGCCCTCCGTCACTTGCGTGATTTTGGTCTTCTTCTCCGAGAGGCCAAGGCCCCTGGCGGCCAGGAACCGCTCCACCAGAGGTTTGATCCTGCTTTCCAGCAACTCTTTCGAGCTGCCGGTAATCACAAAGTCGTCCGCGTAGCGCACCAGATTGACCTTGGCCCCGCGCGCCTCCCTCACCGTCGAAAACAGTGTGGTCAGCTCGCGTTGCAGGCCGTCCAGCGCGATGTTCGCCAACACCGGGGAAATGATGCCTCCCTGTGGCGTGCCGGTATGCGTGGGAAAAAGCCTTCCCGTTTCGATAAACCCCGCCTTCAGCCACTTGCGCAGGATGCCTTTGTCCATGCAGACATTGGCGACCAGCCAGTCGTGACTGATGTTGTCGAAGCAGCCTTTGATGTCCCCTTCCAGCACCCATTTCGGCGAGGCCTTGCGACCAAGTGCGTTTCGCACCTGTTCGATGGCGTCCGCCGTCGAGCGCTCACGTCTGAAACCGTAGGAATGGGCATCGCCGGTCACTTCGGCGACGGGATCCAGCGCCAATAAGTGCAGCGCTTGCATGGCCCGATCACGCATGGTTGGAATGCCCAGTGGGCGCTTTTCACCGTTGGCTTTCGGGATGTAGATGCGACGTAATGGCAAGGGCTTGTATCTCTTGTTGCCGAGACCGACAACCGCCTGCCACTTCTTGTCCGGTGTGTCCCAGGTTTGCTTATCGACACCTGGAGTTTTCCGGCCTTGATTCTCCGTTACCCGCCTCACGGCCAACGCTTTCGCGCTGGTGGATTTGGTCAGGAGCTTCTGCAGGGCGCGAACCTTCCGCCACTCCCCCGCTGTTGCTGCTTTCGCAATTCGCGTCTGTAACCTCGCGACGATCCGGTGCGCATCGACCCACGGGATGTGGTGCCAAGCTTGCCAGGTCGTGGAGGCGACATCGCAATCGTTGAGACTTGCGTCCATATCAACCCCCGGTTGAATGGAGCGGGTGATGGGAATCGAACCCACGCTATCTGCTTGGGAAGCAGAAGTTCTACCATTGAACTACACCCGCCCGGTTCCCGTAAAGGAAGGACGCAACTACCCCTAGCGGGAATAGTACATCATTCCCGCAGGGCGGCGATTAACAGACCAGTCTTGCGACGGGTCACCAGATGGAAGTCTGCACGCTTTCGCGTCGGGGCAATCGTTTCATCCCCTATCTCCGCTATTACAGCGAAGCATTCGCTTTTTCCATCATCCTCTGCCCACTACGCCATCAATGACCCTCACAGGCCACCTTGTCCGCCAGACTGGCCGGACGACGTATTGGGTTTACCGCGTTCCGCACAAGTAACAAGAGTTGGGAAGGTTCCGCAATTTCGCCGGTGATCACATGTCAGCGTGTCCGCACCAAGCAAGCGGACAACCGATCACATGCCATTTTGGCCAGAGCCCGATACTGCAAGTTGCCTTTGGCTCTTTCAAGCTTGACGACGTTTATAAGCGGTTCACTTACGTTAACCATCCAACCCAGCCTAGCGCCTCATCCGGGTGCAACTCCCGAAATCACACCAGACCCCTCACGGGATATGGCGTACCCCATAAGGTGGCTACATTGTTGGAGCGCTCGGCACCCCACCGTTACCAGCGGCGCACTGCTCCTAGGCTACAGGGGGCTGAACCCCAGGATCAATTCATCCCTTGCGGGAGCTGATCGATTACTTGTGCAGCCTTCGCTGCATAGGCAAATCGAGTTTCCTCGATCTTATTAGCTACCAACAAAATCCCCCCTGCGAGCAGGTGCGTCGTTTTCAGGGACTGAACGACTTGGGCTTTTTCTCGAAAAACGTCGAGTAGGCGCTAACCTATGCGACTCGCGTCGCACGCTTGGGAAGCTGCCGTTCTACCATTGAACTACACCCGCAAAAACTGTCGCGCCGAGCGCGCGAGCCACGCATTCTAAACAGCGGCGAACAGACATGCAATTGCGACGAGTGCGATCGCGTTTCCAGCCGCTGGATCGTTCGCGTGTTGCCAAAATCATGATGTAATCGAGCACATGAGCGAAAACAGATATGTTCCGGCTGAAGCCGGCGAGGGCGGCGTCCGCCACGATGACGACGGGTGTGATCCGGGACAACGCTTTTCCAGCCGCTCGATTCGCAGTTTCGTGCTGCGCCAGGGGCGCATGACCGTCGCGCAGCAGCGTTGTCTCGACGAAATGATGCCGCTGATCGGCTTGTCCTACCGTCCTGCCCCACTTGATCTCGACGCCGCATTCGGGCGCGCGGCGCCGAAGATCGTCGAAATCGGTTTTGGAATGGGCGAGACCACCGCGCGCATTGCGGCAGCCTTGCCCGATCGGGATTTTCTCGCGATCGAGGTGCATGGCCCCGGTGTCGGCAACCTGTGCAAACTGGTTGCCGAAGAGCGCCTGGACAACCTAAGGATCATGCAGCATGACGCCGTGGAGGTCTTGCGCGACATGGTTTCGGAAAGGGCGCTGCACGGTGTGCACGTGTTCTTTCCCGATCCGTGGCACAAGAAGCGCCATCACAAGCGCCGCATCATTCAGCCGGATTTCGTCGCGCTGATCGCATCGCGGCTGGCGCCGGGCGCCTATCTCCACTGTGCGACCGACTGGGAAGAATACGCCCACTGGATGCTCGACGTGCTCGATGCCGAGCCCTTGCTCGCAAACACGGCCGACGGCTTTGCGCCGCGCCCCGATTACCGTCCACTGACCAAGTTCGAGAACCGCGGCCTGCGGCTCGGACACGGCGTCTGGGACCTGATTTTTCAGCGCCGTCCGCGTGACGTGAATGTCGTGGCGCCAGGAGAGCAATAGCATGATCACCGGCCTGTTCAGGTTCTTCGGCAGAATCCTCGTTTACTTGTGGCGGGCCGTGAATGGCCTGCGCGTGCTCATTTTCAATCTGGTGTTCGTTCTGGTCGTCGTGGCCGTCGTCATGGTGCTGATGCGCCCGGAACTGCCCTTGCCCGCGAGCGCGGCATTGGTGATTGCGCCGTCCGGCGTTCTGGTGGAACAACGCGAAATCGAGGATCCGCTGGCCTTGCTGCGCGCCGGTGGCGCGCCCGATCCGCAGACTGCGCTATCCGACCTGACCGAGGCCATCGCGGCTGCGCGGCTGGATGACCGCATCAAGGCGCTCGTGATCGAGGTGGACGATCTCGACGGCGCCGGGCTGTCCAAGCTCGCTGAACTGCGGACCGCGATCGAAGCCTTCAAGACCAGTGGCAAGCCGGTGCTGGCGCGCGGCGAACGCTATACCCAGGGTCAATACTACCTCGCGAGCGTGGCCGACGAAGTGCATCTCGCGCCCGACGGCTTCGTGCTGGTCACCGGCTTGGCGCGCTACGTGAGCTATTTCAAGGGCGCGCTCGACAAGCTCGGCATCAAGATGCACGTGTTCAGGGTGGGTGAGTACAAGTCGTTCAGCGAGCCATTCACCCGCACCGACATGTCGGACGAGGACCGCGCCAACTCGCGCGATCTCCTCGACGGCTTGTGGAACGTGTTTCGCAACGATGTTTCGGCGAGCCGCAGGATCACGCTCGACGTGCTCGACAACTACGTGATCGACTATGGCGCCGCGCTTGAGGCCAGCGGTGGCGATGCGGCGCTGGCGGCGCAGCGCACCGGGCTGGTCGACCGGCTGAGCACCCGCGATGAATGGGCCGCGATGCTCAAGGACCGGGTCGGCGAGGACGGCGACGGCGACTTCAACCAGGTCGCGGTGGACGATTACCTCGCCCATCATCGTGCGCTGGCGGCGCCTGCAAGCGCAAAGATTGCGGTGCTGGTGGTTCAGGGGGGGATCATCGACGGCACCAGCAGCACCGGCTCGGTCGGCGGCGACTCGTTTGCCGAGCTGGTTCGCGAAGCGCGCGACGACGAAAGCATCAAAGCTCTGGTGGTGCGCATCGACAGCCCCGGCGGCAGTGCGTTTGCATCGGAGGTGATCCGGCGCGAGCTCGAAATGACCCGCAAGGCCGGCAAGCCAGTGGTGGCGTCGATGAGCTCCACGGCCGCTTCGGGCGGCTACTGGATCGCCGCGGGGGCGGATGAGATTTGGGCGCATCCGGCCACCCTGACCGGCTCGATCGGGATCTTTGCGATGATGCCCGAGGTGGCGGAGCCGCTGGGTCGCCTGGGGGTCACCGTCGATGGTGTCAGCACCGGGCCGCTGGCCGGCGCCTTCGATCCGCGCCGTCCGCTCGACGATGCCGCCGCGCGGGCGATGCAGATCGGCATCGAACATGGCTACCGGCGTTTTCTGAAGACGGTGGGGGATGCGCGCAAGATGAGCCCGGAAGAGGTCGACCTGATCGCGCGCGGCCGCGTATGGACGGGTGAAACCGCCCAGAAGCTGGGGCTGGTCGATGGGCTGGGGGGGCTCGATGCCGCGCTCAAGGCCACTGCGAGCCGCGCCGGGCTGAGCGACTACGAGGTCGTGTGGGCGGAGGCCAGCCTCTCGACGGCGCAGCGCTTGATGCGTCGCCTGAGCGACATGACGGGTATCGAGTTACCGGCGCGCGCCAGCCGTCCGTCGCCGGTCGAGCAAGTGCTCGCGGTTTTACGGACCGATTTCGATGCGCTGTCGGGCTGGAATGATCCCCGGCACCAGTACGTGCATTGCCTATGCGCGGCGCCCTGATCGGATCGATTCAGTCCTCGGGCAGGAAGCGCCCGAGCAGGTCGTTGAGGAAGCGCCGCCCGGTATCGGAAGGGCGGACATGCTCTTCCGCGATGCTCACCAGCCCGGCCTGGCGTGCTGCGATCAGGGCCGGTTCGATGGTGTCTAGAGGCAGGCCGGTGCGTGCCTGAAACAGCGTCAGCGGCACCCCGCCGTTGAGGCGCAGGGCGTTCATCATGAATTCGAAGGGCAGGTCGGCGACGCCGACTTCGCGCCGTTCCTGGACGAAGTCGCGGCCCGCGGCGGCTTCGAGGTAACGGACGGGGTGCTTGTGGCGCATTTCGCGCACGATGCCGGTGTGGCTGGAGAGCTTGCCGTGCGCGCCGGCACCGATGCCGAGGTAGTCACCAAAGGTCCAGTAGTTGAGGTTGTGGCGACTTTGCTGGCCCGGTTTGGCGAAGGCGGACGTCTCGTAGTGCTCGAAGCCGGCGCTGGCGAGCCGTGCTTCGATGGCGTCCTGCATGTCGGCGGCGAGATCGCCGTCGGGTAGCGGCGGCGGGGCGTGGTGAAACGGGGTGTTGGGCTCGAGCGTGAGCTGGTAGCACGACAGGTGGCCCGGCCCGAAGGCGAGGGCGGTGTCGAGGTCGCGCAGCGCGGCAGCAAGGGTTTGCCGTGGCAGGGCGTACATCAAGTCGATGTTCACCCGCTCGAAGTGTGCGAGTGCGATCTCGATCGCACGCCGCGCGGCGTTGCCGTCATGAATGCGGCCGAGCTGGGCGAGCTGGTCGTCGTCGAAACTCTGCACGCCGATCGACAGGCGATTGACGCCGGCGGCGCGGTAGTCGCGAAAGCGCGCGGCCTCGAAAGTGCCGGGGTTGGCCTCGAGCGTGATCTCGGCCAGGGGGTCGAGCATCAGCAGCGTCCGGATGCCGGTCAGCAGCCGGTCGAGCGCGGCGGCCGACATCAGGCTGGGGGTGCCGCCTCCGATGAACACCGAAAGCACCCGGCGGCCCCACACCTGCGGCAGGGCGGATTCGATGTCGGCCAGCAGGGCGTCGATGTAGGCGCGCTCGGTGTCGCCGTCGAGGGCGTGGCCGTCACCGCGCAACGCATGCGAATTGAAGTCGCAATACGGGCATTTCTTGACGCACCAGGGGTAATGCACGTACAGCGACAGCGGCGGCGAACTCGCGAGGGCGGGGCGTGCCGGATCCGGCGTGCCCGCCGCGGGGGCTCTTGCGACCAGTGGAATGACTTTCATGGCGGTATGAATCAGACCTCGCCGCTCTGCAGGCGCTGGAGCAGGTGGCGCATGGCCGCGCCGCGATGGCTGAGGGTGTTCTTGAGCGGCGGGTCGAGTTCGGCCGCCGTTTGTTCGAGTTCGGGAATGTGGAACAGCGGGTCATAGCCGAATCCGCCTTCGCCGCGCGGTGTCTCGAGGATCTCGCCGTGCCACTCGCCGTCGGCGATCAACGGGCGCGGGTCGTCGGCATGTCGTACCAGAACCACCACCGAGTAAAAATACGCGTGCCGGTCGTGCTCGCCGGCCAGGCGCTCGAGCAGCAGCGCATTGTTGCGCGCATCCGAGCGGGGCTCGCCGGCATAGCGGGCGGACATGACGCCCGGGGCGCCGCCCAGGACGGTGACGCACAGGCCAGAGTCGTCGGCGATGGCCGGCAGACCGGTCAGCATCGCGGCATGGCGGGCCTTGGCCAGTGCGTTCTCGACGAAGGTCGGATGGGGTTCGTCGGCCTCGGGCACATCGAAATCGGATTGCGGCACTACCGTGATGCCCAGCGGCGCAAGCAGCGCAGCGAGCTCCGCGGCCTTCTTGGCGTTGTTGCTGGCGAGGACGAGGCGGTCGAGCATGGCGGATACTCCTTTCAGCCGGCGAGGGTCGCTTTCTGCGCTTCGACCAGCTCGGCGATACCGCGTTCGGCCAGTCGCAGCAGGGCGTCGAGTTCGGCGTGGCTGAACGCCTGGCCTTCGGCGGTGCCTTGTACTTCGATGAAACCGCCGCCGGCCATCATGACCACGTTCATGTCGGTGTCGCAGGCCGCGTCTTCTTCATAGTCGAGGTCGAGCACCGCCTCGCCGGCGACGATGCCGACCGAGACCGCGGCGACCAGCGTGTGCATCGGATTGCTCGCCAGCTTGCCGGTGGCGACGAGGCGTTCGAGCGCATCGTGCACGGCCACGCATGCGCCGGTGATCGACGCGGTGCGGGTGCCGCCGTCCGCCTGCAGCACGTCGCAGTCGATGATGACCTGACGTTCGCCCAGGGCTTTGAGATCCACCGCCGCGCGCAGGCTGCGGCCGATCAGGCGCTGGATCTCCTGGGTGCGGCCGCTCTGCTTGCCTTTGGCGGCCTCGCGGGCGCTGCGGGTGTGGGTCGAGCGCGGCAACATGCCGTACTCGGCGGTGAGCCAGCCCTGCCCTCTGCCGCGCAGAAAAGGCGGAACGTTGTCTTCGACGCTGGCGGTACATAGCACCCGGGTGTCGCCGAACTCGATCAGCACCGAGCCTTCGGCATGGCGGGTGTAGTTGCGGGTGATCCGGATGGGGCGGAGTTGGTCGGGCTTGCGGTTGCTGGGGCGCATTGCGGTCCTATTTGCTGAATTTCTGGATGGCTGAGTTGATCTCGGCGATCGCGCGTTCGATTTCGTCTTCGGTGAGATCGAATGCGTTGGCCGAGCTGCGGTTGCGGTCGAACGTGTCGAGCCGGGTGGTGAAGCGGTCCTGCGCCATGGTGCGGGTCGAGATCGAGTCGCCCGCGACCGCGCCGGTATCGTCCTGCCAGCACATCGCAACCATCGAAAGGTTGTCGCACAGCTTGCCGGCAAGCGCTTCCGAGTGGTCGAGCAGCTTTGGGACGGCCTGCATCACGTCGGCGCCGGCCAGGCCGGCCAGCACGTCGTCGTCCTTGAGGGGGCCCCACAAACCGTCGGAGCACAGCATCACGATGTCGCCGTCGCGCAGCTGGAACGGCTTCGAGTACTCGATCTGCGGGGGGTGATTGCCGCCGAGGCAGCTGTAGATGCGGTTGCGGCCGGGATGGTTTGCGGCGCCCGCTTCGTCGAGCAGGCCCTGGTCCATCATCATCTGCACGCGCGAATGGTCGCGGGTGCGCACCGCGATCCGGCCGCGTCGCAGCGTGTACAGGCGCGAATCGCCGGCATGCGCCCAGTAGGCGAAGCCTTCCTGGACGATACATGCCACCACGGTGGTGCGGGGGGCCTCGGGCAGGTGCTTGTCGAAAGCGTAGTCGACGATCGCGTTGTGGGCGTTGGTGAGTGCCCGCGACAGGAAGAAAATCGGGTCGGGCAGGGCTGGCGTGGCCTCGCGCTGAAAGGCTTCGGTGATGAACTGCACCGAGATCTGCGCGGCAATCTCGCCATGCAGATGCCCGCCCATGCCGTCGGCGACGATCATCAGCAGGGCATCGCGCGAATAACTGTAGGCGGTGCGGTCCTGATTTGCCTTGCGCCGGCCGATACGGCTCTCTTGGAAGATGGTGAACTTCACTGGGCTGACCTCAAGTGCGTCCGATGAAGGACTTGAGTCGCGTGCCGATATCGGCGTACCAGGTTGCCGGCATGGCCTCGCCCGCCTCCTTGCGCATCAGCGCCTTTTGCAGCGAATAGACGCTTTGGGGGCGTTGCAGCGGGTCGAGCTTCAGGCACCATTCGATGGTCTGCAGCAACTGCTCGGAGTAGCGCGACGCGTGCGTGCGCGTGACCGGCACCAGCGCGTCTTCCTTGACCCGCTCATCGGAGCGCGGCGGTGCGGTGCCCACCACACAGGTATACAGGCTGGCCCCGACGCTGTAGATGTCGCTCCACGGGCCGAGCGCGTCGCGATGCTGATATTGCTCGGGCGAGGCGAAACCCGGGGTGTACATCGGCTTGAGGATGGGCTGGTCGGTCATCAGGGTCTGGCGTGCGGCGCCGAAATCGAGCAGCACCGGCGTGCCGTCGGTGCGCAGGTAGATGTTGGACGGCTTGATGTCGAGGTGCAGCAGCTTGTGGGCATGCACTTCGCGCAAGCCGTTGAGCATGCGGGTGAATACACCGCGGATGAAGCGCTCTCGCACCTCGCCGCGATGCTTGCCGATGTATTCGTTGAGGGTACGGCCCTGCTCGAACTGCATCACCATGTAGACGGTGTCGTTGGCGCGAAAGAAGTTGAGCACGCGCACCACGTTGGGATGCATCAGCTTGGCCAGCGCCCGGCCTTCCTCGAAGAAGCACTTCATGCCATAGCGAAACGCGGGCTGGTTCTCGGCAGGCACCTGGGGCGAGGTCTGACCGTCCTTGCGCAACGCGAGCGAGTTGGGCAGATACTCCTTGACCGCGACCGGCAAGCCTTCCGGATCGAAAGCGAGATACACGATCGAAAAGCCGCCGAGCGAAAGCTGCCGCTCGATACGGTACTGATCGAGTTGATATCCGGGGGGCAGCGCGGCGTTGATTTGCGGAGGCATCGTGTCGAGGCGTGGTCGGGGCGCCTGGCGCCGTCAAGGTGGTTCAGTGTAATCCGAGATGACGCCGGCGGTTGCCAACTTGTGTCGGGACGGGGCCTGGGGCGCGGCCAGGCGCTCACGAACGTCCGCGCTGGTGCCGAATTCATGCAGGGAAATCGCGATCCCGTTCGCACATGCTGGATAATTGGGCCATTCCATCCACTTTACCCGGAGTCCCAGATGATCCATAGCATGACCGGCTTTGCGGTGCAAAAGCGTGATCTCGGCCACGTCAGCCTGCATCTCGAATTGCGTAGCGTCAATTCGCGCTATCTCGACCTGTTCTTTCGCATGGGCGACGACCTGCGCGCCTGCGAGCCGGCGATTCGCGAACTGATGACCGCGCGCCTGAGCCGCGGCAAAGTCGAATGTCGTCTCAACCTGCAGAGCACCGGCGCAGGCAGCGCCGAGCTCGCGCTCAATTCGACCCTGCTAACCCAGCTCGCAGCCGCCCAGGAGACGGTGCTGGCCAAAGTCCCGGCCTGCGCCCGCCTGACGGTGGGCGAGATCCTGCGCTGGCCTGGCATGCTCGCGGACGACGGGCTGGACTTCGAGCAGCTGCTGCCCGAGATCAGCGCCCTGGCGCGCGAAGCACTCGACGATCTGGTTGCCAGCCGCCGCCGCGAAGGCGAGAAGCTGGCCGCGATGATCACCGAGCGCATCGAGCGGATGCGCGCACTGGTCGTCGAAGTGCAGCCGCGTGTACCCGCGATCGTCGCCGAACACCAGGAAAAGCTCGCCGCCCGCCTGCGCGATGCCGCCGCCGCGCTCGACGAAGACCGTATTCGCCAGGAGGTCGCACTGTACGCGCAGCGCATCGACGTGGCCGAGGAGCTGAGCCGCCTCAACACCCACCTCGACGAAGTCGAGCGGATCCTGAAAAGCGGTGGCTCGGCCGGAAAGCGGCTGGACTTCCTGATGCAAGAGCTCAACCGCGAAGCCAACACCCTCGGCTCGAAATCGGCCGCCACCGACGTGAGCGGGGTCGCGATGGAGCTCAAGGTGCTGATCGAGCAGATGCGGGAGCAGGTGCAGAACGTAGAGTGAGGTTTCAGGGGGTCTCAATGCCACCAAAACCCTGAAAAATCAGTCGGTTGCGGTGGTTTTTGGTGCCATAAGGTTGCAGGCGATTTCAGCGTAGCGCACGATTTCTGTGTGGTAAATCGTGTGGGAAATTCTGTCCCCCGCGATGTCGGGATCAGCGCCCGAATATTTACCACACAGGTTCTTCGTGAATCGCTGTGGAGATCGCGCTATGACTGAGACAGAACGCGTCACTGACAAGACGCTGAGAGCATGGCTCACGGCAGGAGCCATGCATCGTGGCATCGGCGGGGGCCTCAACTTCGTGGCTACGACCGCCGGCGCGCGGAAGGGCCAGGCATCGTGGATCCTTCGCTACCGCTTCGGCGGCAGTGCTCGCGAGAAGGTGCTCGGCCGCTATCCCGACCTATCGCTCAAGGATGCCCGCGAGGCGGCGCGCCTGAACCGGGCACGCATCCAGCAGGGCGTGGACGTTGCAGCGGAGAAACGGGCCGAGCGGCTCAAGGCCCAGGAGCTGACCACCGTTGCGGCCCTCGCCCAGGCCTGGTACGAGCGTCACATCGCCAAGGTCCACAAGCACCCAGAAGTCGTTCTGCGGGTTATCCGCCGCCACATCGATCCGGCGATCGGCAAGCTCGGTGTAACGGACGTCCGGCCGCTGCACGTCGACAAGGTGCTCACACGCATCCTCGACGCGGGCGCGCCGACCGTGGCCAACGATGCGCTGCGCTACCTGTTCCGCATGTTTCACTTCGCCGTGAAGCGCCGGTGGATCGACGCCAATCCGGTCTCCGGATTCGAGATCTCCGACGCCGGTGGCACCGAGACATCACGGCAGCGCTGGCTGAACCGCGATGAACTCGCAGCATTTGCGAAGGCTATGCTGGACACGCCGAACTTTGGCCGCCCGAACGAACTGGCGGTGTGGCTGCTGCTTGCCTTATGCGTGCGCAAGATGGAACTGCTGTCGGCCAAGTGGTCGGAGTTCGACCTTGAACGAGGCGTCTGGTCGCTGCACCCGTCGCGCACGAAGATGGGCCAGTCCATCGACATCCCGTTGGCTGTTCCAGTGCTGCGTTGGCTGGAAGAGGTCCGGGTGTTCTCGTGCAATAGCGAGTACGTGTTCCCAGCGCGGCGGCTGATCCACACGAAGGGCGGCGTGCCAAGAAAGAACCGTTTCGGTCACATCAGCCCGGACACACTAAACGTCGCACTATGCCGCCTGCCACTGGACCACATTGAACACTTCACCGTGCACGATATGCGTCGCACCGCCCGCACCCACATGGCGGCGCTGGGTATAGATCGATTTGTGGCCGAACGGGCACTGAACCACAAGGTGCGTGATGTAGAAGGGATCTACAACCAGTACGACTACTTCGAGGAGCGCCAAATAGCGCTGCATCGGTGGGCAGGGCTACTGGAAGAGGTCGCGTCCCATGCAAAGGAGATGACATCATCACATCTCACTAAATTCCCGAACGACTACAAAGGGACTTCCCACATCCCCCGCTGGCCTATTCGGCCCGGCATCGAAGTGCCAAGATTGCATCGCCGAATGTCAATCTGGATG
>DDUE01000025.1 GCA_002344625.1 Rhodocyclaceae bacterium UBA2346 | reverse complement strand
TGTCATTTGTGAACAGACCCTAGACCCGGTCGGCGCCTTGCGGTGCCTGGGCGGCCTTGATGTGGGGATGATCGGTTTGCCCGAAAGATTCGGCGAAAGTGTTTGACAGCCCTTTTTCCCTCTGTATAATTCGGCGCTCTTAGCAGGCGCGTAGCTCAGCTGGTTAGAGCACCACCTTGACATGGTGGGGGTCGTTGGTTCGAGTCCAATCGCGCCTACCAACATTCTGGAGCCCGAAAATGTCGTTTCGAACTACTACCGAAGCCAGAAAATAATACGTCGGGCTCCGCAGTAGTGCTCCATAAGAAAGTGCGGCCTGGCCGCACTTTTTTTTCGCCCGAATTTTGCGCACCCCCAAGCTAGAGGCTAGAAGCCAATGCCAAACATCATGCTACCGGATGGTTCAGTACGCTCCTTCGACAAACCGGTGACGGTCGGCGAGGTGGCGGCGTCGATCGGTGCCGGCCTTGCCAAGGCGGCGCTCGCCGGGCAGGTCGATGGTCGCATGGTCGATCTGTCGCATCGCATCGAGAACGATGCCGCGCTCGCGATCATCACCGACAAGAACGCGGAGGGGCTGGAGATCATTCGTCACTCGACGGCGCACCTGCTCGCGCACGCGGTGAAGGAGTTGTTTCCGGAGGCCCAGGTCACGATCGGGCCGGTGATCGAAAACGGTTTCTACTACGATTTCTCGTACAAACGCGCGTTCACGCCGGAGGATCTCGATGCCATCGAGCGGCGCATGGCCGAGATCGCCAAGCGCGAGATCGCGGTGGCGCGCGAAGTCTGGCCGCGCGATCAGACCGTGGCGTTTTTCCAGGGGATCGGCGAGCACTACAAGGCCGAGATCATTGCCTCGATTCCGACGTCCGAGGATGTCTCCCTCTATCGGCAAGGCGAATTCATCGATCTGTGCCGTGGCCCGCATGTGCCGAGCACGGGCAAGCTCAAGGTCTTCAAGCTCACCAAGCTGGCGGGGGCCTATTGGCGCGGCGACGCCAAGAACGAGATGCTGCAGCGTGTGTATGGCACGGCCTGGGCGAAGAAGGACGATCTAGACGCGTATCTGCACATGCTCGAGGAGGCCGAAAAGCGCGATCATCGCAAGCTGGGCCGCCAGTTGGACCTCTTCCACATCCAGGAGGAAGCGCCGGGGATGGTGTTCTGGCATGCCAAGGGCTGGACGTTCTGGCAGCAGGTCGAGCAGTACATGCGTCGCACGATCAACGCGCATGGCTATCAGGAGGTGAAGACGCCGCAGATCGTCGATCGCTCCTTGTGGGAGAAGTCGGGCCACTGGGGCATGTACTCGGACCTGATGTTCACCACCCAGTCCGAGAAGCACGACTACGCGGTCAAGCCGATGAATTGTCCGTGCCACATCCAGATCTTCAACCAGGGCTTGAAAAGCTACCGGGATCTGCCTCTGCGCATGGCGGAGTTCGGTTCCTGTCATCGTAACGAACCGTCGGGCTCGTTGCACGGCATCATGCGCGTACGCAACTTCGTGCAGGATGATGCGCACATATTCTGCACCGAGGATCAGGTGCAGGCGGAATCGGCGGCGTTCATCCGTCTGCTGCAAAAGGTCTATCAGGATTTCGGCTTCACCGATGTGCAGGTCAAGTTGTCCACCCGTCCGGACAAGCGGGTCGGTACCGACGAGCAGTGGGATGCCGCCGAGGCGGCGCTCGCCGCCGCGCTGGGCGCGCAGGGTCTGGCGTACGATCTGCAGCCAGGCGAGGGCGCCTTCTATGGCCCGAAGATCGAGTTCTCGCTCAAGGATTGCCTGGGTCGGGTATGGCAGTGCGGTACCCTGCAGCTGGATTTCAACCTGCCGGTGCGCTTGGGAGCGGAATACGTCGCCGAGGACAACGCCAAGAGGTTCCCGGTGATGCTCCATCGCGCGATCCTGGGCTCGCTCGAACGATTCATCGGGATCCTGATCGAGCAGCACGCCGGGGCTCTGCCGATGTGGCTGGCGCCGGTGCACGGGGTGGTGCTGAACATCTCCGAGGGGCAGGCGGACTATGCCAAGGATGTGGTGCAGCGTTTGCAGCAAGCGGGTTTCCGGGTCGAAGCTGATTTGCGTAACGAGAAGATTAACTATAAAATCCGCGAGCACAGTGTTCATAAGCTGCCGTATCAGCTCGTCGTCGGCGAGAAGGAAAAAGCCGGGGGTCTCGTGGCGGTGCGCGCAAGGGGTGGCCAGGATCTTGGCCAAATGACCCTGGAAACCTTGATCGATCGCTGGATTCGTGAAGTCGAAGCGAAGTCCGGCACGGTCTGATATCGATTTTTTGGAGATTTGAACCATCGCTCAAGATAAGAAGCAGCGCGTTAACGAGGAAATTACCGCGCCGGAAGTCCGCCTGGTGGGAGATGACGGGGAACAGCTCGGCATCGTCAGCCTGAACGCTGCACTCAATATTGCCGATGAAGCCGGTCTCGATCTGGTGGAAATCGCACCGATGGCGGTGCCGCCGGTGTGCAAGGTGATGGATTTCGGCAAGTTCAAGTATCAGGAGCAAAAACGCGCTCACGAGGCAAGACTCAAGCAGAAGCAGGTTCAGGTCAAGGAAGTCAAGCTGCGTCCGGGTACGGACGAGAACGACTACCAGATCAAGCTTCGCAACCTCAAGCGCTTCTTGGGTGAAGGTGACAAGGCCAAGGTGACCCTGCGCTTCCGCGGTCGCGAAATGGCTCACCAGGAAATCGGAATGCGCCAGCTCGAGCGCATCAAGCTCGATCTCGAGGAGATCGCGCTGGTCGAGCAGATGCCCAAGATGGAAGGGCGCCAGATGATCATGGTGATCGCGCCCAAGAAATCCTGAGGGCTGCGTCAGCAACGAATTTGACCAAGAGGCCACAGTGCCCTTGGCGAATGGCGGCCGGTCCGACCGGCCGAAAACAAGTGGTGTCAGGTGTCAAAAGCGTCGTGATTGGCGCTACCTGGCGACATGTATAAACCAGGAGTATGCAATGCCCAAGATGAAGACCAAGAGCGGGGCCGCCAAGCGGTTCAAGGTCCGCTCGAGCGGCGGAATCAAGCGTTCCCAAGCGTTCAAGCGCCACATCCTGACCAAGAAGACCACCAAGAGCAAGCGCCAGCTCCGTGGGATGACTTCGGTCCATGCCGCAGATGAGAAGCTCATCCGCGCCATGCTGCCTTACGCTTGATAGGAGAACGCAATGCCCAGAGTCAAACGTGGTGTAACGGCGCGCGCGCGTCACAAGAAGGTACTCGACCAGGCCAAGGGATATCGCGGCCGTCGCAAGAACGTATACCGCATCGCCAAACAGGCGGTGATGAAGGCCGGGCAATATGCCTACCGTGACCGGCGTCAGCGCAAGCGGCAGTTCCGGGCGCTGTGGATCGCGCGTATCAACGCGGCCTCGCGCGAGTTGGGTCTGACCTACAGCACCTTCATGAACGGCCTCAAGAAAGCCGCGATCGAAGTGGATCGCAAAGTGTTGGCCGACCTGGCGGTGTTCGACAAGCCTGCATTTGCGGCGCTCGCTGAACAAGCCCGGGCCAAACTTGCCGCCTGATTGAAAGCGGCATGAAAAAGGGAGGCTAGGCCTCCCTTTTTGTTTCTGAACACTCCACGGCAAGCACATGGAAAACCTTGATCAACTGGTTCAGGATGCAGTGTCGGCTTTTGCCGGCGCATCCGATGGCGCCCAACTGGAACAGGCCAAGGCCGGTTTTCTGGGCAAATCCGGGTCTCTGACCGAGCGTTTGAAGGGATTGGGCAAGCTCCCCGCCGATGAGCGCAAGCAGGTCGGCGCCGAGATCAACCGTGCCAAGACCGCCATCGAGGCCGCCCTCGACGCGCGCCGCGAAGCCTTGCGCGAAGCCCACTTGTTCGAGCAACTGGCTGCGGAGGCGCTCGACGTCTCCTTGCCGGGCAGAGGGCTCCATCAGGGGGGGCTGCATCCTGTCAGCCGCACGCTCGAGCGGATCGAGACCTTGTTCCGATCGGTGGGCTTCATCGTGGCCGACGGGCCCGAGATCGAGACCGACTGGCACAATTTCACCGCGCTCAACACGCCCGAGAACCACCCGGCGCGTTCGATGCACGACACCTTCTACATCCAGGGGCGCGACGATGTGTTGCTGCGCACCCATACGAGCCCGGTGCAGATCCGCTCGATGCTGGCCCACGTCGAACGGCATGTGGGCGATGGTGCGATGCCGGACATCCGCCTGATCGCGCCTGGCCGGGTCTATCGGGTCGATTCGGATGCGACGCATTCGCCGATGTTCCACCAGATCGAAGGGCTGTGGGTGGGCGAGGATGTGAGCTTTGCCGATCTCAAGGGCGTCATCGCCGATTTCCTGCGCAAATTCTTCGAGTCCGACGATCTGCAGGTCCGCTTCCGGCCATCGTTCTTTCCATTCACCGAGCCGAGCGCCGAGATCGACGTCGCCTTCATGAGTGGCGCCCTGAAGGGGCGCTGGCTGGAGATCGCGGGGTGCGGGCTCGTGCATCCCAACGTGATGCGCTTTGGCGGTGTCGACCCGGAGCGCTATAGCGGCTTCGCATTTGGAATGGGGCTCGATCGTTTGACGATGCTGCGCTACGGCATCAACGACCTGCGCCTTTTCTTCGAAGGCGATCTGCGTTTCTTGAGCCAATTCAGGTAATCGAATCATGCAATTCTCGGAAAAATGGTTGCGGACCTTCGTGGATCCGCAACTCGATAGTGAGGCCCTGGGGCATGCATTGACGATGGCCGGCCTTGAGGTCGAGGAGGCACGCCCGGCCGCACCGGCATTCTCGGGCGTCGTGGTCGGGCAGATCGTTAGGGCCGACAAGCACCCGGGAGCGGACAAGCTCAAGGTCTGCACCGTCGATGCGGGCCAGGACGCGTTGCTCCAGATCGTATGCGGTGCGCCCAACGCGGCGACCGGGATGAAAGTGCCGCTCGCGCTGGTCGGAGCCAGCCTGCCTGGTTTCGAGATCAAGGCGGCCCGCCTGCGCGGTGTCGAGTCCTACGGGATGTTGTGCTCTGCACGTGAATTGGGTCTCTCCGACGATCACGGCGGTCTGCTCGAATTGCCGGCGGAGGCAGCGGTCGGAAGCGATGTGCGTGATCTGCTGGCGCTGGACGACACCTTGTTCACGATCAAGCTCACGCCGAACCGGGCCGATTGTCTGAGCCTGGCGGGTGTCGCGCGCGAAGTCGCCGCACTGACCTCGGCGCCGTTGCACCTGCCGGTTTGCGAGCCGGTGAAGCCCCAGATCGACGATCGCCGCGAAATCGTGCTGGAGGCGCCGCACGCCTGCCCGCGCTATTGTGGTCGCATCCTGCGCAAGCTCAATGCCGCCGCCACGACGCCGGACTGGATGCGGCAGCGTCTCGAGCGCAGCGGCATCCGGTCGATCAGCGCGCTGGTGGACGTCACCAACTATGTGATGCTCGAACTGGGGCAGCCACTGCACGTGTTCGACGATAGCAAGCTTGTCGGCGCCGTTCGGGTACGATTGGCGCGCGCGGGCGAAACCTTGCTGTTGCTCAACGAGCAGACCGTGGCCGCGACCGCGGACACAGTGCTGATCGCCGACGACGCGCGTGCGTTGGCACTGGGCGGGGTGATGGGGGGAGAGGACAGCAGCGTCACGCTGGCGACGACCGACGTCTTTCTCGAAAGCGCATTCTTCGCGCCGGCGGCGATCGCCGGCAGGGCGCGCGCCTATGGTTTCGCGTCCGATGCGTCGCACCGCTTCGAGCGTGGTGTGGACTTCGCATTGCCGGCACAGGCGATCGAGCGGGCGACGCGCCTGATACTCGATATCTGCGGTGGTGTCTGCGGGCCGGTGGTCGAGGCCGTCTCGAACACGAACCTGCCGACGCGGCCACCGGTCGCGCTGCGCCCGGCGCGGGCGCGCCGGCTCCTCGGCATCGATCTCGACGACACTGCGATGGCGTCGTTGCTGGCACGGGTGGGGCTCGCCGTCGAGCGTGACGGGGAGTCGTTCCGGGTGACGCCGCCATCGTTCCGGTTCGATATCGAGATCGAGGAAGATCTGGTGGAAGAGATCGTCCGCCTGCACGGTTACGACGAGATTCCGACCCTGCCGCCACGGGGGCGGCTCGCGATGCTGGCGCGCAGCGATGCCGGTCGCAGCGTGTGGGACGTACGGCGCATGCTGGTTGCGCGTGACTACCAGGAAGTCATCAACTACGCGTTCGTCGACGAAGCCTGGGAGCGGGATTTCTGCGCGGCGACCGACCCCATCCGTCTCGCCAACCCGATTGCGAGCCATATGAGCGTGATGCGTTCCAGCCTGATTCCGGGTCTCGTTGCGAGCATGGCGGCGAACCGCAAGCGACAGCAGAGCCGGGTGCGGCTGTTCGAGATCGGGCGCTGCTTCGAACGCAAGAGCGATGGCGGACCGGTGGCCGGCTACCATCAGCCGGTCAGGTTGGCAGCGCTGGCCAGTGGCGCCGCCCTCGCCGAGCAGTGGGGTGCGGACGGGCGCGGAGTCGATTTCTTCGACGTCAAGGCCGATCTCGAGGCCCTGTTCGAGCCGGGTCAGCTGTCATTCGAGGTGCTGGCGCATCCGGCCTTGCATCCTGGCCGCGCGGCCGCGGTGATTCTGCATGGTCGCCACATCGGCATCATCGGCGAGTTGCATCCGGTGTGGGTGCAGCGTTATGAACTCGGGGTGGCACCGGTGGTGATCGAGGTCGAGCTCGAGTTGGTGCTGCAGGGGGCGGTGCCGGCCTATGGCGAGGTGTCGCGCTATCCGATCGTAGCGCGCGACCTGGCCTTGATCGTCGAGTCGAGCATCAGCGCGGCCCGTCTGCTCGATACGCTCCGAAAGGGGGCAAGCGGCATCGTCAAGTCGATTGCGCTCTTCGATGTGTACCATGGCAAAGGCATTGATCCGGACAAGAAGAGCCTTGCGTTCAGGGTGTTGATGCAAGATACTCAGCGAACGCTCGAAGACGCCGAAGTAGATGCCGCAGTCGCGGCGATTGTTTCTCATGCCGAGGCATCTCTGGGTGCGCGCTTGCGTGGATAGTCAAATGAACGTCACACTTACCAAAGCGGAATTGGCCGACATGTTGTTCGAGCGCGTCGGTTTGAACAAGCGTGAAGCCAAAGACATGGTCGAGGGCTTTTTCGAGGAAATCAGGCTGGCGCTGGAGCGGGGAGAGTCGGTGAAGCTGTCCGGCTTCGGTAACTTCCAGTTGCGCGACAAGCCGCAGCGCCCCGGTCGCAACCCGAAGACCGGCGAGGAAATCCCGATCTCGGCGCGCCGGGTGGTGACCTTCCATGCCAGTCAGAAACTCAAGGCCGCGGTGGAGCAATTGAGCGATGCAAGCAAGCAACCCTGACATATCGCACGAAACGCTGCCGCCAATACCGGCAAAGCGCTATTTCACGATCGGCGAGGTGAGTGAACTGTGTGCCGTCAAGCCGCATGTGTTGCGCTACTGGGAGCAGGAATTCACTCAGCTCAAGCCGGTGAAGCGGCGCGGCAACCGGCGCTATTACCAGCATCATGAGGTGCTCCTGATCCGGCGTATCCGCAGCCTGCTCTATGAAGACGGCTTCACCATCTCGGGTGCGCGCAGCAAGCTCGGAGAAACGGCGATTCACCAGGAAGAAGACCGCCAGGAGTCGGCCCATTTGCGTGCCCTGATGCACGAGGTGCGCGGCGATCTCGTCGCCACGCTGGAGGCACTGCGAAGCTGAACGATTCGCAAATTATGGCTGGCAAAGCAGGATCTCCCTGCTATAATGCCGCTCTGTTTCGGGGCGTAGCGCAGCCTGGTAGCGCACTTGCATGGGGTGCAAGGGGTCGCGAGTTCGAATCCCGCCGCCCCGACCAACAGAAAAAGCACTTGGCCAATCCTTCGGGGTTGGCTTTTTGCTTTTCGGCACCGCATGCGACGTGGTGCGATGCGTAGTTCCGGGCCGGGGCACGGCTAATCGATGACGTTGATCAGCAATATCACCGCCGCGGCCAGCAACGCGATTTTCCATGCAAGGTCGATGAGGCTGTGCAGCAGCTTGAAGACCGAGTCGCCGGCATCCTTCTTGCCGCCGCGTAGAAAGCCCGCGACGAAGACGAGGATGATGGCGATCGCGACCAGGACGACGACGGCTCTCATGGGTGGATTTCCTGTGGCCACAGTGGTTGAGATAACGGGAGCGAGGGTCGAGGATTCTCGTCCGCTCCCTGGCTGTATGCGCGACGGTGATGCGGTGCGATATCAGGACGAGCGCTGCCTGGATCTTACCCGCGCACAGGGTGCTTCAGTTCACGGCTTTGGGTGGGTTCATGGGTTTCTCGCCCCCAAACGAATGTATGACTGGAGCCTGGATGTTCGAGTTACCCAGCCCTTTCCCCGATGAGCCCGGATTGGTTCGCCTGCTGGAACCGGACGGCAGCGATGCCGCGGCATTGAAGGCGCGCTTGCTCGACGGCAGCTACGACAAGCCGTTCGTGCTCGAGAACGGTGGTTTGCGGGCGCTGCATTTCAGTGCCGATTTCGTGCAGAGCGTGATCCGCATCGACGACCCCGCGGTGCTCGAACTCGGCTATGCCCGCCGGATGATGGCATTTCTGCTGTTCAACGCCCGCCCGCGCCGGATCATGATGCTTGGCCTGGGCGGCGGTTCGCTGGCGAACTACTGCCATCGACATTTGCCGACGACGCGGATGACGGTGCTCGAGATCGATCCGCATGTTCTGGCGCTGCGTGACCTGTTCGGAATTCCGCCGGATGGCGCGCGTTTCCGGGTGATCCATTGCGATGGCGCGCGATACGTGGCCGAGACCGAAGAAACCTGCGATGTGCTGCTGATCGACGCATTCGGCATCGACGGTGTGGCGGTCGATCTGCTGGCCAGCGATTTCTACGCGGATGCGCATGACCGCCTGACGGACCGGGGCATGCTGGTCATGAACGTCGCCGGCGACCGGCGCGCCTATGCGCTGCATGTCGAACGGATTCTCGATGTTTTCGACGAGCGGGTGATCGCGATCCCGGTTCCGGCACCCGAAGACGGCAACTACATCGTGCTGGCGTTCCGCGATCCGGCATTCGAACCGCGCTGGAAGTGGTTGAGGGCGATCGCCCCCGAGTTGCGCGCACGTTTCGGCCTCGACTTCCCGGCCTTTGCACTACAGCTCGAGCGCGCCAAGGTGTTGCGACTCGCGCAGCGTCTTGCCCGTTGACGCCGGCGTCGGCTTCACATGCCGAGCGATTTGAGCAGGTCGTCGGTGTCGCTCGTCTGCATGCTGGCGTGCCGGGCGTGGTGAAGGTTCGCGCGTTCGGCGCTGGCCTGTTCCATCAGCAGGTCGGGGTCGGGCGCTGCGGCGGGTTCGAAGTCGTACAGCTTGATGAATTCGGTCCGGTCGATGGCCAGTTCGAGATAAAAGATATTGTTGTTGCCGGTGTAGAAGGTAACCCGCCGCGCCTCGGGTTCGTCCAGACGGGTGTCGACGCTCAGGATGACTTGTTTGTTCAGGGCCAGCATCTTGGGCTGGTTCTGGGTGATCTGGGTCTGCAGCTCGCGCCCGACCTTGCCGGTGAAGTCGCCGACGATCTGGTTCATCAGTTCGCCCATGATGTTGCCGACTTCGTCCGAGGTGTGCGAACGGGCGAGTTCGGCCTTGGACATGCCCATGTTGAGCATGTAGCGTTCGTACAACTCCATCGCGGCCGGTGCGGAAAAATTGATGATCACCAGGCCTGAGAATCCGCCATCGAACAGCACGAAGCAGCCTATGTCCGGCTTCAGGCAGGTTTTGGTGATGCGCTGGGCCATGCCGGAATAGTGGATCTGGCTGTGGGTTGCGACCGTCAGAACGTCGGTCACCGAGTTGCAGAGGCTGATCAGGAGGTCTTCGGTGCCGTAGACGACGGGTCTTTCGCGTGTGCTCATGTTCGAATTCCAGCGCTGCGGTGAGGGCGTGGAGGCATATATAGCATAATCCGCCGTCGGGTGCGGTGGCGCATGCGCACCTTGGATGATGCGTGCGAAACGCGTGGCCTCGATTGTTGATCTGCATCAATGAATATCGCTGCGCCGCTGGTTACGTTCGGGAACCCGTTCATCTAGCGAACTTTCTGCCATGGCCAGCGCGCTTCGCCCCAACCGTCTGAAACTGTCGACCCTGCGAACCGGGATCATCGAGGGATGGCGTCTGGCCAACGCTACCCGCACGGTGAGTTTCGCCTACGCATTCGTTTTCGCCGCGATCGGCGCGGTGATCATCGCGGCCTTGCTGGCGGCGGGCCTGACGCCCTTCGTGGTGGCTGCGGCGGGGGCCTTCATGCTGGTCGGTCCGATTCTGCTGGCCGGATTCTTCGGCATCGCATCGGCACACGAGGGGGGTGAGCGTGTCCGGCCCGCGGCGATTGCGGAGGGATTCCGGCGCGCCGCCCCCAGCGTGTGGGTGCTGGCCCTGGTGTGCGCGCTGCTGTTCATGATCTTCATCACCGACGCCGCGATTCTCTACAGTTACATGGTCGGCGGCGCGCCGGTGTGGCTGGGCGCGCTGCTGCCGGCGCAGGCGGGGGTACTGAGGTTCGTGTTGTGGGCGAGCGTGTCGGGACTCGTCGTGGCGGTCATGTTGTTCGCGGTCGCGGCGTTTGCGGTGCCGTTATTGTGCGAGCGCAGGGCGGGGCTGGTGGATGCGGTGGTCGCGAGTGTGCGAATCGTGTTCGGTAACTTTCTCGTGGCGATGACCTGGGGGCTGGTCTTGTCGGTCGTGATCGTCGGCAGCATCCTGCTCTTGCCGCTCCTGCCACTGACCCTGCCATGGCTGGCCTTCGCCAGCCGATCGGTTTACCGCCAGGCGATTCCGCCTGGGAGCGCCATTGACTTCGACGGGGCTCCTGTCGTACCTGACAACGGAGGCAAGACATGATGCGTGCGCCCCTCACTGTAGCGCGCAAACCCCGCTTCCGGCATTGCAGTCGGTATCCGCATCGCCTCGGGCGCCGACAGTGAAGGTGATGGTGTTGGCGGCGGCGTAGTCAGCGACCACTGGTGTGCTGCTGATGGCCAGGCAGGCGCTGGGGGTGAACGACAAGGCTGGCTCGTTGTTGGCCAGGCGCGCGATTGCTGCGCTCATGTAAGCCCGTGCCTCGCTCAGGCAGGCAGTGTTGGCTGAACGTGTGAGATAGGCCGCGTACTGCGGCAGTGCCACCGCCGCCAGAATTCCGATCACGGCGATGACGATCATCAATTCAATAAGGGTAAAGCCCTGTTCGCATCTTGTGACCATGACAGTTCTGCCTAAAATTGCAGATCAATAGACACCCCCATTCTTAACGGAAAACCCCGCTGGTTTCAGCGGGGTTGTTTGGGGTCGCTACTCCGGGCCGAGCGATGCCAGCGCGATCCTTACGGCAGGAGTGTGCAAGTCGCGCTACCGGCTTCGCACTCTGTGTTTCGAACCAGCACTGCGTTACCACGGGTTTGCGGCGTAAACACCAATGTGGTGTTGCCAACGAAAGCAGCTTCGGTGACGTCTGCAAAAGCAGAGCAACTCGAGGCTGTTTTTCCAGCCATAAACGTGGGAATGGCTGCAGCTGTGGCCGGATTGGCCGCCAAGCCGGCAGCCGCACCGACGTAGGCCTTGGCTTCCGCCAGGCAGGCCGAGTTGGCCGAACGCTGGGTGTAGTCGCGATATGCCGGCAGTGCCACTGCCGCCAGAATGCCGATGATCGCAACCACGATCATCAGTTCGATCAGGGTAAAACCTTGTTGTGCCTTTTTCATGACCTGCTCCTCGCATCGTTTGGACATCGGAATCGTCCGGTGGCGGTGGATCCGTCACCTTCCGTTATTCCTTATTGCAACCGTCGTGCCAGCTTAGATTGCAGGAAATAAGTCACGGAATCAGTACCTTCCGCGGGGCATTGGCACATCGTTGGCCGTGCCAGCCGAGGTCGCTGGCACATCGGCGGCTGTGCCAAATCGAGTGATGGCACAGCCGTGGCGTGTGCGTGCGGCCGCGGCTGCGCTAAACTGGCAACTCACTACAACGACGCGTCGGGAGCCCGGCGGTGGATTTCATCAACCTGAGTACGGCCATTTCGGTCACCGGCCTGAGCAAGCGCACGCTGTGGCGGCGGATCGCCGACGGCGTCTTGCGCACCGAAGACGCTTCGAACATGGCACCTCCCCCGCTTTCACAAAGCTCGAATCCGCAGACTCGGGTTGCGGTCGATGATGTGTTCGCACTGTCGCGGCTGCGGCTGGAACTGGAAGACCGCGAACTGATCGTGGCGGCGGATGCAGGCTCGGCGGAAGCGCAATGCGACCTGGCGCTGCTCTTCCTGGCGCAGGATCTCGCCGCCGAGGCGGCCGGATGGCTGGAGCGCTCGGCGCGACAGGGCTACCTCGAGGGCATGCACTGGTTGGGTCGTTGCCATATCGCCGGCAATGGCGTGGACGCGGACGAGCGGCGCGGCATCGACTGGATCGCCAGGGCGGCGAACCACGGCCATGCAACGGCTGCCCACATGGTGCGCTATCTATATAACCCGGCGCGGCAGGCGTTGGGGCGGGCGGAACTGGAGGTGGCGCTGGATGCGATTGAGCGCAAGGTGCTGTCCAGGGTGATCGCCGATATCGCCGGCCCGGCCTAAAGGGTTTGTCGTGGCGCCCGGTGGTGCGTGGCGGAACACGCTGTCGACAGCTTGGCTCAGACGCAGACGTAACTGATCGCGAACGGGTTGGCGACACAACTGCTGCCCAGCGCGAACTGCCCCTTGCCACGCAGCACCGCTTCTTCGCGCGACAGGACGAACTCCTTTTCGCCTTCGGTCGCCACGAAGGTGCCGTTGCTGCTGCGGTCGATCAACACGAACTTGTCGCCTCGCAACTCGACCTCCGCATGTCTGCGCGAGGCGCGGCTGTCGGCGACCTGGAGATCGGACGCGAGGTCGCGCCCTATGCGGATCAAAGGCAGCTCGTCATCGACGACCAGGGTCTTGTCGCGCAGGTAGAGCCGCAGCTCCACCCGCTCTTCGGGCAGGTAGCTGGAGCTTTGCAGCACGGTCACATCGCCGATCGACTCGCATTTGAGCTCGAACAGGTCGAAGGGTCGCGAGGCGCCGCGCAAGACCCGCGGTGGAAGGCGATGGAGCATGTTGCGCCAGTCGGGCGTGAGTCGCACAACGGTTTCGGCGGTGGTGATCGCGCGCCCCGGCGAGGCGAGCTCCATCAGGCGCGAGGCGAAATTGACGGTTTCGCCGAAGATGTCGTCATTGTTCTCGATGACCGGGCCGAAGTGGAACCCGACCCTGACCGCGAGCCGCTGGCCGGAGCCATGCGGCAGGTCGCGCAGCATGCCGTGCATGCCGATCGCGGTTTCGGCGGCATTGTCGGCAACGGTGAAAATCGCCATCAAGCCGTCACCGGTATGCTTGATGACCCGGCCGCATTTTTCGTTGATGATGGTCTGCATGGCCTGGATCGACTGATCGACCAGACGGAATGCCGAAGTGTCGCCGACCCGTTCGTACAACTGGGTGCTGCCGACCAGGTCGGCAAACAGCACGGTGCACTCGCGATGGGTGGAGGGGGTCGTCGCCATGTGCGAGATTATAAGGAATCAGGTGCGCTCTGGGTCGGCGCTTCGATGCCATTTGCGAACCGAGCGTCGCGCTGCCAACGCCGCGGCATGGTGCCGGTGCCGTGGCCGGCAGCGATTCGACGGCAGCGTTTGCGTCATGCCGGGCCGGGGTCGTCGAAGAAGCGTTCGCGAATCCCGTCCGGCAGGGTCATGCCGGTCGTGCGCGCGCGGCGCAGCAGATTCCAGTAGTACCGGTATGACGCCCGGTCATGCAGGCGGCCGTCATTCTTGGTGGGGCCCCACTGGCAGTCCTGAGCCGAACAAAGGATCTCCGCGGCGGCGTTGACCTCCGAGAAGTCCGGCCGCATCGCGGTCACGATGGCTTCGATCTGCGCGGGGTGGATGCTCCACATCCGCAGGTAGCCGAACTGGCGCCGCGCGCACAGGGCGTCCGCGTGCGCAACCGCAGGGTCCTTGAGCTCGGTCGTGACGTTGTGCGAGGGAATGACGCCGTGCGCGAGCGCGGCCGCGGCGATTTCGGCCTTGGCCCGCATGATCAGCGGGTGCGTGAATTGCCCGGGGCTGCGCATCGCGTCGCCCATGATCGCCCCCTGGTGTGCCGAAACGAAATCCATCAGCCCGAAATCGAGCGACTCGACCCCGTCGAGCGCAGCGATCCGCCACACATCGCGCAGGCCGCCATGCGTTTCGATCAGCACATGGAAAGGGATTGGCTGCTCGATCCCGCGCAGCGCCTCGATCCGCCGCGCATGGCGGATCTGGGTGAGGGCGTCGTCGGCCGAACACACCTTGGGCAGGGTCAGGAACGCCAGGCGCGTGCCGGCCCCTTCGATCAGGATCTCGAGATCCCGTTGCCAGTGCGGGTGGGCGATGTCGTGGATGCGGGCGCCGACGCGTCCGAAGCGGTTGTCGCCGCTCATCACGAACTCGGCTGCCATTTGCGCATGCTCGGCTTCGGCGCCGGCATGCGCACCGTCCTCGCAGTCGCAGGTCACGTCGAAGATGGGGCCGAGTTCCTGTTGCAGCGCGATTGCCTTGCGCATGAGCTTCTCGGAACCGGCGTAGTGATCGACCGCGGGGATGTCGGGTAGCGGCTTCTCGTCGGCGAAGAGCGCTTTGCGCGGGTCGATTCGGCTGTCGGGCTGGGACATGGTCACGGGCTTGCAGGCTTTAAACCGGAAAGGATATCAGCGGCGCACGCAACAAAAAAGCGCACGGCTTTGGCCGTGCGCTTTTGTCGGCTTGCTTGCCGGGCAGAATCAGGCGAGCAGGTCTTTCACGCCATCGCGCTCTTCGAGCAGTTCGTTGAGGGTCTTGGTCATGCATTGACGCGAGAAATCGTCGATTTCCAAGCCTTGAACGATCTTGTATTCACCGTTTTCGGTGGTCACCGGGAAGCCGTAGATGATGCCTTCGGGGATACCGTAGGAGCCGTCGGACGGAATGCCCATCGTGACCCATTCGCCGTTGGAGCCGAGCACCCAGTCGCGGATGTGGTCGATTGCGGCGTTCGCAGCCGAGGCGGCCGACGACAGGCCGCGCGCTTCGATGATCGCCGCGCCACGCTTGCCGACCGTCGGCAGGAACACGTCGCGGTTCCAGGCTTCGTCGTTGATGAGGTTCTTCACGCCGTCGCCGCTGGAGGTCACGAAGCGATAGTCGGCATACATCGTGGGCGAATGATTGCCCCACACGACCAGGCTCTTGAGGCTCGAGACCGGGCGGCCCGACTTGCTCGCGAGTTGCGACAGCGCACGGTTGTGATCGAGGCGCAGCATGCCGGTGAAGTTCTTGGCCGGGACGCGGCCGTACTTCTGGGCGATCTCCTTGGCGATGTAGGCGTTGGTGTTGCAGGGGTTGCCAACGACCAGCACCTTGCAGTCCGGGTGGGCATGCTGGCCGATGGCCGCGCCCTGGACCGTGAAGATCTTGGCGTTTTCGGTCAGCAGATCCTTGCGTTCCATGCCGGGGCCACGGGGGCGGGCGCCGACCAGGAGCGCGACCTGGGCATCCTTGAACGCCACGTTCGGATCGTCGGTTGCGATCATGCCGGCCAGCAGCGGGAACGCGCAGTCTTCGAGTTCCATCATCACGCCGCTCACGGCCTTCTGTGCCTGGGGCAGGTCGAGCAGTTGCAGGATGACCGGCTGATCCTTGCCCAGCATTTCACCACTGGCGATGCGGAACAGCAGGCTGTAACCGATTTGGCCGGCTGCGCCCGTTACGGCAACGCGAACAGGGGCTTTGCTCATATGAATACTCCCTCAAAAGCGACGTGTGACGTTAAATGAATGTTCTGGTGAGCGCCCGCGGCAGCGAAGCATCGACATGCCGAAACAAGGATTCGGGGCGCGAGAATCTTAGAAGCAAGTGAAGCTGGTGTCAAATCATGTCTTTTATCTTATATAAGACAAGAGACAACCGTTGGACGCTTTTGTTTTTTTATGCTGAAATAGCATGATGATCCAAGAATCGCCAACCTTCAGTCCACTCTACCGCCAGATCAAAGGCCTGATATTGCAGGCGCTCGAGGCGGGTGAGTGGCGTCCGGGGCAGGTCATCCCCAGCGAGCAGGAGTTGGCCGGCCGCTACAACGTCTCCCAGGGTACCGTGCGCAAGGCCATCGACGAGATGGCCGCGGACAATCTGCTGGTGCGCAAGCAGGGCAAGGGGACCTACGTCGCATCGCATAACGACCCGCGCGCGCTGTTCAGGTTCCTTCGCCTCGTGCCCATCGACGGCGACATCTCTTCCCCGGCCAGTGTACCCCTCGAATGCTGGCGTGCAAAGGCCGGGCCGGAGGCTGCGCGCATGCTCGACATCCGGCCCGGCGACCCGATCACGATCGTTCGCCGCTTGCTCAAGTTTTCGCACAAACCCGTGGTCATCGACGAGATCTATCTGCCCGGTGAGGTCTTCCAGGGGCTCACCCTGGAAGTGCTGCAATCCTGGAGCGGATCCCTGTACGGCCTGTTCGAATCGCGTTTCGGTCTGCGCATGATCCGCGCGCAAGAGAGCATCCGGGCGGTCGCGGCGGACCGTTCCGCCAGCGAGGTGCTGCGGGTGCCCGAGGGCAAGCCCTTGCTGTCGGTGGAGCGGGTGACCTATACATACGGCGACAAGCCGGTCGAGTGGCGGCGGGGGCTTTATCTGACCGACGAGCATTTTTATCTGAACGAATTGAGTTGATGGGCTATGTATCCATCTTCGGCGTCGGCTCTTCTTTATAATCGAGCGTTGGGTTGCAGTTGGGAGAAACGCGGTGTACGCGCCGCAACATGAGGGGTAAGTAAAAAATGTCGGAAGCCACAGTGCGCAAACAGCGTCCGAAGTTCCTGGCGCTGAACGAGATACGTTTGCCGTTGCCAGGTATCGTGTCCATTCTTCATCGCGTCAGCGGAGCAGGGTTGTTCCTGTTTCTGCCGTTCCTGTTGTATTTGTTCGATCGCAGCGTCGGTTCGCCGGAATCGTTCGCCGCGTACAAGAGCGTGGTCTCGAACCCGTTCATCAAGCTGATCCTGTTCGGCCTGTTGTGGGCTTACCTGCATCATTTCTGTGCGGGCATCCGCTTCCTGCTGCTGGACCTGCACAAGGGTCTGGAGCTTGAGGCGGCGCGCAAGAGCTCGCGCATCGTATTGATTGTCAGCATCGCGCTGACGCTCGTGATCGGGGTGAAACTATGGTGAAACGTATCGTCGTCGGCGCGCATTACGGTTTGCGCGACTGGATCGGGCAGCGGGCCACCGCGATCTTCATGGTGATCTACACCGTCATTTTCGCGCTGAACGCGTTGATGCTGCCGGAAATGTCGTATGAAGCCTGGTCGGGCATGTTTGCCGGCGGGTTCCTCGGCTTCCTGACCTTCCTGTTTTTCCTGGCCCTGTTTTACCACGCCTGGATCGGTGTGCGGGATATCTTCATGGACTACATCAAGCCGACCGGGATTCGCCTGGCCTTGCATGTGGTGGTTCTCTTTCTGCTCGTCGGCTACGCCGGCTGGGCGGCCCAGATTCTTTGGAGGCTTTGAGCGTGAGTGTAGTCAAGCGTACATTTGATGCAGTCATCGTCGGCGCCGGCGGCGCGGGTCTTCGCGCGGCATTGCAGTTGTCCGAAGCCGGCATGAAGACGGCCGTCCTCACCAAGGTGTTCCCGACCCGTTCGCATACCGTCGCGGCACAGGGCGGTGTTGCCGCGTCACTCGGCAATTCGACCGAAGACAACTGGCACTGGCACATGTACGACACCGTGAAAGGGTCGGACTGGCTGGGTGATCAGGACGCGATCGAGTTCATGTGTCGCAAGGCCAACGAGGTGGTGGTCGAGCTCGAACATTACGGCATGCCGTTCGATCGCACCGACAACGGCAAGATCTATCAGCGTCCGTTCGGCGGACACTCGCAAAACTATGGCCAGACCCCGGTGTCGCGTTCCTGTGCAGCTGCGGACCGTACCGGCCATGCGATGTTGCATGCGCTTTACCAGCGCAACGTGCGGGCGAACACCCAGTTCTTCGTCGAGTGGATGGCGCTCGACCTGATCCGCGATTCGGAGGGCAACGTCCTTGGCGTGACGGCGCTCGAGATGGAAACCGGCGAAATCTGCATCTTCCATTGCAAGGCCACGATCTTCGCGACTGGCGGTGCAGGGCGGATCTATCACAGCTCGACCAATGCCTTCATCAACACCGGCGACGGCGTCGGCATGGCTGCGCGTGCGGGGATTCCGCTCGAGGACATGGAGTTCTGGCAGTTCCATCCGACCGGTGTCGCCGGCGCCGGCGTGCTGATCACCGAAGGCGTGCGCGGCGAAGGCGGCATTCTGCGTAACGGCAGCGGCGAGCGCTTCATGGAGCGCTACGCGCCCAACCTCAAGGATCTGGCCTCGCGCGACGTGGTGTCGCGTGCAATGACCACCGAGATCAACGAGGGGCGCGGGTGCGGTCCCGACAAGGACTACGTCCTGCTCGACATCACCCACCTGGCGCCCGAGACGATCATGAAGCGCCTGCCGGGTATTCACGAGATCGCGATGCAGTTCGCGGGGGTGGACCCGATCAAGGAGCCGATCCCGGTCGTGCCGACCTGCCACTATCAGATGGGTGGCATCCCGACCAACTACAAGGGTCAGGTCGTCGTCCCCAAGGATGGCAACCCCAATGCGCCGGTCGCCGGTTTCTATGCCGCCGGCGAATGCGCGTGTGCGTCTGTGCATGGCGCCAACCGTCTTGGCACCAATTCTTTGCTCGATCTGCTGGTTTTCGGCAAGTCCGCCGGCGAAACCGTGGTCGAGGACTTCAACAGCGGCAATCTCAGCCTGCGCCCGCTGCCGTCCGACGCGGCCGACGTCTCGCTGGCGCGTTTGGCGCGCCTCGAGTCGCAGACCGGTGGCGAGAGCGTGTTCGACGTGGGTCTCGAGATGCGTCGTACCATGCAGAAGCATGCCGGCGTTTTCCGCTTCGATGCCTTGCTGAAGGAAGGCGTGGCCCGGATCAAGGAAGTGGCCGAGCGTGCCAAGACGACCGAGATCAAGGACAAGTCGAAGGTCTGGAACACCGCCCGGATCGAGGCGCTCGAACTCGACAACCTGATCGAGGTCGCCCGCGCGACGATCGTTTCGGCCGAAGCGCGCAAGGAGTCGCGTGGCGCCCATGTTCGCGACGATGCGCCCGACACGGCCGAGTTCCCGAACGGACGCAATGACGCCGAATGGCTCAAGCACACGCTCTGGTACAGCGAGGGCGACCGGCTCGACTACAAGCCGGTGAACCTCAAGCCGATGAACGAAGATACCAAGCCGATCGGGCTTGCCAAGCGTACGTACTGAGCGTGGGAGAAAACTGGAAATGAGTAAGCGCACCGTAAACTTCAAGATTTATCGTTACGATCCCGATCGTGACGAAAAGCCTTACATGCAGGATATCTCCATCGACCTCGAGCCTTCCGACAAGAAGTTGCTCGACGCGCTCGTAAGGCTCAAGTCGAAGGATGACAGCCTGTCGTTCCGCCGTTCGTGCCGTGAAGGCGTGTGCGGTTCGGATGCGATGAACATCAACGGCAAGAACGGGCTGGCCTGCCTGACCAGCCTCGACGGGCTGGACAACGTCGTGCTGCGGCCGCTGCCGGGCCTGCCGGTGATCCGGGATCTGGTCGTCGATATGACGCAGTTCTTCAAGCAGTATCATTCGATCAAGCCCTACCTCGTGAACAATGAGCCGGCTCCCGAACGTGAGCGCCTGCAGTCGCCGGAAGAGCGTGAAGAGCTCAATGGCCTGTACGAGTGCATCCTGTGCGCCTGCTGCTCGACTTCGTGCCCGTCGTTCTGGTGGAATCCGGACAAGTTCGTCGGTCCGGCGGGGCTGCTGGCGGCGTACCGGTTCATTGCCGACACCCGCGATCAGGCAACGACCGAGCGGCTGGACAATCTCGAGGATCCGTATCGCTTGTTCCGTTGCCATTCGATCATGAACTGTGTCGATGTCTGTCCGAAGGGTCTCAATCCGACCCGTGCGATCGGCAAGATCAAGGACATGATGGTGGCGAGAGCCGTATGATGATCAACAAGGGGCGCTTGCAGTGGCAGTGTCGTCGAGCGTTGCTCGAACTCGACCTTGTGTTCAAGCGCTTCCTTGAGAGGGATTTCGACCGGTTGGACGATGGCCAGCTGGTCGCACTCGAAGAGCTGCTCCGTCTCGAGGACCACGATCTGTGGGCCATCGTGAACGGAAGCAAGCCGTCCAGGAATGCCCGAGAGGGGGCGATCGTTGCCCTCCTGCGGGCGCCGTGAAGAAGCAGCAGCACCACAGCGCAGACAAAACAGGGATGTTTTATCGTTTACTCGGGCAAGTAAAAAGGGATGACCTATGAGCACTGAACGCACTGCAACTCTTACCGTTGACGGCAAGACCGTTGAATTTCCGGTGATGACCGGAACCCACGGCAATGACGTCATCGACATCCGTACGCTGGGTGCCAAGACCGGGCTTTTCACTTATGACTCGGGTTTTCTGTCCACGGCAAGCTGCAAGTCGGCCATCACCTACATCGACGGGGACGTTGGTGAGCTTCTCTATCGCGGTTATCCCATCGAGCAGCTTGCGGACAAGTGCAACTTCCTCGAGGTCGCCTACCTGCTGAAGAACGGCGAACTGCCCAACGCATCGCAAAAGTTCGAGTTCGAGCGCACGATCAAGAACCACACCATGGTTCACGATCAACTCACCCGCTTCTACAGCGGCTTCCGCCGCGATGCGCATCCGATGGCGATCATGGTCGGCGTGGTGGGCGCGCTGTCCGCCTTCTACCACGAAGCGCTGGATTTCTCCGATCAGGAACATCGCAACATCTCGATGAACCGCCTGATCGCCAAGCTGCCGACGATCGTCGCGATGGCCTACAAGTACAACACCGGCCAGCCCTTCATGTATCCACGCAACGACCTCGACTACACCGCCAACTTCATGCACATGATGTTCGGCACGCCGTGCGAGGAGTACAAGCCGAACCCGGTGCTGGTGCGCGCACTGGACGTGATCTTCACGCTGCACGCCGACCATGAGCAGAACGCCTCGACCTCCACGGTGCGCTTGGCGGGCTCGTCCGGCGCCAACCCGTTCGCATGCATCTCCGCCGGTATCGCGTGCCTGTGGGGGCCGGCCCATGGTGGCGCCAACGAGGCCTGCCTGAACATGCTCGAGGAGATCGGCGACGTGTCGCGCGTCGGCGAGTACATCAAGCGTGCCAAGGACAAGAACGACAGCTTCAAGCTGATGGGCTTCGGCCACCGGGTCTACAAGAACCGCGATCCGCGTGCGACGCTGATGGGCAAGGTGTGTTCCGAGGTCCTGGCTGAACTCGGACTCGAGAACGACCGCTTGTTCAAGCTCGCCAAGGAACTCGAGAAGATCGCGTTGGAAGATCCGTACTTCATCGAGAAGAAGCTCTATCCGAACGTCGATTTCTACTCGGGTATCGTGCAGAAGGCGCTGGGCATCCCGACTTCGATGTTCACCTGCATCTTCGCGCTCGCCCGCACGGTGGGCTGGATCACCCAGTGGGAAGAAATGATCACCGACCCGGAATACAAGATCGGCCGTCCGCGCCAGCTCTACGTCGGCGCGGCGCGGCGCGACGTGCCCGATTTGTCCGTGCGCAGCTGAAGAATGGTGGAGGAGGGTGGCGGAGAGCCTCGTAGCTGAGTGAAGCGGGATGATCGCCTGGCGGCGGTCATCCCTTTTTTGCGTCGGCGGGAGAGGTCAAGCCTTCGTTTTGCAGTAACAAGGTCATAGATAATAAGCTGATAGGTGGCATAGCCATGATGAAAGAACGCAGGTCATCGTCGCATTTGTTCGGTAGCAATGCGCCGTTTGTTGAAGAGTTGTATGAGAAGTACCTGGAGGATCCCGCCTCGGTTTCCGAGGAATGGCGCGAGTATTTCGACAATCTGCAGGCTCAGGCAGGCGCGGCGGTGCACGACGTAGCCCACAGCCCGGTCATCGAGTCGTTCGTGCAGCTGGCCAAGCAGGGCCGCGTGCGCACGGTGGCGGCGGGCGGCGACGATCAGCGCCAGGTGAGCGTGTTGCAGTTGATCAATGCCTACCGTTTCCTCGGCAACCGCTGGGCGAATCTCGACCCGCTCAAGCGGACCGAACGGCCGGAGATTTCCGAGCTCGAGCCCTCGCATTACGGCTTCACCGAAGCCGACCTGAACAAGACGTTCAACGTGGGTTCGTTCCACGCATTCTCGTCCGAGCGCGCGACCCTGCGCGAGATTCTCGAAGCGCTGCGGCAGACGTATTGCGGTTCGATCGGGTCCGAATACATGTACATGGCGGACATCGGCCAGAAGCGCTGGATCCAGCGCCGCCTGGAAAGCATTCGCGCGACGCCCAAGTTCTCGGTTGAAAGCAAGAAGCGCATCCTCGAGCGGGTAACCGCTGCCGAAACCCTGGAGCGCTACCTGCACACCAAGTACGTCGGCCAGAAGCGCTTCTCGCTCGAGGGGGGCGAGTCCACGATTGCGGCGATGGACGAGGTCATCCGTGTCGGCGGTGGTGCCGGGGCGCAGGAAATCGTGATCGGCATGGCGCACCGCGGACGCCTCAACGTGCTGGTCAATACCCTTGGCAAGTCGCCGGAGATGCTGTTTTCGGAGTTCGAGGGCAAGGCGCTGTCCGACCTGTCCGCAGGCGACGTGAAGTATCACATGGGCTTCTCGAGCGACGTCATGAGCCCGGGTGGTCCGGTCCATCTCACGCTGTCGTTCAACCCGTCGCACCTGGAGATCATCAACCCGGTGGTGGCCGGTTCGGTGTACGCTCGCCAGGTACGTCGTGGCGACGACGACAAGCGCCAGGTGCTGGGCGTGCTCGTGCATGGCGATGCCGCGGTCGCGGGTCAGGGCGTCAATCAGGAAATGCTCAACTTCTCGCAGACCCGTGGTTACGGTACCGGCGGCACGATCCACCTGGTGGTGAACAACCAGATCGGGTTCACGACCTCGGACCCGCGCGACTACCGTTCGTCGCTGTATTGCACCGACATCTTCAAGATGGTTGAAGCGCCGATCTTCCATGTAAACGGCGATGATCCCGAAGCGGTGGCGCTGGTGACCGCGCTCGCGGTCGAGTTCCGCAACGAGTTCAAGAAGGACGTGGTCGTCGACATCATCTGCTACCGCAAGCTCGGTCACAACGAGCAGGACGAGCCGATGGTCACCCAGCCGCTGATGTACAGCAAGATCACGAAGCATCCGGGTACGCGCAAGATCTATGCGGATCGCCTGGTGGCCGAGGGGACGCTGTCGGCGAATGAGCCCGACGATCTGATCAAGGAATATCGCGAGCACCTCGACCGCGGGGAACTGCTGTACAACCCGGTGCTTTCGGGGCACAGCAGCAAGTTCGCGGTCGACTGGTCGCCCTACGTCAAGCAGCCCTACACCGATGAAGCCGACACCGGCATTCCGGCGCAGGAAGTCGCCCGCTTGTCGGAACGCCTCACCACCCTGCCGGAAGGCTTCACGCTGCATTCGCGGGTCAAGAAGATCATCGAAGACCGCGCCGCGATGGGACGGGGCGAGTTGCAGTTCGACTGGGGCATGGGCGAAAACCTGGCGTATGCGAGCCTTGTCGCGCAGGGGTTCGGGATCCGGATTTCCGGCGAGGACGTCGGCCGGGGAACCTTCTTCCACCGGCACGCGGTGCTGCACGACCAGAAGCGCGAACGCTGGGATCATGGCACCCACATCCCGCTCAAGCACATCCAGGATGGGCAGGGCGCTTTCCATATCTACGATTCGGTGTTGTCCGAGGAGGCCGTGCTGGCGTTCGAGTACGGCTATTCGACCGCCGAACCCAACCAGCTGGTGGTGTGGGAGGCGCAGTTCGGCGACTTCGTAAACGGTGCCCAGGTGGTGCTCGATCAGTTCATCAGTTCGGGCGAGGCCAAGTGGGGCCGTCTGTGCGGCCTGACGCTGATGCTGCCGCATGGCTTCGAGGGCCAGGGGCCTGAGCACTCCTCCGCCCGTCTCGAGCGCTTGATGAACAATGCGGCCGAGCAGAACTGGCAGGTGTGCGTGCCCACCACGCCGGCACAGATCTTCCACCTCCTGCGTCGCCAGATGATCCGCAAGGTCAGGAAGCCGCTGGTGATCATCACCCCGAAGTCGCTGCTGCGTCACAAGGAAGCGATCTCGACGTTCGATGATCTCGCGAAGGGGCGTTTCCAGACCGTCATTCCGGAGGTCGAGAACCTCGATCCGAAGAAGGTCAAGCGCGTGGTGCTGTGCCAGGGCAAGATCTACTACGAACTGCTTGCCTATCGTCGCGAGAACAATATCAACGACACGGCGCTGATCCGTATCGAACAGCTGTATCCGTTCCCGGTCGATGCCTTCACGGCCGCCGTGGATCAGTTCCCGGGGGCGAAAGAGGTGGTGTGGGTCCAGGAAGAACCGCGCAACCAGGGCGCGTGGTACTGGCTGGCCTCGCGCCAGCATCTGGTCAACGTCCTGGGTTCGAAGCGTAGGCTGTTGCTGGTCAGCCGTCCCGCCGCCGCGTCGCCGGCCGTCGGCTACTATGCCAAGCACAACGCGCAGCAGAAGGAAATCATCGAAAACGCATTCGGTCCGATCGCGGACTGAATGAGCGCGCATAACTGATAATCAGGGGAGAGAAATACATGCTGATAGAAGTCAAAGTACCGCAATTGTCCGAGTCGGTTTCCGAAGCGACGCTGGCCACCTGGCACAAGAAGGAAGGTGATTCGGTTTCGCGCGATGAGAACCTCATCGACATCGAGACCGACAAGGTCGTGCTCGAAACGCCGGCTCCGGCCGATGGCGTGCTGGTCAAGATCATCAAGGTCAGCGGTGACACGGTCACGTCGGGCGAGTTGATCGCACAGATCGATACCGAAGCCAAGGCTGCCGCCGGCAAGGTCGAGCCGGTGCCCGAGATCACGCCGCCGCCGGCAAAAGCCGCACCGGCCGGTGCGGCCGCGGCCGCTGGTACCGCCAGCCCGGCTGCACGCAAGATCCTCGACGAGAAGGGCATCGCTGCGGCCGACGTGAGCGGCTCGGGCCGTGGTGGGCGTGTCACCAAGGAGGATGCCGTTGCGGCGACGCCGCGCGCGGCTGCCGCTGCACCGGCCGTCGTGTTGAGCGGCGACCGTCCCGAAGAGCGCGTACCGATGACCCGCCTGCGCGCCCGCATCGCCGAGCGTCTGCTGCAGTCGAAGAACGAGAACGCGATCCTCACGACCTTCAACGAGGTCAACATGGCGCCGGTGATGGCGCTGCGCAAGCAGTATGGGGACAAGTTCGAGAAGGCTCACGGTGTGCGCCTGGGCTTCATGGGCTTCTTCGTCAAGGCCGCGGTGGCGGCGTTGAAGCGCTTCCCGATTCTGAACGCGTCGGTCGACGGCAACGACATCGTCTATCACGGCTATATCGACATCGGTATCGCGGTCGGTTCGCCGCGCGGCCTGGTCGTTCCGATTCTGCGCGATGCCGACCAGATGTCGATCGCCGACATCGAGAAGAAGATCGCCGAGTTCGGCAACAAGGCCAAGGATGGCAAGCTGTCGATCGAAGAGTTGAGCGGCGGTACGTTCTCGATCTCGAATGGCGGTGTGTTCGGCTCGATGCTGTCGACCCCGATCATCAATCCGCCGCAATCGGCGATCCTGGGTATTCATGCGACCAAGGACCGTGCCGTGGTCGAGAATGGTCAGGTCGTGGTGCGCCCGATCAACTACCTGGCCATGTCCTACGATCACCGGATCATCGACGGCCGTGAGGCCGTGCTCGGATTGGTGACGATGAAGGAAGCGCTCGAAGATCCGGCCCGCCTGATCCTCGACGTCTGATAACGGGCCACGCGGCCGCGCCCCCCGTTCGGGTGCGGCCGCGTGGCTGCCTTCATCCTCGCAGGGAGTCCAAAGATGTCAAAAGAATTTGATGTACTCGTGATCGGCGGCGGTCCGGGCGGATACGTCGCCGCGATCCGTGCCGCCCAGCTCGGCTTCAAGACCGCGTGTTGCGAATCCAACCCGTATGCCGACCCCAAGGGCGAGCCGCGCCTTGGTGGGACCTGCCTCAACGTGGGTTGCATCCCGTCGAAGGCGCTGCTGCACACCTCGCACATGTTCGAGGAGGCCGGGCATGCGTTCGAGTCGCAGGGAATCGTCGTGAGCAAGCCCAAGATCGACGTCGACAAGATGGTCGCGCGCAAGAGCGGCATCGTCGATCAACTCACCGGCGGCATCAAGGGGCTGTTCAAGAAGAACAAGGTGACGCTGCTCAATGGCCATGGCAGTTTCGTCGCCAAGGTCGATGGCGGGTGGGAACTCAAGGTCGGTGACGAATCCGTAGTCGCCAAGCAGGTGATCGTCGCGACCGGCTCCAAGGCCCGCCACCTGCCCGGTATTCCTGTCGACAACAAGATCGTGTGCGATAACGTCGGCGCGCTCGACATCGATGCGGTGCCGAAGAAGCTGGCGGTGATCGGGGCCGGCGTGATCGGTCTCGAAATGGGCTCGGTATGGCGCCGCCTGGGCGCCGAAGTGATCGTGCTCGAGGCGATGCCGGATTTCCTGGCGGCGGCCGATGTCGATGTCGCCAAGGAGGCGCTCAAGGTCTTCACCAAGCAGGGCTTGTCGATCAACCTGAGCTGCAAGATCGGCGAGGTCAAGGCCGGCAAGAAGAGCGTATCGATCGCCTATACGGACAAGGACGGCGCCGAGCAGAAGCTCGAGGCGGACCGCCTGATCGTGTCGGTCGGGCGTATTCCGAATACCGATGGCCTGAACGCCGAAGCCGTCGGGCTCAAGCTCAACGAACGCGGCATGATCGAGGTGGACGCGCATTGCCGTACCAATCTGCCGGGCGTCTGGGCCGTGGGCGACGTGGTGCGCGGCCCGATGCTGGCCCACAAGGCGATGGAAGAGGCGGTGATGGTCGCCGAAATCATCGCTGGCCAGTCCGGGCACTGCAACTTCGATACGGTGCCGTGGGTGATCTATACCAGCCCCGAAATCGCCTGGGTCGGCAAGACCGAACAGGAACTCAAGCGCGACGGCGTAGCCTACCGCAGCGGCAAGATTCCGTTCATGGCCAACGGCCGGGCCTTGGGCATGGGAGAGCCGACCGGGTTCGTCAAGATGTTGGCGTGCGCGCAGACCGATCGCATCCTCGGCGTGCACATCATCGGCGCCAATGCATCCGAACTCGTCTCCGAGGCGGTCGTGGCGATGGAATTCGGTGCGGCGTCCGAGGATCTCGCGCGGATCTGCCATGCGCATCCCACCCTGTCCGAAGTCGTGCATGAGGCCGCCCTCGCGGTTGACAAGCGCCCGCTGCACTTCTGAGCGGTGAGGGACCTGCGCCCGTCGGGTCGCAGGCGACCCGTCATTAGCATTGCCGGTCGCCGCCGTGTGCCGAGAGCACAGGCGGCGATTTTCGATTGATCGCCGGCCGGTCCCGTGGCGACCGCCGTGTATCGCTTTGAGGTTCGACGCCCAACATGCCCCATCGCGTCCTGAATGTTTCCGAGAACGGGATGCTCGAAGCCTATGAGGCCGAGCTCAAGGCACGCGGTTTCAAGTCCGATCCGGCGCAGCGCGCCGCCGCGCAGCGCCTGCAGACGCTGTACCGCGAACTGATCGGATTCAAGGCCGCGCGCACGGGTACGCTGCGCAAGCTGTTTGCACGCCCGAGCATGCCCCGCAGTGTCTATTTCTGGGGCGGGGTCGGTCGTGGCAAGAGCTTTCTGATGGACTGCTTTTTCGACGCGGTGCCGTATCAGCGCAAGCGGCGGGTGCACTTTCATGCATTCATGCAGGAGGTGCAGAACGATCTCAAGAACAACAACCACGAGCCCGATCCGCTCCAGCGCGTGGCCGACCGCATCGCGCGTGACACCCGGTTGTTGTGTTTCGACGAATTTCATGTCTCCGACATCGCGGACGCGATGATCCTCGGGCGTTTGCTCGATGCCTTGTTCGCGCGCGGAACGATCTTCGTGATGACTTCGAACTATCCGCCGGAGGGTTTGTATCCCAACGGATTGCAGCGGATCAACTTCATTCCGACCATCGAGATGATGAAGCGCCGGTTCGACGTGGTCGAGATCGACCACGGTACCGACTACCGCCTGCGCACCATGGAGAAGATGGAAATCTTCCTGGTGCCCGATGATGAAGTGGCAACGCGCAAGATGCGCGAGGATTTCCGCCGTCTTGCGGCGACCGAACTGTCTGCCGGCACGATCGAGATTCTCGGACGCCAGATCCCTGTCATAGGCCAGGCGCCGGGTGTGATCTGGTTCGATTTCATGACGCTGTGCGCCGGCAACCGGTCGCAGAACGACTATCTCGAGATCGCGCGCGAACATCATACGGTCATGCTTTCCGGCGTGCCGAAAATGGATGCGACCCAGGCGTCGGAAGCGCGCCGGTTCACCTGGCTCATCGACGTGCTGTACGACCATCGGGTCAAGCTGATCATGAGCGCGGCGGTCGAATCCCACGACCTTTATACCGAAGGACACAATGCGCACGAGTTCGTGCGCACCGTGAGCCGCCTGATGGAGATGCGCACGCGCGACTATCTGGCCGAAGCGCACCGGGTGGGTTGAGTGGCGTGGACGCCGGATTGCTCGGTGGATGGTCTTGACCGAGGCTAGCGAACTCGAACACGCGTTCGGCGAACAAGGCGCACTCGCCGCCGCGGTACCCGGCTTTCGTCCGCGGGCGCAACAGCTCGAGATGGCGCGGCGCATTTACGACGCGATCCGGGCCAACCAGGTGTTGGTGGCGGAAGCCGGCACCGGCACCGGCAAGACCTTCGCCTATCTGGTGCCCGCATTGCTCGCAGGCGGCAAGGTCATCATCTCGACCGGCACCAAGACACTCCAGGATCAGCTCTTCAATCGCGATCTGCCGACGGTGCGGGCGGCGTTGAAGGTGCCGGTTTCGATCGCGCTGCTCAAGGGGCGCGCCAACTACGTCTGCCCTTATCACCTGGAGCGCAATGTGCGCGACGGCAGATTCGGCTCACCGCAGGACGCCGCCGATCTGCGCGCGATCGGCCGCTTTGCCCAGGTCAGCGCAAGCGGTGACAAGGCGGAATGCGACAGTGTCCGCGAAGATTCGCCCGCATGGGGTTTCGCGACCTCGACCCGTGACAACTGCCTGGGCCAGGAATGCCCGAACGTCAAGGACTGCTTCGTCATGGCCGCACGGCGCACCGCCATGGAATCCGATCTGGTGGTGGTGAACCATCACCTGTTCTTCGCTGACGTGATGCTGCGCGACGAAGGCATGGGCGAACTGCTACCCGCCTGCAACGCGGTCATATTCGACGAGGCGCACCAGTTGCCGGAGACGGCCAGTCTGTTCTTCGGTGAAACGACCTCGTCCGCCCAGGTGCTCGAACTCGCCCGTGACACCCGTTCCGAGACCCTGGCCGGTGCGCGCGATTGCCGCGCGCTGATTGACGCGACCCGCCTGATCGAAAAGGCCGCGCGCGACCTGCGCTTGGTATTCGGCGCCGATGCGGCCCGTTTTGGACATGCGCAGGTGCTCGAGAATGCGCATTTCGGCCCCGCGCTGGATGCACTCGATGGTGCGCTCGGGCAGTTCCACGAAATTCTCGCGACCCAGGCCGAACGCAGCGAGGGGCTCGCCAACTGTCTGCGCCGGACCGAGGAACTCACCGCCCGCGTAGCCCGCTGGCAGGCGCCGGACGGCCCCGAAATGATTCGCTGGGTCGAAGTCTTCTCGCAGTCGATCGCGCTCAACGCGACGCCGCTACATGTTTCGAGCGTATTCAAGCGTCAACTGGAGTCACAGCCGCGGGCCTGGATCTTCACCTCGGCCACGCTCGCGGTGGGGCGCGACTTCAGCCACTACTGCAACGAACTCGGACTGTCGTGGCTGGAGCCACCGCCGCATACCGAAGTCTGGGGCAGTCCCTTCGACTATGCCGCGCAGGCGATGCTTTATGCCCCGGCCGGGATGCCCGACCCCAATCATCCCGACTACGTCGATGCGGTTGCGCGCGCATGCGTGCCGCTGATAAGGGCCTCGCGCGGGCGGACGTTCGTGCTGTGCACCTCGCTGCGGGCGATGAAGCGCATCCATGCGCTGCTCGCGGATGGCCTCGCCGCCGCCGATGACGGGTTGCCTTTGCTGTTGCAGGGTGAGGGCTCACGCACCGAGTTGCTCGATCGCTTCAGGCGTCTGGGCAATGCGGTGCTGGTCGCGAGCCAGAGTTTCTGGGAAGGCGTCGATGTGCCCGGCGATGCCTTGTCGCTCGTGATCATCGACAAGCTGCCGTTCGCGCCGCCGGACGATCCGGTGCTGGCGGCGCGGGTCGAGCATCTGCAGCGCGCCGGACTCAACCCGTTCATGCACTACCAATTGCCCCGCACCGTGATCAACATGAAGCAGGGCGCGGGCAGGTTGATTCGCACCGAGCGTGACCGCGGGCTGCTCTGCATCTGCGATCCGCGCATGGTGGGCAAGCCCTACGGCAAGATCGTGTGGCGCAGCCTGCCCCCGATGCGGCGGACCCGGGTGGAGGCCGATGCGGTGATGTTTCTGGAGTCGCTCGCCGGCGGGAGTGCGGGGTGATCGCCGGCCTGGCAACGTCGCTGCGGCGGGCCCCGGCTGGCGTGGAGGACCGGGCCGGCTAGCCGCCCTTGCCGCCGATCTTGCGCTCCTCGCGCGCCACCGCCGACAGGTCACGCAGATACCAGGCCGCGTAGGCCAGCCCGGCCACGGCGACCAGCGCGGTGAAGACGAGGGTGGCGTCGAACGGCAGGCCGGCGGCGAGGTTGGTTGCCACCACGTATCCGAGGTAGAGCGCCGCGACCAGGCCGGCGAGGATGCGGGTAAGGGCGAAGATCTTGCGCTGGCGCAGCGTAGGTTGGGGCATGGCGGTGAACGGGTCGAATCGATGAGCGCGTAAGGATACGGTTTTTTGAGCCGTCCGTCCTCACTTCGGGCCGGACCGCCCGGCAACGACCGTGGCCGGGCGACGCGTAGCCTGCACCCCGCGGCCGGTTGCGGTATCCTTTGCGCTCAGAATTTTGGCCGCGTCGTCATCATGATCGTTTTCGGTATCGCTGGATGGTCGGGTTCGGGCAAGACCACATTGCTCGAAAAGCTGATTCCCGAACTCACTGCGCGGCGGCTCAGGGTTTCGGTCGTCAAGCATGCGCATCACGGCTTCGATCTGGATCGTCCGGGCAAGGATTCGTACCGGCATCGCGAGGCAGGTGCCACCCAGGTCCTGATGCTGTCGGGCCGGCGCTGGGTCTTGATGCACGAGTTGCGGGACGATCCGGAGCCGACGCTCGACGAGCAACTGCGCTTGCTGGCGCCGTGCGACGTGGTCCTGATCGAAGGGTTCAAGGCTGCGGCCGTACCCAAGGTCGAGGTTTTCAGGGTCGCGAACGGCAAGCCGCCGCTGTGGCCGGACAGCCCGCACGTCGTCGCGGTCGCGACCGCCGACGCCATCGAGGCCGCCGTGCCGATCCTGCCCCTCGACCATGCGGCGGCGATCGCCGATTTCATGCTTTCCCACCCCGGGACGAGGCGCTCACCATGAACGCGGACATGCTCTCATTCGACGAGGCGTTGGCGATACTGTTGGACAAGGCGAGGCCGATCGCCCAAACCGAGAGCGCCGATACGCTCGCCGCCAGCGGCCGGGTCCTGGCCCGGGAAGTGGTCTCTTCGATCACGGTGCCGGCGATCGATACCTCGGCCATGGATGGCTATGCGATCCGGGCCGGCGAGGTGCCGCTGCCGGGCACCTCGCTGCCGGTGACGCAGCGCATTCCCGCCGGTGTCATCGGGCACGCGCTTCAGGTCGGCAGTGCGGCGCGTATCTTCACCGGCGCGCCGCTGCCGCCGGGGGCCGACGCGGTGGTGATGCAGGAGTTGTGCGAAGCCGATGGCGACAGTGTCGTCATCAACCACCATCCGCGTGTCGGCGAGGCCGTTCGCAAGGCCGGATCGGAAGTCGCGCCCGGATCGCTGGTGTTGCCCCGCGGCGTGCGTCTCGGCGCGCCCGAGATCGGGCTGGCCGCGTCGGTGGGCGTGGCCCGGCTAGACGTCGTGCGGCGCATGCGGGTCGCCCTGTTTTCGACCGGGGACGAATTGATCATGCCGGGGGAGGCATTGCCGCCGGGGCGTGTGTATAACTCCAATCGCTTTCAACTGCGGGTTCTGCTCGAAAGCCTGGGGTGCGAGGTGAACGATTTCGGCATCGTGCCGGACCGGCTCGATGCCACCCGGGCCACCTTGTGCGCGGCGGCGCGGGGCAACGATCTGATCATCACCAGCGGTGGCGTATCGGTTGGCGAGGAAGACCATGTCAAGCCGGCGGTCGACGCCGAAGGGACGCTCGATGTATGGAAGATCGCAATGAAGCCGGGCAAGCCGCTGGCGTTCGGGCATGTCGGCGAATGCGCTTTCATCGGCTTGCCCGGTAACCCGGTGTCGAGTTTCGTGACCTTTCTGATGATGGTGCGGCCCCTGATTCTCGCGACCCAGGGCGCGGGCAAGGTCATGCCGCGGCGTCTGTCGCTGGTGGCGGATTTCGACTGGCCGCGGCCGGACGCCCGCCGGGAGTTTCTACGCGGCCGGATTGCGGACGAGGGCGGTGTGCAGTTGTACGACAAGCAGGGGTCGGCGGCGCTGTCGTCCATCGCCTGGGCCAACGGCCTGATCGATGTGCCCCCCGGCACGCCGGTCAGGCGTGGCGACGTGGTTCGTTTCATTTCCTACGCTGATCTGCTTTACTGAAATCATGACGATCAAGATTCTTTATTTCGCGGCGCTTCGCGACGCGCTGGGCACGGCGGGCGAGTCGCTGGCGTTGCCGCCCGGGGTGAACTCGGTGGGCGAGTTGCGGCGTTTTCTTGCCGGCCGGGGTGAGCCTTGGCAGGTGCTCGGAGCGGACCGCAACGTGCGCGCGGCGCGCAATCAGCGCATGGCCGACGCGGGCGAGTCCATTGCCGCTGGTGACGAGGTCGCGTTCTTCCCGCCGGTGACCGGGGGGTGACGATGTCGGTGAGCGTGCAGGCCGACGATTTCGACGTGGGGGCCGAGATCGCCAAGCTGAGCCGGGACGATCCGGACGTCGGCGCGGTGGCGTCCTTCGTCGGCCTGGTGCGGCGGGGCAATGACGGCGGTGCCGAGGTGACGGCGATGACGCTCGAGCACTATCCCGGCATGACCGAGCGCGCCTTGCAGGACATCGTGGCCGAAGCAGGCGGACGCTGGCAGTGCGACCACGTGCGGGTGATTCATCGCTTCGGCATGCTGCGGCCCGGCGATCGAATCGTGTTCGTCGGCGTTGCCAGCAGACATCGGGGCGACGCGTTCGCGGCCTGCGAATTCATCATGGATTTCCTGAAGACCCGGGCGCCCTTCTGGAAACGCGAGGAGACCACGGCGGGCGCGCGCTGGGTCGAGGCGCGCGATAGCGACGATACCGCGGCGTTGCGCTGGGACGCCGCGCCGCACCGCGCCGCGGAACCACCGATGGGTTGAGGCTGACGGCTTTCGTCGAGGCCGTTCTGCTCAAAAAAAAACGGCGCCCAAGGCGCCGTTTTCGCAGGTCGGAGCCGAAGTTACTTCTTGCCCTTGGTCGCCTGGTTGAACATCTGAAACGCTTCGGTCGAAGCGCGGGTCATCTGTTCGAAGGCCGAGCGGGTGGTATCCATGGCGGTCTGGATCGCGCTCATGGAGTTCTGGTCGGAGATCGGCATGCCCTTGAACATCTTTTGCATGGCTTCGAAAATGTCCTGACCGCCGCTGCTCAATTGCTCGCTGACCAGCTTGCCGACTTCGGTCTGGGTGCGGCTGGTGAGCTCGGCGATTTCGCGCGCGCAGGCGAGCATCTTCTCGGTCGAGCTTTGGGCGAACTGGGTACGCAGTTCCATGACGGCTTGCGGGTCCTTGGCCGCGCTGAGGGCCTTGGCGTTGTTCACGCCGTCTTCGAACAGGCTTTTCGCCGTCGCGACCTGGAGTTCCATCAGGCGTTGCGAGTTTTCGATCGACATCTGCGCAAGACGCATCGCCGCTTCGAGATTCTTTTTCTGGAGTTCGTTGTACTGATCTGCTTTGGTCGCCATGATTCTTCCTCCCATGAGCGTTGTTATCGAGTTGTGAGTGAGGTCTGTGTTTTGGCCACGGTCGGGCTGCCACTTTCGACAACCCGGGTGTTTGATCCCCGTCACGGCTTTTAAAGTAACACAAAAGTTTGTCGGTCGATTGCTTTGTCGCACCGACACCATCTTGATTCGCAAAGTTTGTTGCACTGCAACAACAATCCTTCGATCCGGGTCCGAAATGGCCGCTTGGAGATGATCGCGGGCGCTTGAATTCGTACGCCGCGCCCCCACCTCCGATGGCAGACTCCAATTCGGGAAAAGGACTGCGTGCCATGCGATTCGACAAGCTCACAACCAAGTTCCAACAAGCCCTCGCCGATGCCCAGAGCATTGCGGTCGGCGGCGACAATTCATCCATCGAAGCGGCTCACTTGCTTGCGGCGTTGCTCGATCAGGACGACGGCGGCACGGTTTCGCTGCTGCAGCGCGCGGGAGTCAACGTCCCGCCGCTCAAGACCGGCCTCAAGGCGCTGATCGAACGTCTGCCCAAGGTGCACGGGCAGGGGGGCGAGGTACAGGTCGGGCGCGATCTGTCCAATCTCCTCAACCTCACCGACAAGGCTGCGCAGAAGCGCGGCGACCAGTTCATTGCGAGTGAGATGTTTCTGCTCGCCTTGTGCGACGACAAGGGTGATACCGGCCGTTTGCTCAAGCAGCACGGCCTGGTGCGCAACGCCCTCGAGGCCGCGATAGATGCGGTGCGGGGCGGCCAATCGGTCGGATCGCAAGAGGCCGAGGGCCAGCGCGAAGCCCTGAGCAAATACTGCATGGACCTGACCGAGCGCGCGCGCCTGGGCAAGCTCGATCCGGTGATCGGCCGCGACGACGAGATCCGGCGGGCGGTGCAGATCCTGCAGCGGCGAACCAAGAACAACCCGGTGCTGATCGGCGAGCCGGGCGTGGGCAAGACGGCGATCGTCGAAGGCCTGGCGCAGCGCATCGTCAATGGCGAAGTACCCGAAACCCTGAAGGGCAAGAAGGTGTTGTCGCTCGACATGGCGGCGCTGCTGGCCGGTGCCAAGTATCGGGGCGAGTTCGAGGAGCGGCTCAAGGCCGTCCTCAAGGAGATCTCGCACGACGAAGGCCGCATCATCCTGTTCATCGACGAGTTGCATACCATGGTCGGCGCGGGCAAGGCCGAAGGGGCGATGGACGCCGGCAACATGCTCAAGCCGGCGCTCGCGCGCGGCGAACTGCATTGCATCGGCGCCACCACGCTCGATGAGTATCGCAAGTACATCGAGAAGGATGCGGCGCTGGAGCGGCGCTTCCAGAAAGTGCAGGTCGACGAGCCGTCGGTCGAGGCCACCATCGCGATCCTGCGCGGGCTGCAGGAGAAGTACGAAATCCACCACAGCGTCGAGATCACCGATCCGGCGATCGTGGCCGCGGCGGAGTTGTCGCACCGCTACATCACCGACCGCTTCCTACCCGACAAGGCCATCGATCTCATCGACGAGGCCGCGGCCCGGATCAAGATGGAGATCGACTCCAAGCCCGAGGTCATGGACAAGCTCGACCGGCGCATGATCCAGCTCAAGATCGAACGCGAGGCGGTCAAGAAGGAGAAGGACGAGGCTTCGCAGAAGCGCCTGGAACTGATCGAGGCGGAGCTCGCCAAACTGCAACGCGAGTACAACGACCTCGAGGAAGTGTGGAAGGCCGAGAAGGCCAAGGCCCAGGGCTCGGCCCACATCAAGGAAGAGATCGACAATCTGCGGGCGCAGATGGCCGACTTCCAGCGCAAGGGTCAGCTCGACAAGGTGGCGGAGCTGCAATACGGCAGGCTGCCGCAGCTCGAGTCGCAGTTGCATGCGGCGGAGCAGGTCGGTGACAGCCAGCCCAACAAGTTGCTGAGAACCCAGGTCGGCATCGAGGAGATCGCCGAGGTGGTGTCGCGCGCGACCGGCATTCCGGTCGCGAAGATGATGCAGGGCGAACGCGAGAAGCTCCTCAAGATGGAGGAGCGTCTGCACGCGCGCGTGGTCGGGCAGGACGAGGCGGTACGCCTGGTGGCCGATGCGATCCGTCGTTCACGCGCCGGTTTGTCGGACGAGAACCGCCCCTATGGCTCCTTCCTGTTCCTCGGGCCCACCGGCGTCGGCAAGACCGAGCTCTGCAAGGCCTTGGCCGAGTTCCTGTTCGATTCCCAGGATCACCTGGTGCGCATCGACATGAGCGAGTTCATGGAGAAGCACTCGGTGGCGCGCTTGATCGGGGCGCCCCCGGGCTATGTCGGCTACGAGGAAGGGGGCTACCTGACCGAGCAGGTCAGGCGCAAGCCCTATAGCGTCATCCTGTTCGACGAGGTGGAGAAGGCCCACCCGGACGTCTTCAACGTGTTGCTGCAGGTGTTGGACGATGGCCGGATGACCGATGGCCAGGGCAGAACGGTGGATTTCAAGAATACCGTGATCGTGATGACCTCGAACCTCGGCAGCCAGATGATCCAGCAGATGGCCGGCAACGACTACGGGGTGGTCAAGCTGGCGGTGATGGCAGAGGTGAAGACCTTCTTCCGTCCGGAGTTCATCAACCGCATCGACGAGGTCGTGGTCTTCCACGCGCTCGACGAGAAGCATATCGCACGCATCGCCGCGATCCAGCTGCGCTACCTCGACCAGCGTCTGGCGCGGCTCGGCATGTCGATGGAGGTTGGCGATGACGCGCTGAACGAGCTGGCCACCGCGGGTTTCGATCCGGTTTACGGGGCTCGCCCGCTCAAGCGTGCGATCCAGGAGCGGATCGAGAATCCGCTTGCGAAGGCGATCCTGGAAGGGCAGTTCGCGGCCAAGGACCGGATCGTGGTGAGCGTCGACAAGGGACGGATCGTGTTCGCGCGCGCCCGTTGATGCGCTCCCGGGTTTCGCCCGGATGCCGGCTGAAGCCCAGGCTCGCGCGCCGGGCTTCAGCCGCCTTGACCGGGTACTCGCGCCGAAAGGTCGAGGTCCAGCGCGCGCGCCGGCATGGGACGGGCGAACAGGTAACCCTGCATCAGGGTGCAGCCACGCTCGACCAGATAGGCGCACTGTTCTTCGGTCTCGACTCCCTCCGCCACGACTTCCATGCCCAGATCGCGGGCCATCGAGATCGCGGCGGAGGCGATGGCCGCATCTTCGGCATCGCCGGGCAGGTCGCGAACGAACGACTTGTCGAGCTTCAGGCGGGTAATGGGTAGTCGCTTGAGGTAGGCAAGACTCGAGTAGCCGGTGCCGAAATCGTCCAGGGCGAGCTTCACGCCCATGCGCACCAACTGGTTGAGGCGATCGAACAATTCGTCGCCCGGTTGCATCAGCGCGCTCTCGGTGATTTCGAGCTCGATCATGCCGGGGGTCGCGCCGGTTTCGAGCAGGAGGTCGCGAACGCGATCGACGAAGTCGGGTTTGCGAAACTGGAGTGCCGAGATGTTGACCGCGACCACCAGGTTCGAATGTCCCATGCTCGACCAGGATGCCTGCTGGCGGAACGCTTCCGCCATCACCCAGGCGCCGAGGGACGCGATGAGCCCGCAGTTCTCCGCGATCGGGATGAAGCGGTCCGGAGGCACCGAGCCCATTTCGGGATGCTGCCAGCGCAGCAGGGCTTCGACCCCCGGCATTCCGCGGCTGGTGGTGTCGATCTGCGGCTGATAGTGGAGCTCCAGTTCGTTGCGTTCGAGCGCGCGCCGCAATCCGCTTTCGATCATCAGGCGGTCGAGTGCGCGAACGTTCATCTCCGGCACGAAATCCTGGTAGTTGTTGCGCCCGCCGTCCTTGGCGCTGTACATGGCAATGTCGGCGTGTTTGAGCAGCGTGTCGACGTCGCTGCCGTCGGCGGGGTATTGGGCGATGCCGATACTGACCGAAAGGTTCAGTTCGTGCTGATCGATCACGACGCTTTCGGCCAGCACTGCCAGCATCTTCCGGGCGACGGTGGCGGCATCGCCGGCTTCGTTGAGCCGTGTCAGCAGCGCGACGAACTCGTCGCCCCCCAGCCGCGCGAGCATGTCGTTCTCGCGCAGGCAGCGGGCGAGGCGGGTCGCGACGATGGCGAGCAGGCGGTCGCCGCTCGAATGGCCGAGCGAATCGTTGACCGTCTTGAACTGGTCGAGGTCCAGGAACAGGACCGCGAGCTTGTCGTCATGACGTTGTGCGACCTTGAGCGCCGTGCGGGCCTGGCGCATCCACAGGCTGCGGTTGGGCAGGCCGGTCAGCGCGTCGTAGAGCGCGAGCTGGGTGATGTCCTGCTCCGCCCGGCGCGCAGCGCTGACGTCCTGCGCCGTGGCGTGGATGCGTTCCAGTATGCCTTCGTGCCATTCGCCCTCGATCAGGATGTGCATGATGCGGGGCGGATGATCGGTGGTTCGGCAGTCGCAGCCGCGTGGCGGCTGTCCGGCGCCGACGCTGGCTATCGCGTCCGTCAGCAGGTGTCGGTCATCGGCCAGGAACAGGTCGAGCAGGCCGGTGAGCGACTGGGCATCGTCGTCCCGCAATGAAAGCAGCGCCCGCAGGCCGTCCGAGCAACTGACGCGGCCGGAGCCGGGCTCGATTTCCCAACTGCCCATTTTCGCGAGATTCTGGGCACGGCCGAGTGTGCGTTTCTGCTTGAGCAGGTCGCGGGTCGTGGCGGCGAGTTCGGCGGTGCGCTTGTCGACCAGTTCCTGGATGCGCCGTGTGTTGCCGGTCGTGATCAGCAGGAACGCGGCAAGAATGGCGGCCGCGAACAGGCCGATCACGATCGACAGCCAGCCTGCCCATGACTGGCGTTCGGTGGCGAAGTCGGGCAAGGCTCGCAACCGGACCTCCCAATTGCGGGTCGCGAACTCGATCGGACGGGTGAGCGCCAACCGTACGTCGATCCACCCAGGCTGCTCGCATCCGGGGGCGCCGGATATTCGCGCGGGTCCGCCGGTCGCCCCCGTATCGATCAGACATGGCTCGATCCGGATGTCGGCGTGCTGGGCGAAAGTGCGCTCGAGCACGTCGTCCATCCGAAAGGCATTGCTCACGATGCCGATCAGACTCGTCGCCGTTCCATTGCGGACCACCCCGTGATAGATGACCACGCCGAGTTGCTGCGCCTGGTCCTGCGTGAGCCTGAACGGTTCGGTCGCTACCGGCACGCCGCGCTCGCGGGCGAGGCGAATCGCATTCGCGCTGCGCTCGATCGACAAGGGGTCGAGGCCGAGCACGACCCGATTCGCTGCGAGGGGTTCGACGTACAGGATCGGGAAATGCTCGGTTTGAACGGCTGCGGGCGCGGTTCGGGTCGGGCTGCTTTCGTCGCGATCGGTGATGCGGTAGGGCGCGCGCAGCTCGGCACTGGCCCGCAGTTCGAACGCCTCGCGCTGCGCCTGGGCGACCAATGGATTCCAGGTGAAATTGAGCAAGCCGTCATGGCGCGCCAAAATCGGACTCACGAACCTGCGGAAATCCTCGCGGGTGAAACTGGTGCTGAGCGCGGCGAAGCGTTCGGTTGCGAGCAGCATTTCGACCTGCGCGCTCAGACGTTTGTCGAGAAGGCTGGCGAGGCCCTCGGCTTCGCGGTTGAATTGCCCATGCAGGCGTGCTTCGTCGCCGGCGCGAATGGCGGAAAACACCAGTACCGTCAGCAGGCAGGCGGCCACCAGCGGGATCGTGATCGCGATCCGGCGCGGCCGCCAGACCTCGCGAGGTCTGCCCAGGAACACGAACATCAGCGGCGTGGCCAGAAGAATGCCGAGGGTGTCGCCGAGCCACCAATGCATCCAGCTGTAGACCCATTCGCCAGCGGGAATCACGCCAAGCGTCACGAGCGCCGGGACCGACAGGGTGGGGTTGATGAGGGCGCTGACCGGGGCAAGCACGAAAAGCAGCAACATGATGCTGCGCGGCGTGTCCAGGGCGCTTGGAAAGCCGATCAAGCTGCGGGCGAGGGTCGCCCCGATCATCGCCTGGGCGACGGCCCCGAAGGGTGGCAGCAGGGCCGCCAGGGGGTTGTCGGCCAGACCCGACTGATGCCCGGCGAGAAGCTGAACCAGCAATGAGCCTGCGTAGATGCCGGGCCACACGCCGTTGCCGAATATCAGCAGGGCCGCGAGCGCGACGCCCGCGGACGGAAACACCACGGATACGTAGTCGGGTGGAACCGTCGCCTGGAGCGATGCCCAGCCGCTCAGCGCGTAGCCGATGGCCAGTACGGTCGAGGTCAGCAGTTGGGCGCGCATGGCGCATTATACGGATTTTGCCGATGGCCTCAGGTCGGCGGCCGGCACCCGAAACCGGCAAAATCACGGGCCGGGGTGGCCTGGGATGCGCCGGGATGCCATAATCCGGCCCCTTGGTGCGCGGATCCGCTCCGCGCACTCATTGTCCAGACAAGCACGGAAAATCAAGATGTTCGACGCGGTTCGAAAAAACAAGCGCATTTCACAGCTCATCCTCGCGATAATCATCGTGCCGTTTGCGTTCTTCGGCATGGATGCCTATTTCAGCGACGCGCCGGGCGGGGCCGAAGTCGCCAAGGTGGATGGCGTGCCGATCAGCATGATGCAGTTCGACCAGGCGCTGCGTGAGCAACAAGACCGGATGCGCGAGGCCGCCGGAGGGCAGATCGATCGCGCGCTGTTCGAAACAGAGGCCTTCCGGCGATCGGTCCTCGAGAACCTGATCAATCAGCGCCTGCTCGCCAACTATGCGGCCGACAGCCGCCTGGTCGTCACCGCGGAGCAGTTGCAGGAGGTGATCGGTTCTATGGCGCCGTTCCAGGAGAACGGCCAGTTCTCGCTGTCGCGCTACGAGGCCTTGCTGCGCAGCCAGGGCATGTCGCCGGCGATGTTCGAGAGCCAGCTTGCCCAAGACCTGCGTGTCCAACAGATCGCCCGCTCGGTTGCCGAAGGGGCGATCGTCGGTCATGCGAGTGCGAAGCAGTTCCTGACCGCCCAGCTCGAGGAGCGGGTCGTACGCGAGATACGCCTGCCGGCTCGAGACTTCGAGGCCGGGGCGACCGTCGACGACGCTGCGATCAAGGCCTATTACGACGCCAACGCGGCCAGCTTCGAGCGCCCGGCCAGGGTCAAGACCGAGTACCTGGTACTCGACGAAGCCACGGTCGCCGCGCGGGCGGCGGTTTCGGACGAGGCGGTGGAGCAGTTCTATGCCGCTAACGCCGATCGCTTCGGCCAGCCCGAAGAACGGCGTGCCCGACACATCCTGTTGTTGCTCGACGCGGACGCGAACGCGGAGCAGACCAAAACGGTCGGCGACAAGGCTGCCGCCTTGCTGGCACGCTTGCGCGAGGATCCTTCGCAGTTCGAGGCGCTGGCGCGCGCCGAGTCGCAGGATCAGGGGTCGGCGAACAACGGCGGCGACCTCGGTTTCTTCGCGCGCGGCGCGATGGTCGCGCCGTTCGAAGAGGCGGTGTTCTCGCTGCAGCCCGAGCAGATCAGCGATGTCGTTCGCTCGGATTTCGGTTTCCACATCATTCAGCTCACCGCGATCAAACCGACCACCGTGCGGCCGCTCGATCAGGTGCGTGGCGAGATCGTCGCCGAACTCGCGCGCCAGGAGGCGAGTCGGCAGTTTGCGGCCAAGGCCGAACTCTTCGCGAATACGGTGTATGAACAGGCCGACAGCCTGCAGCCGGCGGCCGAGGCGCTCGGGCTCGAGATCCGGACGTCGGACTGGATCAGCCGCGACGGCGGAGAGATCGGCGGCTTTCGTAACGATCGCCTGACCAACGCGTTGTTCTCGGAAGATGTGCTGACCAAACGCCATAACACCGAGGCGGTCGAGGTCGCGCGCGGCACGCTGGTCGCGGCGCGCGTGGTGGCGTTCGAGGAGGCGCAGCGCCTCGCGTTCGACGTGGTGAAGGACGAGATCGCGACACGCCTGCGCGCGGAAGCGGCGCAAGGACTCGCCCGGGAAAGCGGCGAAGCCTTGCTTGCGCAGGTGCGCAACGGGAATGCACCCACTCAGACCTGGAGCGAGCCGCGCACCCTGACCCGCGCCGAGCCCGATCGCGCCGCGGTGCAGGCAGTCTTCGGCGTGCCGTCGACCACGGTTCCGACCCATGTGGGCGTGGCGACTGCGGATGGCGGCTTTGCAGTGTTCCAGGTCGAGAGCGTCAAGCGCCCGGAGTTGGCCGCGGACGATCCGCGGGTGCAGGCTTTGGCGCGCGATTATCAGCGCCTTGCCGGGCAGCGCGAGTTCCTGGCCTTTCTGGATGCCCTGAGGGATCGCCACAAGGTCGAGATCCGGGCGGCGGCGCTGCGTAGCGAACCGAGCCAGTAAGGCCGGCACGGCACTTTGGCACAGACGAATCGGGGCTCGCTTGACGAGCCCCGATTCGTGGAAGACTGCGGACCGGCTTGGTCCGATCTAGCGATGTCAGCCTTGGTCAGAGTTGCCCAGCGCCGTGGTGTTGAAGCCGGCGTCGACATACATGATCTCGCCGGTCACCCCGCTGGCCAGGTCCGAGCTCAGGAAGGCGGCCGCATTGCCGACTTCGTCGATCGTGACGTTGCGGCGCAAGGGCGCATTGTGTTCGTTGAAGGCCAGAAGCTTGCCGAAACTGCCGATGCCGGCCGCCGCGAGCGTCTTGATCGGACCGGCGGAAATGCCGTTGACCCGGGTGCCCTCGGGCCCCAGACAGACCGCGAGATAGCGCACCGAGGCCTCGAGGCTGGCCTTGGCGAGCCCCATGATGTTGTAGTTCGGCATCGTGCGCACGGCCCCGAGATAGGTGAGCGTGAGCAGCGAGCCGTTGCGCCCCTTCATCATCGGGCGCGCGGCCTTGGCCAGCAGCGGAAAGCTGGCCGCGCTGATGTCATGCGAAACCCTGAAGGCCTCGCGGGTGAAGCCATCGAGAAAATCGCCCTCGAGCGCCTCGGTCGGCGCGAACGCGATCGAGTGTACCAGCACGTCGAGGCCGTCCCAGTGGGCCGCAAGGGCGGCGAAGAGTGCTTCGATGTCCTGGTCGTCCTGAACATCACAGGGCAGCACGAGCTCAGTGTCGAAATCGGCGGCGAGCTTGGTCACCCGGTCCTTGAACCGATCGTTCTGGTAGGTGAAGGCGAGTTGCGCGCCTTCGCGCTGCATTGCCTTCGCGATGCCGTATGCGATCGATCGGTTGCTGAGAAGCCCGGTGATCAGAACCCGTTTGCCGGCAAGAAAGCCCATTTTGTATCTGACTCCATCATTTTTTTGCGATGTCGATGCGGCGATTATAGCCGATGCTCACCGAACTGAATTTTGACCGGCGCCTGGCGCTGCGTCCGCGTCGAAGTGCGTTGCGGGTAGAATCCGCCCCATGTCAGATGCGTTCCGATTCTTCCCGATGGCTGTTTTCGCGCGCGCGCGGACCCACCGCGCCGGCGGCGCGCGGTAACGGTATGCAGCGCGTGACCCTTGCACGTGCGGGTATTCTCTTCGGGCACGGTTGCACGCGTGCCCTGCTGAGGCTGGTTGGTGCCAACCTACTGTGTTTCGTGCTGCTGTTCGTTCTCTATCCGGGCGGGGCGGTGGTGGCGGAGCATGCGGCGGACCCCGAAGCGGCCGGCGTGCATGCCTCGGGCGTGCCCGCACATCCGGCAGTGCCCACTGCGGTGTTGTTCAACATGTCGGCGACGGGCATCGGACATCTCACCGAGACGCTGTTCTTCGACCGGAGCGTGCGCGTTCTGGGCGGGGATTTCGGGGTGGATGTACGGGGGCGCCGGATCGCCGATGAAGTCGCCGGGCGGATCGGGCCGTCGGCAGCCTTGGTCGGCGTTCCGGCCTTGTTGTTCGTCCTGGCAGCCGCATTGACCGGACTCGGTTTCGTCCTGATCGCGGCGCGTCGAAGCGCGGGCGGCCATGCGATCGGGGTGCTCGTGGTGGTGGCCGGCGTTCTGATTTTTGCGGGCGAGCACGGGCTGGCGCGTTTGTTCGATTACCTGCAGGCGAGCGGATTCGGGCCGGGTCGGCTGGCCGATGACGGTGGTCGGCTCCTCGTCGTGGCGGCGGTGCTCGTCGGCCTGGCGGTGGCGCTGTGGTGGCGCGAGGTGGGGCTGATGCCGGCGCTGGCCGACGCACCGGCGCGTGCGGCGCGCGCCCGCGGTCTGCCGGAATGGGCGGTCTGCCTGAATCACGGTGCCGTTTGTGCGCTACCGGCGCTGCGCACGCCGGCGTTTGGCTCGATCGGCTTCTTGTTTTTGCTGAGCCTGGTGCTGGAAACCGTGTTCGAGGTGCCGGGTCTTGGTCGCTATGCGGTCGAGGCGTTTCACGCGGGTGACGCCATTGCATTGCATTCGGTGGTCTTGCTGGGTGTGTTCCTGCATAGCGTGGGGCTGGGTCTCGTCTGGATGGCGTTCGCCCGTTTCGAGGCGCCGAGGTCGCGTTGATGTCGCTTTCCGATGCGTTTTATGTCGGGCTGTGCGTGTTCATCGCCGTCGTGTCGCTGCGGGTGCTGCGCTCGGGCCCCGAACGTGCAGCCTGGCGGCGGGTTGTCGGCAGCGTGAGTGGTCTGGGATCGATGTCGCTGCTGGCGGTCTTTCTCTTGATCGGCCTGGCCGACAGCGTGCACCTGGCCCAGACGGCGGGGAGCGGGCAGGGCGCGAGCATTCTGGACGAGCTGCTGCGATTCGTGAGCGACCGGGGTGATCCGTCCACCAATCCGGTTGCCGCGATCATGCTCGAACAGTCGTTCAAGGGGGTGCGCAGTGCCTGGCTGGTTGGGCTAGCCGGTTTGGTCGCGTGGTTGCCATTGACGATTCTTGCGGGGGTTTACGCGGGGTTGGCCGGTGGCTTGCCTGGGCGGGGGGGGGCCGCAGCATGTGCTGTATTCGATGCGATTCCAACCGTATTGCTGCTGGTCGTGCTGGTGTTCGTCGCGCAGCCGCTGATCGCGGTGGTGGCGGAACATTTTCCGGGGCCGACCAGCGCGAGCGAGGCGCGCCTGCTCGTGATCTGCGCCATCCTGGGGTTCGTGCGCACGCCTGCGCTGTGTCGCCAGGTGCAGGCGCGCACGGCCCGCTTCATGGCTTCGGATGCGGTGGCCGCTGCGCGCTGCGTGGGCGTGTCGGATGCGCAGTTGGTGCGCACGCGCTTGTTGCCGGAGATCGTGGCGCTCGCGCTGATGGCACTGGCGACGGCGTTTCCGGTGCTGATCCTGGTCGAGGCGTTGTTGTCTTATCTCGGTATGGGCTTGGATCCGGTCACCCGCAGCCTGGGCACCGTGCTGAGCGATGCGCTCGCGCTTGCCGCGACCGAACCGGGCGGCGGCGACGTGCTGCTGGCCGCGTTGGTACCCCTGGGCCTGATGGTGGCGGCCGCGAGCCTGTTTGCGTTTTCGGTGCATGCGGCCTTTGGCCGGGCGCGGCGTTGAGGCCGTGCCGGAGGAGCCGAACCATGGGCGGACCCGGTGTTCCAAGTTTGTTGTAAGCGCTGTGGTGCGCCCGTCGCGGGCGCATCGACGAAACCTACCGAGATTTCCGCATGACCATGAAACCACTGCGCTTCGATAACCGCTTCGTGCGCGAACTGCCGGCCGATCCGAGTGATGCCGTGCGGGTCAGGCAGGTGCATGGAGCCTGTTTCGCCCATGTGCGGCCGACGCCGGTCAGGGCGCCGGCGCTGCTGGCGTGGTCGCCGGAGGTGGCGCAGCTGCTCGATCTGACGCGCGAGGACGTGTTGTGCGCCGATTTTGCCAAGGTGTTCGGCGGCAATGCGCTGATGCCCGGAATGGCGCCGTATGCGGCCTGCTATGGCGGACACCAGTTCGGTAACTGGGCCGGGCAACTGGGCGATGGCCGCGCGATCACCCTGGGCGAGACGGTGAACGCGCGCGGCGAGCGTTGGGAGCTGCAGTTGAAGGGGGCCGGGCCGACGCCGTTTTCGCGCAGCGCCGACGGCCGTGCGGTGCTGCGCTCATCGGTACGCGAATTCCTGTGCAGCGAGGCGATGCATCATCTCGGCGTGCCGACCACGCGCGCGCTCAGCCTCGTGACCACGGGCGAAGAGGTCGTGCGTGACATGTTCTACGACGGGCGTCCGCGTGCCGAGCCGGGTGCGGTGGTGTGCCGCGTGGCGCCGTCCTTCATCCGCTTCGGCAATTTCGAGCTATTGAGTGCGAGGGGCGATCTGCCGCTCCTCGAGAAGCTGGTGGATTTCACTATCGCGCGGGACTTCCCGGAGCTCGACGGCGACGTGCCTTCGCGCCGCACGGCCTGGTTTGTGCAGGTGTGCGAGCGCACCGCCTGCCTTCTGGCGCACTGGATGCGGGTGGGGTTCGTGCATGGCGTGATGAATACCGACAACATGTCGATCCTGGGGCTCACGATCGACTACGGGCCGTATGGTTGGGTGGATAACTTCGACCTCGGCTGGACGCCCAATACGACCGATGCCGGCGGCAGGCGTTACCGCTTCGGCAATCAGCCGCAGATCGCTCACTGGAACCTAGTGCAACTGGCGAACGCGTTGTTTCCGCTGTTTGGCGAGGCCGAATCGCTGCAGGCCGGACTCGACCGCTATGTGGAGGTGTTTGAACGGCAGAGCCGTGCCCAGCATGCCGCCAAGCTGGGTTTGAGTCGCTATGGCGAGGCGGAGTCGGATCTCGTGGACCGGCTTTACCAGTTGCTTGCGGATGCCGAGGTCGACATGACGATATTCTACCGCCGGCTCGCCGACGTCGATGTCGAGTCTCCGGATCTGGCCGTGTTCGAGCAGGCGTTCTACAGCATCGACAAGGTCGGAGCGCATGGCGAGGGTTTGCGCGGATGGTTGCGTGACTATGTCGATCGGGTGAGGCGCGAAGGTGTCGAAGCAGGTGCGCGGCGTGCTGCCATGAACGCGGTGAACCCGGCCTACGTGCTACGCAACTACCTTGCCCAGGAGGCCATCGACGCTGCCGAGGCGGGCGATCCGGGCCTGGTCCATACCCTGCTCGATGTCATGCGCCGGCCCTATGAGGAGCAGGCCGGGCGCGAGCGCTTCGCGGCGCGGCGCCCCGACTGGGCGCGCAATCGGGCCGGTTGCTCGATGCTCTCGTGCAGTTCGTGAGGCACGGCGGGGGTGGCGGCGTGCGAACGGTTGCACGCCGGGTACAGCGTCAGGCCTTGACCTTCATCAGGCGGTTCTTTTCGCGCTCCCAGTCGCGTTTCTTGTCGTCTTCACGTTTGTCGAACTGCTTCTTGCCCTTGGCGAGCCCGATCGTGGCCTTAATGCGTCCTTTCGAGTAGTGCAGATCCAGGGGCACCAGGGTGAAGCCTGCGCGCTCGACCTTGCCGATCAGCTTGTCGATCTCGCCGGCATGCAACAGCAGCTTGCGGGTGCGGGTCGGGTCGGCGTGGACATGGGTCGAAGCGCTGGCGAGGGCGGTGATGTGCATGCCGAGAATGAAGATCTCACCATCGCGCACGATCACGTAGGCCTCCTTGATGTTGGCCCTGCCGGCTCGAATGGCCTTGACTTCCCAGCCTTCCAGAGCGATGCCGGCCTCGTACTTTTCCTCGATGAAGTAATCGTGAAAGGCCTTGCGATTGTCGATGATGCTCATGAGGTGTCGGATTCCGGGGATTGGGCGCGCGGCCGCTTGCGGTAGAATCGCGGATTCTAGCAGTTCGGCAAAACAAGCGTCCCACTCATGGCTGAAGTCAAAAAACTGGTCCTGATCGAATTCACGCCCGCGCAGATGTTCGAACTTGTCGACCGCTGCGAGGACTACCAGCAGTTCCTGCCGTGGTGTGGCGGCGCCGAAGTGCATTTGCGCACCGACTCGCTCACCGTGGCAACCTTGCATATCAGTTATCACGGGATCAAGGCCCATTTTTCGACCGAAAACACCAAGCGCGCGCCGTTCGAAATGCATATTCGGCTCAAGGAAGGGCCGTTCAAGCATCTTGACGGTGCGTGGCGCTTCACGCCCCTGGGTGAAACCGCCTGCAAGGTCGAGTTCAACCTGCAATACCAGTTTGCGAGCAAGCTTCTCGAAAAGGTGCTGGGGCCAGTGTTCAACCATATCGCCAACACGTTCGTGGACTCGTTCGTGAAGCGGGCGGGGCAGGTTTTCAAGGGCGCTGGCCGTGGCTGAGGTCATCGACGTTCAGGTGTCGTATGCCTTGCCCCAGCGCTGTGAGCTGATCCGGCTGAGCTTGCCTGCCGGCTCGACCGTGGCTCAGGCCATCGAGGCGTCGGGATTGCGCGAGCGTTATCCCGATCTCGATATCGATGGACGCAACAAGGTGGGTATCTACGCCAAGCTCACCAGGCTCGATGTGCCGTTGCGCGATCTCGATCGGGTCGAGATCTACCGCCCGCTGATCGCCGACCCGAAGGCGGTGCGCAAGCAGCGCGCCGACGCGGGCAAGACGATGAAGAAAGGCGGCGGCGCGGCCCAGGCCTGAACCAGGGGCGACTCAGGGGCAGTTGGCGCGCAAGAGCGCGCGGCTGCGCTCGATCTCGGTGGCGCGCGCCGCATCGTCGAGAAATTCGGACTCACCCTGGGCGTTCGCACGCCTTATGCGCTGGCCCGATTCGAGGGCGGCCAGATTGTTGCGCGTCTGATCGCATGCAATCCGCCTGTTCTCGGCGGCCTGCTGTTCCTGCTCGGCCTTCTGCCGGGCTTCGGCCTGTTGTTCGCGGCGCTTCTGGAACTCGAGATTCTGCTCTGCGACGCTCTTGGGAGCTGCGCTGGCCGGTGTGGCCTCGGATGCCGCGGCGGGCTCGGGAGCGGCAGGCGCCGCGGGTGCCTTGGCGCTGCGTATCGGTCTGGCCTCCACGCCGGGCGGGGGGCGGTCCGAAAAATTCAGATTGCCTTGGGCATCACGCCATTCGTAGATCTGGGCCCAGGCGGGTATGGCAATGACGAGAACGGCGAGCATCAAGACACGTTTTTGCATTCGGACGGACTCCCGCATCACTCCTGCGCAGCGCTAACACCGGGTTGACAGCCTCGGTATAATACGGATTTGGTCGAAAGGATAACAGCCATGCGCGTGATCCAGAAGGCGCTGACCTTCGATGACGTCCTTCTCATCCCCGCCCACTCGACCGTGCTGCCGCGCGATGTGATGCTGCACAGTCAGGTTAGCAGAAAAATCCGCCTGAACATTCCCCTGGTATCGGCTGCAATGGATACGGTGACCGAGTCGCGGCTCGCGATCGCGCTCGCCCAGGAAGGCGGTATCGGCATCGTACACAAGAATCTCACCGACAAGGAGCAGGCGGCCGAGGTGCTCAAGGTCAAGCGTTTCGAATCGGGGGTGCTGAAGGATCCGATTACCGTGCCGCCGACGATGACGGTGGGCGAAGTGGTGGCGCTGACCCGCCTGCACAAGTTTTCCGGCCTGCCGGTGATCGAGAACAACAAGGTGGTCGGCATCGTCACCAATCGCGACCTGCGCTTCGAGAGCAATCTCGAACAGCCGGTGTCGGCGATCATGACGCCCCAGCATCGCCTGGTGACGGTCCGGGAGGGCGCGAGCCTCGAGGAAGCACGTGAATTGCTGCGTCTGCACCGGCTCGAACGCGTGCTGGTGCTGAACGACGAAGGCGAACTGCGCGGTCTCATCACCGTCAAGGACATGATGAAATCCACCGAGCATCCGATGGCGTCGAAGGATGAGCTCGGGCGTCTGCGGGTCGGTGCGGCGATCGGCGTCGGTGCCGGCACCGAAGAGCGCGCAACGCTGCTCGCCGAGGCCGGCGTGGATGTGATCGTGGTCGACACGGCACACGGGCACGCACAAGGTGTGCTCGACCGGGTGAGCTGGGTCAAGAAGAACTTCCCGCAGGTCGAGGTGATCGGCGGCAACATCGCCACCGGCGACGCGGCGCGTGCGCTGGTCGATGCCGGCGCCGACGGGGTCAAGGTCGGGATCGGCCCGGGTTCGATCTGCACGACGCGCATCGTGGCGGGGGTCGGGGTGCCACAGATCACCGCGGTCGACAATGTCGCAACGGCGCTGGTCGGGTCGGGTGTGCCGCTGATTGCCGACGGTGGCGTGCGCTATTCCGGCGACATCGCCAAGGCGATCGCGGCGGGTGCGCACTCGGTGATGCTCGGCGGCCTGTTCGCCGGCACCGAAGAGGCGCCCGGCGAAACCGTGCTGTTCCAGGGGCGCTCCTACAAGGCCTACCGGGGCATGGGGTCGCTCGGCGCAATGGAAAAGGGCGCGGCCGACCGTTACTTTCAGGACAGTTCGTCGAACATCGACAAGCTCGTGCCCGAGGGCATCGAGGGACGGGTGCCCTACAAAGGTCCGGTGTCGGCCGTCATCCACCAGTTGGTGGGGGGGCTGCGGGCGTCGATGGGCTACCTGGGCTGCGAAGATATCGCGGCGATGCATGACCGCGCTCGTTTCGTCGAGATCACCTCGGCCGGGGTTCGCGAGTCGCATGTGCACGATGTGCAGATCACCAAGGAAGCGCCCAACTACCAGGTGAGTTGAGCAGCAGGCCAGGTTTGAACCGGGCGGCGACAGCCGCCTTTATTCTTTTCGAGATACCCATGACGCACCAGAAAATCCTGATTCTCGATTTCGGCTCCCAGGTCGCCCAGCTCATCGCACGACGGGTGCGTGAGCAGCAGGTCTATTGTGAGCTCCATCCGTTCGACGTGTCCGATGCGTTCATTCGCGTGTTCGCACCCGATGGCATCATCCTGTCGGGCGGCCCCAACTCGGTCTACGAGGCCGAGGAGTGGAGGGCGCCGCAGGCGGTGTTCGAGCTGGGCGTGCCGGTGCTGGGCATCTGCTACGGCATGCAGACCATGGCGAGCCAGCTCGGCGGCAAGGTCGAGAGCTCGAGCCATCGCGAGTTCGGTTATGCCGAAATGCGCGCGCGCGGCCATTCGAAGCTATTCGAAGGCATCGAGGACCGGACCAACGACGAAGGCCACGGCCTGCTCGACGTCTGGATGAGCCACGGCGACAAGGTCACCGAGCTGCCGCCAGGCTTCAAGCTGATCGGCAGCAATGATTCGACTCCGATCGCCGCGATGGCGGACGAGGCGCGCGGTTTCTACGGCGTGCAGTTCCACCCCGAAGTCACGCACACGATCAAGGGTAAGGAGATGATCGCCCGCTTCGTGCATGACATCTGCGGCTGTGGCCACGACTGGAACATGCCCGACTACATCGCGGAAGCGGTGAAGAAAATCCGCGAACAGGTCGGCGATGAAGAAGTCATCCTCGGCCTGTCGGGCGGCGTCGATTCGTCGGTGGCGGCGGCGCTGATCCACCGCGCCATCGGCGACCAACTCACCTGCGTGTTCGTCGACCACGGCCTGCTGCGCCTCAACGAAGGCAAGCTGGTGATGGAAATGTTTGCCGGCCGCCTGCACGCCAAGGTCGTGCATGTCGATGCCGCCGAACAGTTCATGGGCCACCTGAAGGGCGTCACCGACCCAGAGCAGAAGCGCAAGATCATCGGCCGCGAGTTCGTCGAGGTGTTCCAGGCCGAGGCGAAGAAGCTGCCGAATGCAAAGTGGCTGGCGCAAGGCACCATCTACCCCGACGTGATCGAGTCCGGCGGCGCCAAGAACAAGAAGGCGCACACCATCAAGAGCCACCACAACGTCGGCGGCCTGCCCGAGACCCTCGGCCTGAAGCTGCTCGAACCGCTGCGTGACCTGTTCAAGGACGAAGTCCGCGAACTCGGCGTCGCCCTCGGCCTGCCGCACGACATGGTCTACCGCCATCCTTTCCCCGGCCCTGGCCTGGGCGTGCGCATCCTCGGTGAAGTCAAGCAGGAATACGCCGACCTGCTGCGCCGCGCCGACGCCATCTTCATCGACGAACTGCGCGCCGCCGACTGGTACGACAAGACCAGCCAGGCCTTCGCCGTGTTCCTGCCGGTGAAGAGTGTGGGCGTCATGGGCGACGGGCGCACCTACGAATACGTGGTGGCGCTGCGCGCGGTGCAGACCCAGGATTTCATGACTGCGCACTGGGCGGAACTGCCGCACAGCCTGCTGGGCAGGGTCAGCAACCGCATCATCAATGAAGTGCGGGGGATCAACCGGGTGGTGTACGACATCAGCGGAAAGCCGCCGGCGACGATCGAGTGGGAATGATCCCGCGTCTGGCACGGCCAGGCACCTGATGGCATAAAAATACGCTAAGCCCGCGTAATTGCGGGATTTTTTGTATTTTTGTCTGGCAGGGTTTGGCAACAGGAGGAAGCGCCAAGCACCGTTTGAGCATGGCATTAAAGCTGGTACTATCCGTTGATGATGCCATGATTGATGCCGATACCATGCTGCATTTTATTATGTTATCATGGTATCGTATTTTTATAATTTGTTGTTTTGTATAGAAAAAACGATGCAAGTTTGGCGTTTTTTCAGCATGGTATCGAGAATGAAGAGGGACACGCTACATGCTGACCGATACCAAGCTACGAAATCTCAAGCCCAGGGACAAGCTCTACAAGGTGAATGACCGAAAAGGGCTCTATGTGGCCGTGACTCCAGCCGGCTCCATCTCGTTTCGTTACAACTACTCAATCAACGGACGGCAGGAGACCATTACCTTTGGTCGCTATGGGGTCGGTGGCATCACCTTGGCTGAAGCCCGTGAACAGTTGAATGACGCCAAGAAGATGGTTGCGGCTGGCAAGTCGCCGGCCAAGGAGAAGGCCCGCGACAAGGCGCGAGTGAAAGATGCGGAGACGTTTGGTGCCTGGGCTGAGAAGTGGCTGCGCGGCTACCAGATGGCTGACTCCACCCGCGATATGCGCCGTTCTGTCTATGAACGCGAGCTGAAGCCGAAATTCAGCAATCAGAAGCTGGTGGAGATCACCCGTGGGGACTTGCGGGCACTGACCGATGCCATCGTCGAGCGAGGGGCGCCGGCCACCGCCGTTCATGTGCGTGAAATCGTTATGCAAGTGTTTCGCTGGGCAACCGAGCGTGGGCAGAAGGTCGAAAACCCGGCGGAGCTGGTGCGGCCAACCAGCATTGCCCGATTCGAGCCACGCGATCGAGCGTTGACGCCAGAAGAAATCGGGCTGATGTACCAGTACATGGAGCGGGTGGGTACAAGCCCAACAAATCGTGCGGCGGCCAAGCTGCTTTTGCTGACCATGGTGCGCAAAAGCGAGCTGACCAATGCGACCTGGAGCGAGATCAGTTTCAGCGAAGCGCTGTGGACGATTCCCAAGGAGCGGATGAAGCGCCGTAACCCGCACCTGGTATTCCTGTCCCAGCAGGCTCTGGAGATTTTCATTGCCCTGAAAACCTTTGCCGGTGGTTCCGACTTCGTTTTGCCATCACGGTACGACTCGGATGCGCCGATGAGCGCTGCCACGCTCAACCAGGTGCTGACCCTGACTTACAAAGCGGCGCAGAAAGACGGGAAGTCGCTGGCCAAGTTCGGGCCGCATGACTTGCGGCGCACAGCCAGCACGCTGTTGCATGAGGCCGGCTACAACACCGACTGGATTGAGAAGTGCCTGGCGCACGAGCAGAAGGGCGTGAGGGCAGTCTACAACAAGGCGGAATACCGCAAGCAGCGGGCGGCGATGTTGCAGGACTGGGCGGATATGATCGATGAGTGGACTGTTGGACGTGTTCATTTAGGAGGAGCACTCAGTCCAAAATACACCTCGA
>DDUE01000078.1 GCA_002344625.1 Rhodocyclaceae bacterium UBA2346 | reverse complement strand
CAGGGCATGCAGGTGGGCGGCAAGCGCAAGCTCACCATCCCGCCCGAGCTCGGCTACGGCGCGCGCGGCGCCGGCGGCGTGATCCCGCCCAACGCCACCCTGGTGTTCGAGGTCGAACTGCTGAAGGTGCTGTAAGTCCTCTTGGGGGAGCGGGCTTGCCCGCGAACAAGGGCGCTGTCCGTGCGCTGCTTGCCCGGGCAAGCCCGCTCCCCCAAAGCAGTCCGCCATGGGTGTCCCCACGCCCGCACCGACCAGACGACCGCCGTACAAGGCCACCCCTCATGAAGCTCGACCCGGCGCAGCGACACATCCTGACGCTGCTGCAGAAGGACTCCACGCTCAGCACCCAGGTGCTCGCCGACAGGGTCGGTATGTCGCCCACGCCATGCTGGCGGCGGGTGCGTGACATGGAGGAGGCGGGCGTGATCCGCGGCTACGTCGCGCTGGTCGACCGCCACAAGGTGGGCTTGGGCACCTGCGTGTGGGTGCGCGTCAAGCTCAAGCAGCACAGCGCCGACGTGCTCGACCGCTTCGAGCGCGTGGTCAAGGCCTGCGAGCAGGTGGTGGAGTGCTACGAGCTGCTCGGCGAGACCGACTGCCTGCTCAAGCTCTACCTGCCGAACCTCGAGGCCTTGTCGGTGTTCATGCACGAATTCCTGCTCAAGATCCCGGAGATCGACGTCACCCATACCGCGGTGGCGCTGCGCGAGATCAAGAACGAGACGGCCCTGCCGCTCTGACGAAAACCTGCAGCGGGCTTCGCCACGGTCAAGGTGGCCTGTGTCCATGGGCATCGACCGTCAGCAAGAATGCAGCCAGGATCGGGGATTGGTCTTCCTTCCGATAGATGCAACTCAGATCGACGTTCATGTTCGGTGGCGCGTCCGTGAATCGGCGATAGACGACACCGGGAAACTGGAGCGTGGTCGCCGACTCGGGCACCAAGCAAACCCCGAATCCGCTGGCGACCAGCGCGACGCCGGTGACCGCGTCGCCGACTTCCTGCGAGATCACTGGCTGAAAGCCGCTCTCGGTGCATAGTCCGATCACCTTGTCGATGAAGCTTGGGCGGGCGCCGGTCGGAAAGAGAATCATCGGGTGAGTCCGGAGATCCGCGAAACGGAGGTGCGCCTTGTGCGTCAGCACATGCTCCTTCGGTAGTGCGAGCAGCAACTCCTCGGTTGCGACGGGCTTGATCTCGATGTCGTCCAGCGGCACCAGCATGCGGTTGAAGCCGACCGAGATCCGTTTCTGACGCAGCGCTTCGATCTGTTCCGCCTTGGTCATCGTATGGAGAACGACCTTGACGTCCGGATGGGCGTTGCGGAAGTTCAGCAGCAGTTTGGGGATGACATCCAGGATGGCGGATCCGAAGATCGCGACATCGAGCCGCCCGAGCTTCCCCTGACCGGCCCTTTGCGTGCGTTCGGTGGCCTGTTCTACCAGCGCCCGGATGTTGCGCGCCTCTGCGAGGAACAACTCCCCCGCCTGGGTGAGTTCCATGCCCCTCGGCGTACGGATGAACAAGGTGACGCCCAGTTCCTCCTCGAGCTGCTGGATCTGGCGGGTCAGCGGGGGCTGGGATATGTGCAGCCGCGCCGCCGCCCGTCCGATGTTCTCTTCTTCGGCTACCGTGACGAAATAGCGCAGGTGTCTCAAATCCACGGCTAGGCCTCTCACTTCGGGTCAGGGACGGTGTTTGCGCGAAATCATACCTAATAAGTATCGAGATGGGAAAATAATGGTATTGGACGGTAATCCTCTAGCCCGATAACTTCCGTATCACTCCACGGCGTTGAAGGCGAGGCCTTCACGCCGGTCTGGAAAAAATGACGAAGAACATATCGAGGATGAGGGGGAGAAGATGAATAGGCGTCCTTGCAGGAAACATGCGCGGGTATCGGCCGGGCCGCGCGGCAACCGTTTCGCGGCGACCTTCGCCGCGGCCACCGCCTTGCTGGCCAGTGGCGGAGCGGCCGCCTTCCAGATCGACACCGGCAATCCCGACGTGCGCATGTCGTGGGACAACACGGTCAAGTACAGCGCCGGCTGGCGGGTGCGCAGCGTCGATGCGCAAGTCGCGGACAACTCGATCGGTCCCCAGGCCAACACCAATGACGGCAACCTGAATTTCGATCGCGGGTTGATTTCGAACCGCCTCGATCTGCTCTCGGAGTTCGATGTCAGGTACAAACGCGACTTCGGATTCCGGATGAGCGGGGCGGTGTGGTACGACCAGGTCTACAACGAGTCGAACGACAACCCCGGGGCGCTGGGCGGGGCGCTGGTGAACTCGCGTTCGGTGGCATACAACCGGTTCACCGGCAAGACCCGGGATCTGCACGGGCGCAAGGCCGAGTTCCTGGACGTATTCGCCTATGGGTCGATGTCCCCCGGCGACATGAACCTCAACCTGAAGGCGGGACGCTTCACCCAGCTCTATGGCGAGAGCCTGTTCTTCGGCAGCAACGGCATCGCCGGCGCCCAGACCCCGCTCGACCTGTCGCGCGCGCTGTCGGTGCCGAACTCGCAGTTCAAGGAGGTGGCGCGCCCGGTGGGCCAGGTTTCGGCGCAGTTGCAGATCAATCCGGATGTGACCGTGGGCGCCTATTACCAGGCCGAATGGCGCAAGTCGCGCCTGCCTGCCGCGGGCAGCTATTTCAGCTTCGCGGACTTCGTCGATGCCGGCGGTGAGTCCCTGATTCTTGGCCCGGGGGCCGCGGTGCTGCGGGGTGCGGACATCGAAGCCGGGGACTCCGGCCAGGGCGGCGCGCAGATCCGGTTCAAGTCGGGCAACGCCGAGTACGGTTTCTACGCGGCGCGCTACCACGACAAGATGCCGCAGTTCTATGTGCGCCCGGGCGTGAATGTGAAGCCGGGCGGCATCGGGGACTACGTGCAGGTCTTCGGCGAGAACATCGTGACGGTCGGCACCAGCGTCAGCACCCTGGTGGGCGAGACCAACGTCGCGGGCGAATTGTCGTTCCGCGACAACATGCCGCTCGTCGCGAGCGGCAATACCGTGATCCTGCCCGGCAATACGACCGCGGATGGCGACGATCTGGCCGCGTTCCCGAAGGGGCGGACGATGCATCTCAACCTGTCGGCGATCAGCGTTCTCGGGGCCGGCGCATTCTGGGATGGCGCCTCGTTCATCGGCGAGTTCGCCTACAACCGCAGGCTGTCGGTGACCGACAACCGGGACCAGCTAGACCCCCATGCCACGCGCGATGCGAGTGCGCTCCAGTTCGTCTTCACACCCGAATACTTTCAGGTGACGCCGGGCCTGGACCTCCAGGTGCCGATCGGCGTCAGCTACGGGCTGGCCGGCCGCTCGTCGGTCAACGGCGCGCTGTTCCCGTCCGAAGAGGGCGGCAGCTTCAGCATCGGGGTGAAGGCCGATTACCAGCGCACCTGGCAGGCGGGGCTGAATTTCACCCACTACTTCGGCTCCGCCGGTTCGGTGATCCGCTACGGCACCGAGGTTCCCGAGCTTTCATATCAAAACTTCCATGGCGACCGCGATTTCATCTCGCTGTCGATCCAGCGCACTTTCTAATCAGAACAGACGATCGAACGATCCGGGAGACGAACGATGACCAAGCACAAGATTGTTTTCATGGCATTGCTAGCGGGCCTGGCGGGCCATCACGCCGGCTGGGCGGCGGTGACGGCGGAGGAGGCGGGTGCGCTCGCAGTTACGCTGACCCCGCTGGGGGCCGAACGGGCTGGCAACGCCGACGGCAGCATTCCCGCCTGGGACGGCGGCATGACCGGGCCCGTGGCCGGCAAGGCGCTTGGCGACATCCCGACCGAGCTTTTCAGCGACGACAAGCCTCTGTTCCAGGTCAGCGCGGCGAACATGGCCGAATACACCGCGTTGCTGTCGGATGGCACCCAGGCTTTGCTGCGTAAGTTCCCCGAAACCTTTCGTCTCGATGTCTTCCCTACCCGCCGAACCGCCGCCGCTTCGCAACGTGTATACGACAACACGGCCACCAACGCGATCCGCTGTCAGACCAAGGATGGCGGTTATTCGATCGAAGGCTGCATCGGCGGCACGCCCTTCCCGATTCCGCAGAACGGCGTCGAGGTGATGTGGAACTTCCTGATGCGTGTCGAGGCGCCCTCGATCGAGTATCGCTTCAAGAACATCGTCGGCAATGCCGATGGCTCGCACACGCTCGCGACGCGCAACGAGATCGCCTTCCAGTATCCCCAATACTACGAGGACGCGACCGCCGAGAGCTGGTCTGGCGAGTACGCGATGTTCCGCTTCAATACCCTCGAGCCGCCCTTCAAGGCCGGCGAATCGCTGGTGATCCGCGACAGCATCCATCAGAAAAATGCGCGCCAGGCCTGGCAGTATCTGGTCGGCCAGCGGCGTGTGCGGCGCGCGCCGACGGTATCGTATGACACGCCCGATTTCGTCGCTTCAGGCGCGAACTACTTCGACGAAGTGCAAGGCTTCTTCGGCGCCCTCGACCGCTACGAATGGACGCTGGTGGGCAAGCAGGAAATGCTGATCCCGTACAACAACAACGGGTTCGTGGGTGCGCCGCTCGAGGATGCGATCGCCAGGAATCATCTCAATCCCGATCTGGTGCGCTGGGAGAAGCACCGCGTATGGGTCGTGGAGGCCAATGTGGCGGCCGGCAAGCGCCACGCGGTGCCCAAGCGCCGCTACTACATCGATGAGGATACCTGGCTGATCGCGCTGGTCGATGGATTCGATGCGGAGGGCAAGCTGTGGCGCACGACGCAGGTCACGCCCTTCGTCGTGCCGACGATTCCGGCCACGCTGATCAAGACGGCGACCGTGTTCAACCTCCAGGCCGGCACCATGAGCGTGATCCAGGCGCTGAACGGGGAGGACTTCCGGGCCGTGCCGCGCAAGCCCGAGACCTACTTCACCGGTGACGCGGTCGCGGCGGAATCGTCACGCTGAATCCGCCCGTGTTTCCGGCCGCGCACCCGACTGCCGGCGGGGGCGCGCCCCGTTGGCGGGTGATTGCCCACCGCTGTTCATGATGCGCCTGACCCCCAGTGCCGGTTCGATCGGTACTGCGGCGGTCGAGGCGGACGCGAGATCTCAAGATGCTTTTCTACATTTCCGGGCGTTTGCGGCCTTCCCTGGCCGCGATCCTGCTCGTTCTTTCGGTCTCGGCCGGGCCGGCCTGTGCGGCCCGGGGCGCCGCCGTGCCGGACCTCCTGGACTTGCCTGCGCGTGCCGATGCACGTGCCCACGGCGCCCTGCAACTGGCGGTCGCCCGCGCCGGAGAGCGGCTCGTCGCGGTGGGGGTATACGGTGCCGTGCTGTTGTCGGACGACGCCGGCAAGTCGTGGCGCCAGGCCGCCGGCGTCCCGGTGAGCGTGGCGCTGACCGATGTCTCCTTCGCATCTGCCGAGCGCGGCTGGGCGGTCGGACATGGCGGCGTGGTCCTGCACTCCGCCGATGCGGGCGAGCACTGGGCGCGCCAGCTCGATGGCCGCGACACGGCCCGGATCGTGCTCGACGCCGCGCGTGCGCGCCTCGCCGCCGGGGACCCGGCGGCGGCGCGGGAAGTACGCGACGCCGAACGGCTGGGCGGGGGAGGGGCGGGCAAGCCCTTTCTGGGGGGGGGCGTTGTCGCTGGGCGACGGGGGGATGTGGGTGG